>CAXSEH010000046.1:0-18405 GCA_964236345.1 uncultured Bdellovibrionales bacterium
GAACTTTTTAAAATAAAAAACCGCCCTTTGGTGGGGCGGTTTCGTCTCAAAGTGAGACATCCGAAATGCTCAGGTTGGTATAATTACCTTTCTTTTGCACGCTCAACAACTTGCTGAAGCGTCAGTGAATCACCTTTTTCGTTCATGTAATAACGTAAGTTAAAACTGCGATCTGTTAAGAAGTTATTATCATTTAAGATACGTTGAAAAATTTCGCTATTTTTCAAACTTTGACTATCGATCCCCGTACGATCCACCGGAAATTCGGTAATTTTCGGCTCGATGCCACGACCCGTTATGGCTAAACGATAAGTCATGACGTCTTCTAGTTTTAGGGTGCCCGCTTCATCTTCGGCCGCAATCAGATTTAGTACTAGGGATGATCCTAATTCGTTAAAAAGTGTAATTTCCTGAAGTGAGTCGTAAGCCTTAAGTTTATCGGCGATGGCGCCTTCACCAAATAATGTAACTAAATACGTCGGTATGTAACCTATCTCGTAACTGAATGCACTTTCATAAAGTTTGCCGGCTTCGATATCTTTGTGTTCAAGAAGTTTACTTTCAGCCGCAATTTTATCTTTTCCACGTTGATCCATTTCGCTTGAAGAAACGCGCATATCTACGTTCATCGGAATTGACGATATAGAACCTGAATTTCGAATCAATTTTTTCAGTTCAGCCGCTACTTTTTGGTAGGTGATCGATTTCGCGTTTTCTAATTTCTGCGAGTCCAAATAGATCGATTGTTCGATGCGGGCATTGGCAATGGTCTCAGACAAGTTTGACACAAAAGAAAAGTCTAAAAGTTTAGATATTTTTTCTGGTAAAGTATTCTTAAGCTTTTCAGCCAAGCTTTTAATTTCATTTTTGCTAAAACTTATTTCTTCTTTGACTCGGATGGTTTGCAGTCCCGCAGAAACTCTCGGGCTGTAGTTCGCATCGGTTTCAACCACCAAGGCGGTATTGTGCGAATCGTGTTGTCCCCAAATCGAAAAAGCTCCAAATTGTCTTTCGCGCGTAATTGCTTTAACAATATAATTTCGATTTTCGTTGTCTACGCTAATTGAGGAAACGTTACTGTTAGAATAAGTTGTACGCACCGAAGCCCGGGCAACTTTAAGATTCATTCCCAGCCCAAAACGGTTTGCCTTGGTATTTGTATCTGCCTGTGAAAGGCGAATAACTCGTCGGTCATTAAGTGGTAATGAAATGTCCTGCAAGGCCGCATTCTGAATTTCTCCTAGGTCAGCGTACAAATGATTCTTAACTGTATTGTCTTTTTCAAAAGGATTGTTAACGCCTTCGATATTGAGCTTCTTCAACGAAAGTTTTTTGCCCATTAACTTGTCGTACATGATACGGGATTCCAACTTGTTTAAGTTGAAAACGTAGTCAGCAGAAAATATATCTGAATTAGAAAATCCGGCATTTAACTCAAATAGCCTTAAACCCAGTAGCCCATCAAGCACCATTAACTTGAAGCCTGGGCTTAGTTCCATACCCTTTGATTTTGCGGCAAAAAATCGGACCCGAACGTGATTGTCTTCCATGCGATAAACGTGAATATTAAATTCACCCGATGCGTAAAACGATACGTTACCCAAAGTTTTCATCGAATCAGAGCTCTTTACAAAACGATCCAAACTTTTCCCAAGACCCAAAGTAAGCGGAGACGAGTAAGCTACAAAGTCGCCTGGCTTTAATTCGTTCAAAACATGCTCGGCACTTAAAGGTAACTTTGTAATCGGGTCGTAAGCAGTTCTGATTAGTGATTTGCAACGACTAGGGAATTGCTGGATGAAAGTAATTTCCCGATTGCCGCTTATGCCGAAATCAATAAAACTTTGCTCGAATAATAAGGCATTGAAGTCGATTTTCCATTTATCGATTCCGCTAAATTTACCACCGATTGACGTTTCAGAGCCCGATGTTTTGCCGAAATTGAAAGAACTTCGATCTGACAAATTAATTTTTTGATCCGTCGTTGTACTAATTCTAGCCGTATTTAATTGGTTAACAATTTCTTTCCAAATTTTGTTTGAACTGGCTTGTACGTTTTCGATGTCGACCGGCTTATCGTCGGGACATAACGCCATAAGCTTGTTATTCCATTCATCATATTTAGCTTTGATACGACCTACCGTGCTGGTTTCAGCAGTCGTCGTAACGGGCTGGGCATAAGCGAACAAAGCCTGTGTAAGAATTATCGGAATTAACAATTTTCGTTTCATATAACACCTCATTAGACCTATTCAGCAAGCCCGATGCCGCCGGTCACTGTCTACAAGGGATCTGAGGTGTATAGGTTTCCGTGAGTGACCGTTTAGGCTTTACGTTCCAGAATGAGACTTAACGTTTTTCGGTGCCTATCTATATAGTGTGATGAATTTAATTCAACTTTTTTTGCGCAGACAGAAAAAACTCACGGTTATTCGTAAGGTATTGTAATAATAGCGAATTCTAATTCTTGGGGGAATCGTTCATGGAAAAACAATCTGGTGCAAGTTCATACACGCACACCGAGCAAAGCGTTGCTCAAGACCTATCACTAAAGCAAATATCGCAGATCTTTTTTAATAATTGGCTTTTGTTCGTGTTCTTATTTGTTATCTTGTCGGCCGGTTCAACGGCTATCTACGTTTATAAGATCCCTTTCGTGGCGCAAGCTTCGATCATCGTTAACGATTCACAAAACAGCTCGCTGCAGTCTTTTGCGAACCAGTTTTTTGGAATGTCTAAATCGATCAACGACGGTAAAAAGAGTAATTCTCCTTTAGTTAAACATTCTGAATATCTAAAAACCTCGGATTTTTTTGAAAAACTTCTATCAGAGATTCAAGCCCAAAGTGACGACAAAGGTCTGACCGTTGCCGAAAAAAATGGGTCGGTTCAATTTAAAGAAATGTTCCTGACGGGAAACGTAACCGAAGAAAAAAAATTAGCCATTTTAACCGTTTTAGACTCTTGGTCTCGAATTAAATTGGAATCGGATTTTGAACTAAAAATATCGTTCGTTTCGCCAAGCCCCGAACTTTCAATTTACCTGACAAATAAAGCCTTAAAGGCAACCCTTGGTATTTTAAAACAGCGCGAGATGGCTGATGTCGCAAAAATCGAAGTCTTCATTCAAGAGCAACTTGGGCAAGCCGAAAAGAACGTTTCAGAATTAAATAAGCGACTTGCGGACTTTCAGAACAAGCCCGAAAACTTGATTTCATTAAGCTCTAAAGAAAAAGTGGGCGAGTATTTATCGGATTTGATGGTTCGCAAAAATGAAATGAAAATGAAAATTGCTGAAAATGAAAAAATGATTGAATACCTTTCGCAAGGAAAAAAGGGCGTACGCGAAAGCCAGCTTTACGGCAACGGCGGTCGGGTTCAAGCGTTGAAGTTAGAAAACCATATGCACGAAGATAACCTACGGCAAATTCAAGCTTCCGTTAGTCGCGTAACTTCGATGGCGAAAACGATTCCGGTGGCCAGTCAAACTTTTGATGAACTTAAAAGTAAGTCCGAAATTGAATTCCAAAAGTACAAGGGCCTAAACGAAGCATTGTCAAAAGCGCAGGCCCAGAAATTATCTATCGATAGTCGGTTCGAGATTCTTGAAGCGGCCCGGTTGGACAAAGTAAAACCTTTGGTTAGCCTGTCGGTGCTTTTACTTATTTCGTTCGTGCTGGCGCAAATGCTTGGCAGCTTGATTCTTTACGTCGCCTATATCTGGGATTCAAATACGATCACGGCGCAGTCTTCGCGTAATGTGGTTATCATAGACGGTCATAGCTTAGATCCCCGTGTTGTAATCGAGGACTCTAAAATAAGATTTCGACTGAAAAATTCGACTTTAGATGAATCGTCTGAAGCTGAGGAAGATGCCGGATCTCAACGTTTGACCTTTCGACTTTTTAATAAAAAGAGCGTGAATGGTGAAGACGGCCTTGAAAACGGATAAAGACCGACCATCTACTTGGAAGAAATACCAATCCGACTTCTGCACTTCGTGTAAAGGACATTGCTGCGCGATGCCCGTTGAAGTAAAGGCCAGCGATTTAGTCCGATTGAATATTGCCACCGAAGATGAATTTCTTAATTCTATTAAAAAGACGGCAAAAAGATTAAAAAAAGAAGGCTTCATCAGCTCTTGCCGCGAAGGCACCGAATTTTTTATGCTAACGCAAAAATCAAACGACGACTGTTATTTTCTAGATGCGAAAACGCGCCTTTGCACCGTCTATGATCTGCGTCCCGATACGTGTCGTGATTTCCCCTCTATCGTTGGCCCCAAAATAGGGTATTGTCCCAGCGAAAAAAAATAGCTCAAAATAAGACGTTTTCTTAGTAAGTGTCCAAGTACTTTACACTCTGGCTGACCAAAAATGTTAACTTTCGATTTCGTCTCATTTTGTCTCTGCCTACAGAGGTAGAATGCTCCTCAGGCGCGGCTTTTGGTCTTATATATGCTTTTGTATAAGCCAAGAGGTAGTTATGGAAACAAATCTAAATAGAAATGAAAAGCTAATCGCCCTTCTAGCCCTGGGCGCAATTCTGATCTTCGCATCTATTTTTATTCATATCAGCTATCGCACCGGCCCTTCAGTGTCGCAAATCGATACTCGATCGCAAATCAATTACCAGATGGCGAGACCGGATGAAGGTTATTCGGAGTACTCATTAAACGGTCGTGAAGTTGAACTAAGTTATGCAGGCTTGACGAAAAAAGAAATCGCGCCATTAGCTCAAAAGAATAAATCAGCTAAAGCTTCAGTTCCACCAAAAGCAGATCTTAAAAAAACCGAAGCGGCAAAGAAGCAAGCGTTGGCGCAAACTCAGGCGCAGGCCCGAGCCGCGCAGGCCCGAGCCGCCCAGTCGGCGGCTCAAGCCCGTCAGCGTGCCTTTGCTGAAAGCCAAGCTAAGCGAGCTCAACTTGAAGAAGCGCAACGTAAATCGAATGACGTAGCCGCTGATAAAGCCGAGGCGCCACGCGCCGATGGCCCAGCGGCCGCGGTTCAACCCGCTCAATCTAAAAATCCAGCCGAGACCGCACAAACTGAAGCGAAAAAGAAGAAAAAAACATTTGCCGAATGGCGAGCGTTGATTTTTGCCCAACCGACTCAGGAAACGGTGAACTCTTTTGTAGCCGCTTACCGTAAGGGTGAAGTAACGAGCCCAGAATTTCAGGCCTTAGCGCAGGATCTAATTGATCAAAACGATGATAAATTAAAAGGACTCGGTCTGTACGCTTTAAGGTCGACGCCTTCATTAGCTAGCTTTTCGCAAATGGTTCACGTCGAAGCTGAAGTAGGAGCAACGTACAAGACTTACATTCAGCAAGCTTACTTATCTTACTTGCAACCTCAAAACGTGGGCTATCTGAATCAAGCTTTAATGACTAAAGATAAAACGTTAATATTAAAGTCCTTGAATTTACTGGGAGTTAATTTACAGAAAGTAACGAAGGGCGATTTTACCGCCTTTGCTGACCCAAGAAACGGTCGTGAGTCGGGAACTGCTACACCGTCGGTGACAATGTCGACATTCTCGGGATTAATCCCCGCATTGAATACTTTGGGAGCTTCGCAGGATCAAGAATTAGCGCCACTGGCCCAACAAATTATTTCTTACATTCAGTCGACGAACACCGTCGCGCAGAATTAATTACGACTTCGATTTTTGAATAATCGAAGTTGTTGAGCGGCCTTGAATGAACTGCAAAGACTTTACCTCGCCCCCATTGGCTAAAACAAAATCACTTCCAACAATTTGATCAGGTTTCCAATCGCCACCTTTAACCAAAAGGTTGGGCCTTACTTGTTGAATTAAAAGCAGCGGAGTTTCTTCTGAAAATATCACCGTGTGGTCAACGGCCTTCAGCGAAGCCAAGATCTCGGCCCGGTCGCTTTCGTTTTGGACGGGACGGGTGGGGCCTTTAAGCGTCTTCACTGACGCATCGGAATTAATCCCGACAATCAAAATATCTCCTAAAGCTTTGGCCTGCTCGAGATACCGTACGTGACCCACGTGCAGCAGATCAAAACAACCATTCGTAAAAACAATTTTTTTATTTTGCGTACGGTAAATGTTTAAGGTTTCGTCTAAACCGACTCCGGCTAAAACTTTTTGCAGCGGTTTAGACATTTGGTTTTTGCAACAAAGAAAGTCCCGTGATTTCACCGGCAATATCTTTATTAAAAAGAAATGAAAAGAAAGGAAGAATCACAAAACCAGTTGCCGCAACCAACAGGGTTCGAAATACAAGTTTCGGGATGTAACTGAGTTCTTCTGACTGCTCTTCGCGTCCGCAAATTTGGTCAAAGGCCCATTCACCGGGAGTAAAGCCGGCAAAGGCACGATTGACGACCATGTAAATAAAATGGATCGCTAAAAATAAAGCCGCGGTCGCGACGTAAATCATGCTGGAAGTTTGCGGATGCGATAAGTTTAAAAATAAATCAACTTTAGTGATAGATAGCATCACGATTAAGCTCATCAAAAATGCGGAAACGATCAACATGCCATCTAGAACTGCGGCAAAAAGTTGGGGCATTGATTTTTTGTAAACGAGCTTCTGCTGGGCGGTATCCTGTACGAAATCGATTTGCCGTTTTTGATTTAAGCTTTTCAAAATATCATTCACGGCAGTTTGGGCTTTAGAAATAGAATCATCTTCAATCGTTGGAATATGGATTTGCGACCGCGGATCCATGCGCGAATCCGAACGGGGCAGTGTAGAATTAAAAGTACCCTTTGTCGCGGGCGAAGTTTTTGTTTGCGGGATGGCTAAATCCATAGATTGAGTCGCTAAATTTTGCAGCTGTTTTTTAGCCGAAGGTGCCGTTGGCATCGGCGTCGATTGCGAAGTCGAAGTCGTGGCACTACTTGATTTTTGTTTCCCATGAAAGCCCAAGCCCGAATTGATCGGACGAAATTCAAACTCTTCGAATGGGTCGTTTTGTGAACTATTATTTGGGCGTGTTAAATCAGCCATAAATTACCCCTCTAGAAAATCGAAATCCATAACCTACTTGAGTAGGCCGAACTCATACTTTAGGACGGAGACCAAGGTCAGGCAAGCCGTTTCAACACGTAAAATTTGGGCTCCAAGGGTCACTGGATGAAGGCCTAGTTGCTGCATATGAGCAACCTCTTGCGAGGAAAATCCGCCTTCTGAGCCCACGATGATCCACAAATTCTCGGGGTGCTTCGTCTGCGTTAAGCTCTGGTTTTCTGCCGCCACTTTCTTTTTAGTCTGTATAAGGTCTTGAACGCTTAAAACGGATGCGCCCTCATACGCAAAAAGACACCAGTTTTCATCAGACGGGTTAATATATTGTAGCATTTGTTCCCACGCAACGGGCGGAAG
Organism: uncultured Bdellovibrionales bacterium; assembly: GCA_964236345.1. Lineage (GTDB taxonomy): Bacteria > Bdellovibrionota > Bdellovibrionia > Bdellovibrionales > Bdellovibrionaceae > Pseudobdellovibrio. The sequence continues at coordinate 7,361 of CAXSEH010000046.1, forward strand.
GACGCGCATGAGTTCTCCACGTCCAGATTGTTGCGAGGCCGAAATAACAATTTTATCCCAACGATCTTTTTTGCCTTCAGGTAGGTTACTGATTTTACGAATGAAACTAAAATCAGAAAAAAAAGGCACGATCGAACTGACTCCCATCTCGACGGCCCGCTCGATCACCGAATCCATTACGGCGTAACGCGGAATCGATAGGGTTAAGTGAATATGAGGTTTTGGTAAGGGCTTAATTTCACGATCTTCTAGAATTTTTGCGCGGGCCAGCTTTTTTTCTTTTGAGGTGACCTCAACTAAGTACGCCTTCGAATCTTCGGTGATGACTTCGAACTTATGTCCGACTTCTTGGCGGCAGACATCAAAAATATGATGAAACAATTCGTCTTTGAATACGACTTGGGAATCTTGGATTTGGGATTTATCGATCCAGTAGCGACGCACTTGAAAAGCTCCCGTTAAATCGTTTTTTGAACCCAGTAACCAACCCATTCATCTTTTTGAATGCGCTTGATGACTTTAAGTGGATTGTGCTCGATAAACTTTTCGAAAAACATATTATCCCGTTCTTGAAGAATCCCGGTTAAAAATAAGTGACCTTCCGATTTTAAAACGCGTAGTAAATCTTTTTGCAAACGAATCAAAACACCGTCGATGATATTAGCCACCACGATTTCATACTGGCCGCGGATTTCATCCAACTGCAACTCGGTAATTTCAATATTTTGCGTTTTGTTCAGTTCGCAATTTTCTCGGGCTTTGCGGCGCGCTTCGACGTCGATCTCGACCCCGGTAATCATTCCGTATTTTAATTTTTCGGCAAGAACCGCAAGGATGGCCGTTCCCGTTCCGACGTCAAGCATCGACCAATTAGCAACCTGATCCGCATGGTCTTGCGACAGTTTATGAATAAAGTAAGAAGCCATCTTTGTGGTCGCGTGAGTGCCCGTACCGAAGGCCATTCCGGGATCAATTTTCACTTCGTTAACGGCTTCTTCGGGTTTTTCCATCCACGACGGAACGACCCACGTATTTCCCACCAGTTTAAAGGGGACGAATCCTTTTTTCCACTCTTCGAGCCAATCTTTAGATTCTTCTTCGTTAATGGTCTGTTTAATCGTCGGAAAGCTTTCGGTTAATTCCTTAAAGAACGTCGCTTCGGGTTTCTTATCAAAAAAAACATCAAGTTCTAAAAAACGACGTGTGATGAGCGAAGGATCATAAGTCAGATCGGGCTGAGAAAAACTTAAGACTTCACTCAAACCCAACGCGGCGTGATCGAAACAGAAGCTTGTAATTTCTTGCTCTTGCGTGCGATTGACGAAAGAAAGTCGGACGCGAAAATAGGTTGGGTTCATACCTTCAAAGATATGCCAGAAAAGGCTAGGCCTTGCATTATATTTCTGGTGGAACGGGGACGGGCTTTGCCGGGGTTGTTGGATTCGCGGGAGCCTTAGCTTCGGCCGGTAAACGTGTGGCCGGTTCACTTTCCAGTTCGGCAACTTTTTTTCGTGGGGCGGGCTTTGCCGAGTCGATAAAGGATCCTGCTAGGTCAATGCGATCGCCGGTCATCAAACCGACTTGTTCAACCATGGCTTCTTCATCTCTTGAAAAAAGTTTATACTCGCGAGCGATCGAGACTCTACCCTCAACTTGAAGGATACGTAGTTGGCCAATGGTCGTTTCAAATTCACCGACCGATTTTGCATTTGAATCTTTGACGAAGACTTTACGTTTGACCGCGACGACTAAATTCTTTTTCAGCCCCGACCCTTCACCGGCATTGATATAGAAATCTTTGTAGACCGGATCTTCATCTGACAACGTGATGTTACGACGAACATCGACCACGTTGATATCGGCCGAAAAAACGTTAAGACATAGCAAGGTTAAGACGCAAAAAAGGATCAAGGAATTCTTTTTCATATTATTCCTATCGGAATTAACGAAAAAAGCCTTGATCACCTTAGGTCTAGTTATTACGCCAGTTTTTTATTAAAAGTTTTTTTAGTGACGGGAGTGGTTACTTTTTTAGTCGACTTCGGTCGGTAATCGCGACGTCCTGTAGCTTCCTCTGGCAGATCCGCCATGAACACGCGTTCCGCTGCGGCTTCGTTTAAAAAGACGTACTGGCCGCGATCGAGCTGCCCGATACGAAGTTTACCGATAGCTACTCGATGAAGCTTGATCACGTCGAAACCGATTTTTTTAAACATCTCACGAACTTGATGGTTTTTTCCTTCGGTGATGATGATTTTGTACCAGTCATTTTTATCAGAAGTTTTAGAGCCTTTGGCTTTGATGGCCTTTAGCTTCTCAACGTGCTTTGCGCGAACGCGTCCGCCAGGAATCGAAACGCCCGTTAATAATTTTTTAATTTGGTAAGGCTGCGGTTGGCCGTCTAATTTCGCGTGGTAAGTTTTGGTTACTTCCGTTTTCGGGTGCATCACTTTTTGGGCGTAGTCACCGTCATTGGTTAATAACAGCAAGCCTTCGCTTTCCCAGTCTAGGCGGCCAATCGGAAATACGCGCGTTGGTATTTCTTCCATAAAATCAGCGACGGTCGGTCGCTCTAACGGATCGGTCATTGAAGTGATCACATTTTTTGGCTTGTTGAACATGATATAAAGGTTTCCGCCCTTACTTTTTAGCGGCTTGCCATCGACGACCACTTTGTCTTTATTTGGATTAACTTTGATACCTAACTCGTAAACTTTTTTACCGTTAACGACGACTTGTCCTTCTTCGATCATTTTGTCGGCGCCACGTCGCGAAGCTAGCCCGCGTTCCGCTAATAATTTGTTTAAACGTACTAATTTTTCGACCGTCATTTAAGAGACTCCTGCATGATAGGCTTCAGATCACCCCACTCGATAAATTGAGTGAAGGTTAATTTTTTTAGAAGGTCTCCTTTTCTATTGATAAACATGACCGTTGGCAAGCCTTGGACCCCATATTTTTTCAGAATCTTCTGGTTCTCGGGAGTATCGTCAGTGGCGTCGAACTTAATCAACTTGAACTGTTTTGATAGCTCTAAGCATTCGGGGTTTGTGTAAGTTTTTTCTTCGAGTTCGTGACAGGCGCCGCACCAGTCGGCGTAGAAATCCAGTAAGACGGGCTTACCCTCTGTCACTGCAGCCTTCAGGGCCTCGTCAGAATAGGCCACCCAGTTGGTCGATGCAGCTTGCTTTTCGACTTCGGAAAAAGCGGGACTTAGATATTCAGGCTTTGCAAAACTAAGTAGAACAACCGTGGTTGAAAATACGAAAAGGGCTAGCAGAAAACTTTGCATAACGTAGTTCTTCTTACGGAAATTAAAAGCACCTTTCCATACGGATAAAGCCAAAAAACTAACCGCAACGACCGCGATCCACCAACGGTGCGGAGCTAAAAACTGTAAGTAATAAAGTGCCGCAATCCACATGCCGGCACCTAAAATAAATTTAATAATGTTCATCCAGGTGCCCGATTTAGGAAGCAAGTTTAGCGCGTGGCTAAAAGCGCCGATCACGATGAAGATAAGTCCCAGACCGATCGCAAAAGTAAACAACAAACCAAAACCTAAAAACACGTTTCGGGTTGTCGAAACAAAACTTAAAATGGACACCAACACCGGCCCGACGCACGGACTCGCCACAATTCCGGCCACAAGGCCCATTACAAAAGCGCCACCGAACCCGCTTCCCTTGGCCGTGGCAAAGCGATTGCGGATAAAGGCGGGGACTTGAACTTCGAATACGTCCCACATGCCCAGTGCCATAAAAACGAATAGCAAACACAACGCCGATAGCAGATATTTATTTGTTAACGCCGAACCAAATAACTGCCCCGTTAATGCCGCGACGACTCCAAGTAACGAATAAGTCATCGCGATGCCAAGAACGTAACAGACGGCGCGGGCGATATTGTGCCAGCGATTTCCTTTGTTCGCGTGATATCCTAGAATTGAAATCGTAATCGGAAGCATCGGAAAAATACATGGCGTGAAGCTGGTCAGCACACCGGCAAGAAAAACGAACAGAAATGCCAAAAGCAAATTCGTCTCGAGCGAACTTTGAAATTTCTCGGATAAAGTGGGGCCCGCCGCTTTATGATTGAGTGCCGGATTTACCTTGACCAAAATAGGTAAAGATTTTGGTAGGAAACAAACCGACTCGCTACAAATCTGGTAACGAAGATCAAAACTTATTTCCTTTAAATTGGTCGGAACCGTATCGGATGCTTCAAGGATTAAGGACACCGTTCCGGAATTAACAAAACCTTTACGATTTTTCTGAGTGAATTTATCGAAAAATTCAATTTCAGGTTTAACCCGGATTTGTCCGGCCTTAAACATTTCGGGTTTTAAATTCAAAATTTTAAATTGATCTTGATACGCATGAAAGCCCTGAGGCAAAACTAGCTGTACGGAAACCTCTTGCTGTTCGTTGGCTTTTAATTCACGCGCTTCAGACACCGAAGTGACATCAACCGTTTCACCGGCGGCAAAGCCGAAGTTTGACGATAAAATAAAAATAAACAGAAATCCAAGATGTCGTACCATTCTTAAAGTTTAACAAAAGTCCGCAGGCGGAGCAAAGGAACTGATATGTTATTTACCGAAAGTGTCTTATTTCTGGACAGCAAATGACCGCTTTTTCAAATTATTCTAAACGAACTCGACAAGTTTACGCTTCAAGATCTTGCCTGACTCGCCCTTCGGTAGGTCGGGAAGACATGTAAAGAACTTCGGATTTTTAAACTTAGCTAAATTCTTGAGACAATGTTCACGAAGTTCGTTTTCATCAAAGTGTTCACTTTTAACCGAAACGAATGCGTGTCCGACTTCACCCCATTGTTCATCTTTAACGCCGATCACGGCAGACTCGCGCACCCAAGGCAATTGCTGAATCACTTGTTCAAGTTCCGCGGGATAAACGTTTTCGCCGCCTGATTTGTACATATCTTTTTTTCGACCCACGACGTAAAAATAATTTTCCTTATCGAAGTAAACTAGATCTCCTGTTTTAAGCCAGCCATCGTGAAATGTTTCTTCGGTAGCTTTAGGATTTTTCCAGTAGCCAGTCATAGCCATCGGTCCCTTAAGCCAAAGTTCGCCAACTTGATCATGCGAAAGGGTCTTATTTTCCTCGTCGACCACTTTCACATCGACGTAAAAATTCGGAAATCCAATCGAGCCCATTTTACGAACCGAGTCGGTTTCATTTAAAGAAAAAACGTTGGGTCCAAATTCGGTAAGTCCATAACCTTGGCGGATTGGGATATTTTTATTTTGCCAAACCTTGATATGTTCAAGTGGCATCGGTTCTCCACCGACGATCGCGTAGCGTAACGTGGTTAAATTTGTACTTTGGAATTTTTCAGAACGCGCCATCATGCCCATCGTCGTAGGTACGCCAAACAAAAGCGATGTCTTATACTTTTCCGAAAGCGCTAGCACCTGGTCCGCTTCGAATTTTTTAGTTAAAATGACATGGGCTCCACGGTGAAGAAATGGTGTTGATAACACATTCCAGCCTCCGGTGTGAAACAACGGTAAGAAAATAACGGCCGCGTCGGTTTCACAAATGTTTAAGCGCAAAGTGGTATTCAGCGAATTCCAAAACAAAGTTTGATGAGAAATCATCGCACCTTTTGGAAATCCGGTTGTGCCAGATGTGTAAATAAGTAAAGCGGTGGTTAATGCCTCGGAAGAAAAAGTTTCTTCGGCGTGGGTTTCATTGGCCGCTAAAACCGAAAAGCTGTTTTCACCAGTGAGAGGCAGCCATTTGTCTTCCGGCACATTGATTTCGTTTTTAATTTCGGTGAGTAAGCCGCTAAAACTATTTTCATATACGATCAAGGTAGGTTCTGCGTTGGTAATCACGTAACATAATTCTCGGGGCGTCAGGCGGTAGTTGATGGGAACTAACGTTGCGCCTAAACGCGAGAGAGAAAAAAATAGGGTAAAACTGCTGATCTCATTTGTTGAAAAGTGAATGACCCGGTCGCCCTTTTTTATTCCGAATTTATTTTTTAAGACGGCGGCTCCGGCTTTTGAAAGTTCGTAAAGTTTTGAATACGTCAGCGATTCACCAGTATCCCCGTCGGTCAAAGCTAAATTATTTGGAGAATATAGATTCCATTTTTTTAGCCAATCTAGTTCGTAAGGTGGGGATGTTTCAGAAGTCATTACGTATCGTAGCTCCATCGTAGTGCAACGGCCACCATGCTCATGCCGCCGCCGGATCCTAACATGACGACCAAATCATTTTTCTTCAATTTTTTCTGATCAACGGCATCCGCTAGTGCCATCCCAATGGAAGCACTTCCGGTATAACCGAAGCGATCCATAATTAAATGGGCGCGGTCGCGGGGAACCTCAAGGCGGTCCATCGTTTCGTAGATACTTTGCACGTTAAATTGCGTAATAAAAAATTGCTTTACATCGCCCGGGGTTGCGTTCAGCGGTTCAAGGACTTGTTTGGTTAGGCGGGGCCAATGAAGACCATTCGTTTCGGGCGGAATGCGTTTGGGAAACGCCAATAAGTGTTGTTTGTTAGCCAGAACTTCCGCCGATAAAGGCATGGCAGATCCACCTGCATAAATTCCCATGTAATCGTGATACTGACCGTCGGTGTACATCGTGCTAGAAAGAAAACCTTGTTCTAGATTTTCGGTAGCCTGAATGACAACGGCACCTGCACCGTCCGCAAAAAGGGACGCGATTTTATAATCGTCGAAATTTAAATAAGGGCTCATGGCATAGGCCCCAATCACCAATATATTTTTATACTGTGGATCGGCCTTGATGTATTTGCTAGCCATATCACAGGCCGTAACGAAACCGGCGCAGGCCGAATTAACGTCGAACGTTCCCGCTTTTGTGGCTCCCAACTTGAATTGGATCACGGAAGCGGTAGACGGTGATAAATAGTCAGGCGTATCGGTCGCAACGATAATCAAATCAAGGTCAGTGGCTTTAAGGCCGGCGGCTTTCAAAGCTTTTTCGGCAGCCGGTAAAATAAGATCGCTGGTTTTTTGCTCGGGGGCTTTCCATCGACGTTCTTTGATGTTACGTGAAGACTCTAAGAAACTACCGATATCTTTTTTGTACATGTCGTCGAAAAATTTATTCGGAACCACTTTTTCGGGAGCGTAAAAGCCCGTGCCAACGATAGTCGCATTTCTTTGAATGTTCAAAACAGGCCCCTTTTCGAATAGAATGAATCTCACCTCATACACTTTTTACCTTCAAATAGAAATGCGGTAATGCCTTGCGTTGATGGGCAAACTGTTTGACCCCTACTCCAATGAAACGCAGAACAGGTGAGCATTCAGTGGTCCATTCAGAGGAGAAATCATGTCGAATTTACAGTTTTCATTTAAAAACAAATCAGCCGTCGTCACGGGCGGTGCGCAAGGCATCGGATTTCAAATTGCCTTATCGTTTTTGCAAGCGGGCGGAAATGTGGCGATCTGGGATTACTCGGAACAGGCCTTAGACGCGGCTAAGAAAGAACTGTCGTCTTTTAAGGACCAAGTTTTCTTTTCGCAAGTTGATATTACGCAAAAAGATTCATGCGAAAAGGCGGTGCAGTCGCTTCCATGGGCCTGCGATGTTTTGGTGAATAATGCGGGTATCACGCGTGATAAGTCTTTTGGAAAAATGACTTTCGAAGATTGGAACGCGGTCATCAACACCAACCTGACCGGATTATTTAATGTGACCAAAACGTTAACCGAGAAATTTAACTCCGCTTCGCAAAATAAACGCATCATCAACATTTCAAGCGTTGTCGGACTTTACGGAAATTTTGGGCAAACTAATTACGCCGCAGCGAAGGCGGGCGTTATCGGTATGACAAAAACCTTAGGCAAAGAGTTGGGACGTAAAGGTTTTACGGTCAACGCGATTGCTCCGGGATTTATATCAACGGCGATGACCCAAGCGATGCCGAAAGAAACTTTGGATGCCATGGCGGCAAAGGTTCCGGCAGCCCGACTAGGTTCGACCTCTGATATTGCAAATGCCGTTCTTTTCTTAGCGTCCGAACAAGCCGGTTACATCAATGGCGCCGTGTTAAGCGTTGATGGCGGATTGGTAATCTAATTTTTTTTAAATAAATCGAGGGGTTTAAAATGTTGAATAAATTTTTTGTTATTTTAGTAATGGGTTTTGCGATGAACGCCGCGGCGTTTGACTTGAACACCAACTTCAAAGGTTTCGTAAATATTGATACGAAAGAACTTTACGTCGATTACTTAGCGCCGAAAGCGGGGCGTCCTACGGTCATTCTTTTGAACGGTTTAACTTACAGTACGGTTCAATGGGATAAGATGGTCGTGACTTTAAAAGAAAAAGGCCTAGGCGTTCTCCGGTATGACATGTACGGAATGGGGAAAACTCTTTTGAAGTACAAATTGCCGGATTCGGCCATTCCTTATACCGAGCAAGTCTTAGATTTACATCGATTACTAAATACTTTGCAGATGCCACCGCCGTATAACGTGGTTGGTTTATCTTATGGCGGCGGGATGGCGGCCGTCTTCGCGGCCAAGTACCCAACCAAAATTCAAAATGTTGTGATGTTCGCGCCATTTACTCAGGCGTTGCAACAACAAGATATTTGGATCAAAGGACAAGTTGCGTTGACCCGCATTCAATTTCCTTACAATCAATATTCTGACGATGCGATCTATGATTATTTTTTGAAACAAATTTGTTACACGACTTACCCATCGGCGGAGCCCATCGTGTTAGAAAACCCTTATAAGCTAGAAGCCGTTTTCCGCATGACTCAGGGGATACGCAAATTAACCGTGTCGGACGAAGTGACGACGTTTCCTAAGAATTCGGCTTACCTTGTTATCGCCGAAAAAGATCAATACATTCCGCAGCAGGTTCTTGAAGACTTTTGGCTCACTCTTCCGGAAGAGTCTCGAGTTGAAAAAATCTACGTTAAAAATTCAGAACACAAGATGCCAGAAGCTCAGCCGAAAATGTCTGCAGAAATCGTTGATCGGATTGTTTCTCGAAAAAAATAATTCTTAGGAGCCCTATGTCTTTGTTCAAAACAAAACAGAACGTTGAAATTAATTACGATTTATTTCCCAATTTAGTTCCGACCACGACCCTTTTTCTTCACGGCAATTTAGCTTCAAACCGATGGTGGATGCCAACGGTTGAGGCTTTAAAAAAACGGCAGGCCGCGAACGGTCCGAAAGATTTGAAAGGCAGTGGCATCTGTGCTGAATTTCGCGGATGCGGTGGCAGTTCGATTCCGCAGTCAGACGATGAAGTCACGATGAAAAACTTCGCGAACGACTTTGTTCAAATGGTTCGGTCGATGGATTTAGCTCCTATCAATTTGGTCGGGCACTCGACCGGTGGTTTAATCGCCGCGATGATGTTGGCCGAAGCTCCTGAATTATTTAACAAAGCCTTCTTACTAGATCCCGTGGGCGCAGAAGGCGTGAAGTTTGACTCGGCCATGATTCAAGCGTTCGATGCCATGAAAGTGGATAAAAATTTAACCGGCGTCGTGATTGGTTCAACTATTTTAAATAACAATCCCGAGTCGTCTTTTTTTAAAGAAATCATCGTTGAAGACGCGTTTAAGTCCGTCAAGGCGGTGGGGCATTTGGTTTTGCAAGCCCTAGACGGTTTAGATGTGCGTGATTCATTGAAGTCGGTGAAAAATTCCGTGATGGTTGTTCACGGCGACCAACATGTTCTTTTACCAAAAGAAGCCTCTGAAAAATTGGCAGGCTTATTTCCAAATGGCCGCTTCGAAACGCTGCCAGGCTGCGGCCATTGCGGCAACGTAGAAAACCCAGACCTAGTAGTAAAAAAATTCAGCGAATTTCTATACGAATAGGCAAGTGCCCCAAAGCGAAACATCTACAAATAGTTCCAAAAAATTCTTACCTGTAACCAATACTGGGCGCTACCACCTTTTCTTACCCCTCGGCCGAAGGCCCGCCGGGTAAGAAAAGGTGGTAGCGCCCAGACTTTATTCCAGTTTCAACCAAGCCCTGTTAATACTTTTTAGGTTTAGACCGATCAACAGAATGATGAAGAGGTCAAAATGGGATTTGTAGGTATAATCGTCGTTTTCGTAATGGTGTTTGGTGCTTTCCTTATGCAGGGCGGACATATGTCGGTCATCTTAAAGGCGGCTCCGCTGGAATTGATGATTATCGCCGGTGCGGCTTTGGGCGCTTACATCATTGGAAATCCGATGAAGGTTATTAAGGCGGGGTTTAAGTTAAGCCTTCATGCCATGACCGCGAAAGGCCCGCAGAAAAAAGACTACCTGGATCTATTACAAATGCTGTTTCAAATATTTCAAACATTTCGTAAAGAAGGTCCGCAAGGAGTCGAGAAACATATTGAAAATCCTGAGCAGAGTGACATTTTCAAAGCGTATCCGTCAGTATTAAAAAATCATCATGCCGTTCATTTTATTTGCGACACGATGAAGATGACTTTGTCGACGGATCTAAGTCCCTATGACGTAGACGATTTAATGGATGCCGATATGAAAGCGATTCACGCGGAAGAGCATTTGGCTCAGCATGCGGTTCAAATGGCGGCGGATGGCTTTCCGGGTTTGGGAATCGTTGCGGCCGTTTTGGGTATCGTTCATACCATGGCCTACATTACGGCGGGTGTTGAAACAATCGGTACCATGGTTGCCGGCGCCCTCGTGGGAACAATGCTTGGTATTTTCGGCGCTTACGGACTGATTGGTCCGACCGCCGTTAAAATTGGGAATGATATTGCGGCTGAAGGCCGTTACTTAGAAGCAATTAAGGCGGCCATGGTGGCTTTACAAAGAGGGGCTCCTCCACTTGTTTGCGTCGAATACGCACGACGAACGGTGATGCCCGAAGAGCGACCAAGCTTCGACGAATTAGATAAAGCAACTAAAGATATTAAAAAAGCGGCCTAAATCAACGACTGATTTAGATTGATGTAAACGGAGTAACCGTAACGGAGTAACAGTGGCTCAGAAAAAACAGACGATCGTTATTAAAAAAATTATCGTTTCGGGTGGCGG
>CAXSEH010000047.1:0-17684 GCA_964236345.1 uncultured Bdellovibrionales bacterium
AAGCCTATTGCGGCTAGCAGAAACACTGACTGCCCCTACCTTTGGAGAAGAACCACACTTCCACCATCGAGTGAGGAGAGCCGGAGAACCGGAGAACCGGAGAACCGGAGAACCGGAGAACCGTAAGTCTTTGTTTTCTCAAATCATTTGGTGCCCTGGGCCGGACTTGAACCGGCACGCCCCATTCCTGGAAGCTCAGGATTTTAAGTCCTGTGCGTCTACCAATTTCGCCACCAGGGCACTGATGTGAAAAAAACGAATCACCAAATTAACTGCGCCATTAAAACTTGTCACGAATTTTAATGGTAAATCTTTAGTACGCGGGGTCCTTTCGATTGACTCTCAAGTGATCTCATTGAATGCTTTTTCACTGTGCCGAACACCGATTCAACCACCCAAATTGATTTCAAAAAGATCTATTCTTCAGGCTTTGTGCTTATATTTTTAGCTGTACTGGTGGCGACCTTCGCGGATCAGGCGTTAAATAAGCAAATCGAGATGGTCATCAAATCGCCTTCGGGTTTATCGAACATGATTTGGGTGTGGGGCCTGGGGTCTTTGGGAAGTTCGATGTTTTTTCCGCTGCTGATTTCGATGCTGTGTTCGTATACATTGTCGAACGCCTTTACTTCAAAGCGCCAGATGCTGTCGCAAAAATTTGAGCTGTCCCTGATCGAAACTTTTCGCGCCTGGGGAAAAACGTTTCTGTGGTGTTTCGTGTTCATCTTACCGGGTCTGATTAAATACACGTATTATTTGATGGCGCCTTTCGTGGTGCTTTTTTCGAAAAAGTACGCGCGTGGAGAAGTTGATGCTTTAGAGTATTCGGAAATCTTATCGAAAAAATTTTGGTGGCGATTAAACTTGTGGTTAACTTTATTTTACCTTTTGATTCCGTTAATTTTATCGTCAACCTTAGATGAGTATAAGTTATTTCAGTTTCATCCGGTGTCAGCTATTTTTGCGGTTCTGTTAGAGACGGTCTTAGTTTTTGCCTTTCATTTTTTGATCTTAAAGTTATTTATTAAATATTTAAACGAAGCGGAATCAGATTCGGAAGAGGTCATTCATGGCGTTACTGTTTAACTGGAAAAATATTAAAGATCGCGATCACGGTTTAACTTTTGACGATGTGCTAATCATCCCGTCGAAATCTGAAGTTAGATCGCGCAAAGATCCGTCTTTGCGATCGCAATTAACGAAAACGAAATTCTTAGAAACCCCTATCATCTCGGCGAATATGGATACGGTGACTGAATCTAGAATGGCGATCGCGATGCACCAGATGGGCGGCCTAGGCATCATTCACCGTTTTATGAACACCGACGCCCAAGTTGAAAAAGTGCGGGCCGTAAAAGAGGCCGGAGCCTTAATCATTTCTGCCAGCATCGGCGTGAATGGCGATTACAAGGAACGCGCCGAAGCACTCGTGAAGGCCGGAGTGAATTTGATGACGATCGACATCGCGCACGGCCACTCGGTGCACATGATGGAAACATTAAAATGGCTTAAAGATAAATTTTCTAATTTAGAAGTCATCGTTGGAAATTTAGCGATGCCCGATGCGGCCATTGATTTGATTGAAGCGGGTGCCGACGCGATCAAGGTGGGAATTGGTCCCGGCTCGATGTGCACGACCCGTATCATTACGGGCTGCGGAGTTCCGCAGTTAACCGCGATTGCCCTGTGCGCTGAGGCTGCGGCCCCGTTCGGGGTACCGGTCATTGCCGATGGGGGCATTCGAACAAGTGGAGACATGGTGAAGGCCTTCGCCGCGGGAGCCAGCACCATCATGCTTGGAAGCATGCTTTCGGGAACGATTGAAACTCCGGGCGACATCGTGAATGGTAAAAAGCAGTACCGCGGAATGGCTTCGAAAAAAGCGCAGATCTCGTGGCGTGGAGACATGCCGGCCGGAATGGCGCCGGAAGGTGAATCAACCTACGTCACCGTCAAGGGCCGTGTTGAAGATGTTATTCTTGAATTAACCGGCGGCGTGCGTAGCGGAATGAGTTACGTGAATGCCACGACCGTTGAAGAAATAAAATTAAAAGCGCAATTCATGGAGATGTCGGCAAACGGTATTTCAGAATCTCGAGCGCATGGCGTTCGATAAAAGGCCGATCGGCGTTTTCGATTCGGGAATTGGCGGGATCACCGTCTTACGCGAGCTCGTACGCGCTTTTCCGAACGAAAATTTTATTTACCTCGGCGATACCGCCCGCCTTCCGTATGGTTCAAAATCGGCCGAAACCGTACGGAATTACTCAGTTCAAAATATGAAATATCTAATTTTACAAAATGTGAAAGCCATAGTTGTTGCGTGCAACACGGCCTCTTCGCAAATTTTCGAAGACCGTTTTGACGAGCGTCCCGTTTACAATGTGATTGATCCGGGCGCGAAGCTTGCGGTTAAGGCGACGAATAATAATAAAGTGGCGGTTTTAGCAACCCGCGCGACAATTAAGTCCGCAAGCTACACGCAAAAAATTCAAGCCCTGAATGCGGGTATCGAAGTGCTGTCGCAGGCCTGTCCCCTTTTCGTGCCGCTGGCCGAAGAAGGCTGGGTCGATGATCCCATCACGAACTTAATCGCCTTTCGCTATTTACAACAACTAAAAGCCGCCGACGTCGACACCGTCGTGTTAGGTTGCACGCATTACCCGTTGTTAAAGACCGCCATCGCGCGCGTTTTCGGAAACCACGTGACGCTTGTTGATTCCGGAGAAGCCGTGGCGCTGCAGCTAGAAGCCGATTTCGAACGGGGTCACCTACTGCGCCACGAAGTAGAAAACGAGCAAACCCTAACGGTTGCGCTGACGGATAAGAGCGAACATTTTGAAGCCTTATCAAGTCAGCTTTTAGAAAATGTGACCCGCGCCGTGATTTCTTTTGAAACGGTTTCTGTCATCTGACCATTCCTTTGACAGGAGTTTAACCCTCTTAAAGGCTTAGCCCTCGGGCTTCGCGGCATTGTTCCTGCTTTATTTCCTTGTTGAGGGAATGATGGCAACTTCACGCAAACAAACGACGGTCCGATTAGCCTTAAGCGCCATGGCGCTTGTGGCCTTTTCGTGCCAGCCGGTAAGCCGTACCCACCCGCGCCCGACCGCGACCGCCGCGACGAAAGCTGCGCCCATCATTGAAGAAGAATTAATATCAACGAGTGATGAATCAAACGATGGACCCATTGTTAAAAACGGCGTTACTTATCAAGCCCCGCCAAAAAAGATTTCAAATCCCCATGGTGACATCATCTTGGGTCGTTCTAAAATGGAAAAAACCAAAATTATCTATGACCCATCGACGAACGAGCTAACCTTGTCAGGTTCCGTGCGAATCTTAGACGAGAACAAAAATGAAATTGGCCGAAGTGATTTCAACTTAAGCGGACATCACGACGATGACGATAGTAAATTTGTCTTAAGACCAACCTCAAATGCGAAATCGAATTCGTTCGAAAGTCCACTGGTGCGCGCGAAGGTAACTTGCCTAGCCCGTGCCGCAGACGGTTCGGCTGATTGTTCGAAAGCCTTCGTTGATTTTTTCATTCGCTACAAGTCGGTTGATTACACTGAACAAATGGAGCTTGCGCAGAAACAGAAAGCGCCCGAAGTGAAATCGCAACCGTCGACTCCAACGCCTTCGCCGGCTCCGGTACCGACGCCGACCCCAGATCCCGAACAAACCGAGACCAAAAAAGAAAAATCTGAAGACAAACCGCCCGCGGCTTCCACGGAAGACGTTAATGATGATTTACAATCTGAAGGAAAAGAAGAATCGATTGATGGCCGCTACCAGGGCCACGCCGAAACTGTCGAACTTGATAAAATTTTTGAAGGTGACGAAGCGCCTAAGACGGCCGCTACTCCGGCACCTGAAACGGCATCGACACCGACACCGACACCAACACCAACAACTGATGCAAAACCCGAGGCAACGCCGCAAACCACACCGCAGCCAGAGGTTAAGCCGGAAGCAAAGCCCGAAGTGAAGCCTGAAGTAAAACCCTCGCCGGCGAAGCCTAATCCGACGACGCCAGTTCCCGTGGCTCCGAAGCCACCCGCTTCACCCGACAAAAAAGAAAAGCCCATTTCAAAAGATTTACAGCAGACTAAGAACGGCGACATCCGCCAAATTAATCAGTCAGTCGGCTTTCCCGATAACGGAAATCTGCGGAATGCAACGTCGTTGTTGGCCAAACAGCAGGCTCTGAATGAGAAAGCCTTTTTTGAAGTCGCATCGCCCGATCGTAAGCGTCACTTCGCGACTTACGAAATGGCCGAAATGATTTCAAGACTAGGTCAAGTTCTGAACGAAACTTTTCATCGCAAATTATTCGTTGGTAATATTTCAGCGCAAGCCGGCGGTAAACTTTCTCCGCATTTAAGCCACCAAATCGGAATCGACGCGGATCTGGGTTACCCAACCGCGCAGCAGTCGGTGAAATTTCCGGTGGTGGTGCAAATGAGTTCTCGGCAGTTTAATTCAGGAAACTTTTCGGTTGAAAAAACGTACGAACTTTTAAAAAACGCCTTTAGTCAGTCCGACATAAAGGTTGACCGCATTTTCGCCGACCGCACGATTAAAAAAGCCTTGTGCGAGTACGCGCAATCACGCCACGAATTTAATTCGAGCGATAAAGACGTCGTGACGAAACTGTTTAGCAGCATCGATCACGTCGACGGACATGGTGATCATTTTCATCTGCGTTTAAAGTGTTCGGCCTACGATCCGGGCTGCCGCCAAAAAATCTACGCCGTTAATAAGGGCTGTAACTAGTATTTCATTTAAATGAAAATTTCTAAGGCCGCGTCTCGTAAATTATAGCGCGACGCCATCGAAGCGCCGTAGGCACCGACATCGCAAATGGCGACGAAGGCATCCTCGACGATGGGCGAAAATTTCATGTTACGCGCCAGCACGTCGGTCGATTCACAAATGGGTCCGACGACTTCGTAAATTTGGGGGTCGCCCTTTTCAAGAACCAGGGGTAAAATTTCGTGGTGCGCATCGTAAAGCGCGGGCCGCATTAAGTGCGACATCCCGACATCCAAAATTAAAAATCTTTTTTGATACGAGGTTTCTTTAATGACCTCAACGCGCGAAAGCAGAACGCCGCTGCGGGCCACCAGAAAACGACCGACCTCGAGCATGATGAAAGCCTTAACGGATTTTAACTCGGTTTCAAAAAGATTTTGCAAACTTTGCCACCGTTTTCGATCTTCGTCCAAATCGCAATCGTGATAATCAATTCCTAACCCGCCGCCTAAATCTAAACGATCAAGCTCGGGGCAAATCTTTTGGGCCTCGGCATAAAATGGTTTCATAACGTCTAAGGCTTTTTTAAAGACCTGTACGTTCATGATCTGTGATCCCAGGTGAAAACTTAAGGCTTTTAAGTGAATCTGGGGGTGCGTGGCGATCAGCGCGATCGCTTCGCGTGCCACGTCGAAATCTAAACCGAACTTTGAATCTTTAAGGGCCGTCGATATCGAAGGGTGAGTTTCGGCATCGATTTCGGGGTTCACCCGCAATGCGACCGACACAGTTTTACGTTTTTTCTTCGCGATCGAAATAATTTTACCGAGTTCCGATAGGCTTTCGATATTGATTTGGTAAATTCCGTTTTGAATGGCCCACGCAAGTTCCGTTTGGGATTTCGCGACCCCCGAAAAAATAAAATCTTTGGGTTTAAAACCGGCCTTCATCGCGTGTTTCATTTCACCCAACGAAACAACGTCCAATCCGCAGTTCGATTTTTTAAAAACTTTTAAAATTTCTAAGTTAAAATTCGCCTTCATGGCGTAGTGTAGACGGCCGAGGCCCTTCCAATTTTGAATCCAGGCAACCCGTTCCTTGATTAAATTTTTATCATAGACGATGACCGGCCGTTTATAATTCTTAACGTACCGTGAAAGTGAAAATGGCTTGGCGCCAAACTGCAAATCGGCACCCTGATAAAAGAAAAGCTTTCGTGACATCTTTGGGATTTTGCCCCAGATTAATCCGTATGGAAATGTTTAAATTTGGTGAAACGCAATTAGGTCTTCCCATTCACGGCTACTCATTTCAGAAGTCCGTGGCAAAAGCCCACGTTTTGGTCATGGGAGGCGTGCACGGCGACGAACCCGAAGGCGTCGTTGCCAGCCGCTGCTTGCTTGAGATTTTTCGCGCGAACTTCGATTTAGACTTAAACCTAACCCTGATTCCGGAATTTAATCCGGAAGGAATCTTAAATAAAACGCGTGGAAATTCGAATTTGGTCGACCTTAATCGCAACCTACCGACAAAAGATTGGTCCCCCATTGCGGCGACAAAACGTTATAATCCGGGCCCACGGCCATTAAGCGAAAAAGAAAATCAAGCGCTGGTTGATTTTTTGGGTCGGCAATCTGTCCAACTGATTATTTCTCTGCACTCTTGGAAACCGATGCTGAATACGAACGGCGATATTCCCGAAGCTAAAATCATTTCGCAATTAACCGGTTACGTGATCGAACCCGATATCGGGTACCCGACGCCGGGATCTTTAGGAACGTATGCCGGCTTAGAAAAAGGGATCCCAACTTTAACCTACGAAATCGAGCGTGACGTGGCATTTGACCAAATCGCGAAGGTGCAAGTTCCCGCAATCATCGCCGGGCTTAAAGAAACGGCGCGAATTCGTAAAGGAGTTTCGAAATGAAAAATGCGATAAATAATCTATATGAACAAGCGGCTTCGGCTGAATACAAAATCACGCCGCAAGATCACGAAGTGATTCAGGCGACCATTAAGCAGGTCGATGAAGGCAAACTTCGCGTCTGCAACCTTATTGATGGAAAATGGCAGACGAACGATTGGGTTAAAAAAGCGATCCTTCTTTATTTTAAAGTGCAACAGATGCGCTTGATCGAACTTGAACACTGGAATTTTTACGACAAAATTCCGTTAAAGAAATGGCAAGGCACCGAAGGCGTGCGGGTCGTTCCGCAGGCGCTGGTCCGTTACGGAAGTTTCGTTGAAAAGGGCGCGATCCTGATGCCATCCTACGTTAACATCGGCGCCTTCGTGGGCGCGGGCACCATGGTTGATACGTGGGCCACGGTTGGTTCATGCGCGCAAATCGGCGCGAACGTTCACCTTTCTGGCGGGGTTGGAATCGGCGGCGTTTTAGAGCCCGCTCAGGCCCAACCCGTGATCATCGAAGACGATTGTTTCCTGGGAAGCCGCTGCATCGTCGTTGAAGGCGTGCATCTTGAAAAAGGTGTGGTCCTTGGCGCCGGAGTTACTTTAACCGCTTCGACAAAGATTATCGATGTCACCGGAAGTGATCCGAAAATTTCAAAGGGCCACGTTCCGGCAAATTCGGTCGTGATCCCAGGAGTTGAAAACAAAACATTTAAAGCGGGCACCTACGGCGTGCCTTGTGCGTTGATTATCGGTCAGCGGCAAGATTCAACGAATAAAAAAACTTCCCTTAATCAAGCGTTACGAGATTTTCAAGTCAGCGTTTAGTTTTTTTGTCGTAGCAAAAGCGCGGGTTGAATACTTAAAGTGGCCTTGGCCGGGAAATACGATCCGATGAAGGCTAATATTCCGGCCACCAAAATAACGATAAAGACGAAACGGTAATCGACCAGCGCCGGAATGGATGAATCATAATAAATATTCGGTAAGATATTGACCGGATAATACTGCAAATAAGTACTGATCGCTAATCCTAGCGTCAAGCCAAGCGCAACGGCACTTCCCGAAATCCACAGACCCATCTTTGTGAACAGCCACAAAGTTTTTTTCTGTGATAGTCCCAAAGTTTTGATAATCGCGATATCACGTTTCTTCTGTGACATTAAAAGTGCTAAGACCGTTAAGATGGATGACGAGGCGATCAGTCCGGCTAAGCCTAAGAAAGTACCGATCATCGATTTTTCCATCATGAGCGCAAAAAATAAATCAGAATTTTTTTCCTGCCAAGTCTCGGATTTAATCGAAAGCTTCGCTAGTTTCTCAGCGGCATCATCAGATTCGGATATCGAAGAAAACCACAGATGCATGCCACGCTTGCGACTTAAGGTTTTCGAAAAAATGGATAGCGTATTTTGCGAATTGAATAAAATTAATTTTGAATCTAAATCATAGAGATCCGTCATCAAGATTCTTTTCACGATCACTTTTTGAAACAAGGGCGTTTCTAACGAGCTTAATAGCAAAGTTTCGGGCGGTATCAGCGTGATCTCGTCGCCTTCTAAAATCCCTAGCGATCGGGCTAGGTCCACCCCAAGGGCCACTTCGTTCCTGCCGAGTTGTAGACCGGAAGAATCAAAATCGTAAAGATCTGCCTTCCCTTCCTTTTTTTTGAGTTCGGCCAAGCGCTCTACCCAAATTTTAAGGCCCTCTTCGCTATAGCCTACGGCCTGCGAACCGCGAAATTGGCCATCGATGGTGCGAAGAATAAGATCAAACGATTCGTAAGTTTGATAAATTCCGGCTGAAGCGATTTTTTTAACGACTTCGTCTTGTTGTGGCTGATTAACAGTCACTAAGTGAGGTTCAAGCGCCATGATTCTTTTTTTGATATTTAAGTTCATCCCGTTCATAACGAAAAGCACCACTAAGAAAGCGGTTAGACTTAGTGAAATCGCGATGAAGGATAAAATCGTTATCCGCCGGATCAATGCTCCGGAACGGTTCGAAAGAATAAGTTTGTTAATAAAATAAAGACTTAACGAACTCGAATTCATTGAACAAGTCTAGGGGCTTAGAACTTAGAAGTGAACGGCTTTTTTAAATTTCTGATTTTCTTCGTAGTAAATCAAACCATCTTCTAAGTACATGATGCTGCAATCAAGGTGACGCAGCGCTGCTGGGTGATGATTCGTTAAAAACACGTGTCTTAAATGACCCTGCCTTTGCCCTCGTTGAACCCAGTCCAAAAATTGTAAAAAAGATTTCTCATGTAACCCCGACGCCGGATCTTCCAAAACCAGCATTTGCGGATTTTTTAAAGTCGAGGCAATTAAAAGCGCAAGCTTTTGGGTTTCGTAAGGTAAAGATTGAAAAGTAAGGTCAACCTGATCTTCAAGCTCGAAGTGTTCAATCATGTCGTTGACAAGCTCTTCCGAAAATGTGGCTTGGTCAAAAATTTGATTCAGCGTATGTTTCGGATTCGGCCGTTGATTTTCAAAATAACAACCCACTAATTCGTGCCGCGACAAAACATTTTCATCTTGATCAAAAAGATTACTGTCATTCCAAAAAACTCGGCCTGATTGCGGCTCTTTGCGCCCAGCTAAAACTTCTAACAAGTGTACCGAATGCGTCGGGTTCGAAGATTGAATGATGATGGTCTGATCCATCGGAATCAATAAGTCGACCGCTTGCAAGATATGATCGAGTCCGTTGTGAATTAACGAAACATTTTCGAATGAAATTTGGTCAAGGCTTTGTGCTTTAGAGTGGCTCATAATAGGATTTATCGGCAGAACCGAATAAAACTAAAGGACTCGACCAAAGACGATGTAAAAAACCGATTTAACGGTCTCGATAAGTAGGTCGGTTTCGCTAGGATCTTTTTTTTGGTGGTAAACGTAGAATTTTTTGACCGTAATCGAATCCGGATAAATCGTTTGAAAAATTTTATGCGAGCGGTGCATGTGAAGTTGCGATGTGATGAGCAGAATACTTTTACACTGCAAGGTTTGCACGACCGCCAAGCTTTGCACGGCATTTCCGTAAGTGCTTTCCGAGCGCTTTTCCAAAATGATATCGCCGGGGTTGATTTCGGGATAAAAAGGCAAGGCCGGAAATATCTCGGCCAGCTGCGCTTCTTTATAAACGCCAGAGATTACCAATTTTTTAATTTTCTTTTGCGCTAATATTTCAATCGCTTCACGAATACGACCGGGGCCCCCGGTCAGAACGACGCCGCAATCGTTTTCGGTCAGCTGTTCAATGTCACTTTCTGCAGGGCTTTGATGATGATCGCTGGCAATTTGGTAAGCTTCCATGCCGAATAAAGCGACAAACAAAAAAGTCGCGATCGCGACAAGGTACCTTTTACGCCCCCGCAAGGGCATGCGCGACGACTTCGATTTCGACGTTCACGCCTTTCGGTAAACCCGCCACCGCAACGGTCGAACGGGCCGGAGGATTGTTTGAAAATTTTTGCCCGTAAACTTCATTGACCACGGCAAAGTCGGCCATACTCGTTAAAAAGATCGTCGTCTTAATGATATGAGAAAAATTAAGGTCCGAAGCTTTTAGCACCGCTTCCACGTTACTTAAAACCATCTCCGTTTGCTTTTTAATATCTCCGGTGAAAACCTCTTGGGTTTTTGGATCAATCGAAATTTGCCCTGAGCAAAACAGAAATTCGCCCATGCGCACGGCCTGCGAGTAAGGACCGACGGCTTTCGGAGCCTGATCGGTGTGGATAATTTTCTTCATTAATAAGTCTCCTGTTAATTCTTGCGGTTAATTTAGAAATAAAAAATCAGGCCCGCGCGCAATGGGTCATCACCAATCGTGCGAAAACGCGTGTTGTTAACGGTATTCATGGAAAGTCCCGCCTCAAAAGTGAATGCCAAGTTTTCTAAACCCGTGAAGAAAAACTCGACGCCAAATACGCCGGCCACTTCGACGCCATTTTTTTTGCCGTCCACCGGATTTTCAAAACTGATGATGCCGGCTTGGGCGGCCGTAAAGAAATTTAAGTTCGACTCGGGATAAATGATGTAGCGGGCGCCGGCTAAAACTTGGGTTGAACCGTAATCTTTTTTTGTGTCCATTCCAAAGCCCGCCGTAAAAGCGACGGCGTTCGATGGGTAATATACCAACGCTAACGAGGGTAAATCTTGCGACGTATTATTTTTAAAGCCGACTCCTAATCGATGCGTCAGGTCTTTTGCCGATGCGGTCGTTACGGCGATTAAGACCAAAAAAACCACGGTGCCAAAGCTTTTCAATAATTTCATAATTTCCTCTTTTCGCAAATGTTACCAAATTCATTTTTCATCTTCTACGAAGTGTTTTATTTGACACTGCTACCCACAAAGAGTCTGATAGAGCGTGTTCATCTAAAGAAGGAGTTTTTAAATGAAATTGACTGTATTTATAGCAATGATGGCAAGTTTTAGTTTTTGTTCAATCACTTCCGCGGCGGTTGGAATTGAAACCGTTTCTTCGACGGAAAAATTTGAAGACGTCACCCTACTTGATAAAGCTTCAATCTTAATCGACAGCGCAAAAACCGATTTAAAAACGGTGTCCCACGGCCTTCGCAAAAAGGCCGTCTTTGGATTGGTCCCCGTGCGCGTATACGTTCTTGAATTATTAGCCGCTAACGGATCGAAATTAGATAAATCTGAAGAAGGATTTTTAAAATCCTTAAAGGCTTCAGGCCCCGTGCTGTTACACATCACCTTTTTGCGTGATCTTCCCGGTTCAAAAATTTCGGAAGCCTTTAAAGAAGGTTTAGAATCGAACGGCATCAAAGCGCCGACCGCAGACCTTCAAAAAGTTTTAAAAGAAATTGCCGAAATTCCTGAGTTCAAAAAAAATGAATCTTTCTCGATCGTGGTCGACTGGAAAGACACCGCTTCGACAATTTACATGCAACAAACCGGTTCAGAAATTAAAACCATTTCAGGATCAGGAGATTTGGCCGAAAACTTTTTATCGATTTGGTTTGGTAAACCTTCAGACGGCCGCCTGGGCGACTTGAAAAAAAGTTTAATTAAATAATTTTATGGAATTAGCTAATCGCGATCGCTTAGTTCGAGTTCTGATTACGACGGTAGTTCTACTGTTGTTCGCATCAATGTTTTGGCCCTTCTTCATGCCGCTGCTACTCGCTGCCCTGTTTGCCTTTGCATTTGAAAATATAGTGACGAAGTACGCCGCAAAATATAAAAGTCGCCCGCTTGTGACCGTGGCTTTAGTCCTGATGCTCTGCCTTTTCGTGGTCAGTCCCATCGTGCTTGTCGCCTATAAAACAGTTTCGACCGTGAAAGATTCGGCCGCCGCGGGTTTTCAAAATTCCCAGATTTACAAAATGACCGAAGAATTCGCGACGAAAATTTCGGAAAAGGTTCATTCCGTCGCAAAGACTTTTGACCTGGATACGGCCCAACTTCCTCAGTTAGGCGACATTATCGGACGAAGCAGTCAAAACGTTGCGGGTTACGCCGGCGATATTTTAACGTCGCTTCCAGATCGTACTTTGTCCCTATTAGTTTTTTTGGCCAGTCTTTATTATTTTTTGGTCGAAGCGAAAAATATTAAAAAGAATTTTCTGCATTTAAATTTACTCACCCGAAACGAAATGAATAAATTGATCGAGATCGTCCAAAAAAGCAGTTATATTACGATCGTGGCTTCGGCCCTAATCGGAGCGCTGCAGGCTTCGATCGTGGCAACGTTTGCTTATTTTTGCGGGTTTAAAGAATTTTTAATTTTATTTGTACTGACTTTTATATTTTCATTAATCCCGGTGATTGGTGCCGCACCCGTCGCCTTACTTCTAGCGTTTTTAAGTTTTCTACAAGGCAATACAGGTTCGGCCGTGATATTAGTCGTCGCCGGAGTGGTCGCGGGTACGGTCGATAATATAATAAAGCCTTACATCGTAAGCTCTTCATCAGACGATTTACATCCGGTGTTATCACTATTGGCTTTGGTCGGTGCCATCATCGTCTTCGGAGCTCCGGGTATTCTGCTTGGTCCTATCCTGACTCAACTGGCGCTCAAAATTATCCCTATTTTATTTCCGCGTGCCGAGATCAGCGAGCACACGAACGTGTAAATATTGTTTAATCAGGGCTTAGGTCTCATTGAACCCCGGCGACCCCATGATAAACTTATAACCTAACGAAACGTCTGCTGAATTCACCCCTTCGTGAGGTCTTTTGCGCTCTCATTTAATTTCGATCTTGATTGGAACATGCATCAGTCTTCTGGTGTCCTACTTTTCTTATCTTTATATCGATCGCCAAAACCGCAACGAACACTTGCGGGATCACTCCCGTTTTTTTGAAAGCTTAGAAGTACTGCAAAGCCGCATTGATGATTTGAAAATGACGAGCCGGCCGGTTCATAAAACAAAAGCTCCGCTTGCGTTGATCGCGGTGGATGACGATTCCATCGAAGAGATCGGTCGCTGGCCATGGTCACGAACGACCATAGCAGAAATCACGAATGAAGTTTTAGCGAACGGAGCGAAAACGATTACTTACGATGCGATGTTTTCCGAACCCGAGCGCGAAAATCCTTTAGCCGACCAAACCTTAGGGGAAACCGTAGCACGTCACGCTGATCAGGTTATCTTGGGGACCGCCTCGAGCGGAAAATACGCTTCTTTTTCATTTCCGTACCAGGATCTCTGCACCGCCGAGGCTTTTCTTTATTTAGGCGGTGATAAAATCGTTACGCTGAACACCACTTTCGTGGTTGACGATCAAACGCAAAATTATGACGACTACAAATGGAACGAACTTTTCCATTCCATCTTTACCACGCTTGATGAAGACGTTGAAAAACAGTTTTTAGAAAGCTCTGGTAAAAACAATCTTGCCGAGTTGAGTCTGTTTCAAAAGAATGCCTTACGTTCACAAAAAAATCGCGAGGTTTACAATTATTGCTTTGACTGGCTGACCCCAAAAGATGATTTTCTAGCGCCGTTGATGTTTGCGCAAATTCTTCCCATCTACGAGCAAACATTTAAGCAAAAGCTTGATCAAGCTGGCTTCGACGCCGTCGTGCAAAAAATTAAAAAGTTAAAAGCCCATCCGGTTCCCCAGCGCCTAGGATGGTACTCGAACACTCCCGCCATTCAGGATAAATCAAAATACACCGCGGCCTTCAACACTAAACTTGATTCTGACGGTTTCATTCGTCGCTACCCACTTTTTTACCGCGCCGGTGCTAAGGTCGGAAGCAGTTACATCCCGTCGCTTGCTTTGCAAACTTACCTCGTCGCGCAAAACTATCGCGCCGAAGTGGGTATCGCAGACGCGGTTAACAAAAACGAAAAAGTAATGACCTTCTTTAAAATCTTTGACGTCAATAACGACAAAGACCCGTTGTATAGCGTACCCATCGATTCCTTTTCACAGATCAGACTTAATTATTACGGACCAGAAAATAGCTTCTATTACGTGTCGGCGAAGGAACTTCTAACGAAGAATCAGAAAACAATCGAAGTCAAAATTCGTAACGGAGATGAAACTAAAGTCACCCAAGTGGACAAAAAAGAATTCTTCAAAGATCGAAGCGTGCTTGTCGGCGCGACGGCGATAGGTATTTACGACATTCGCAACACGCCGGTTCAAAACGCGATGCCGGGGCCTGAAATTCAGCTGACCGCTTTAGCTAATTTATTCGAGCGTAATTTTATTTTAGATATTCCGCAGTCGGTGACATGGATGCCGGTTGCAACATTAGTGATAGGAATGTTGTTCACCCTGGTCTGGAGCTGGGGAAGCGCGGTCATCTCGTTCGCAATTTTTAACTTTAGCGCGGTGGTTTTAGTCTTGGTTGATTATTATATATTCGCGAAATTGAATTATATGCTGACGAACTGGTCGCTGTTTGCGGTTTTCGTTTTAACATTTATTTCGGTATCGCTTTATAAGTATTTTTCGGAAGAACGAAATAAGTCAAAAGTGCGTAAAGCGTTTTCGAAATACGTTTCACCGGCCGTCGTCGAAGAGCTTCTTAAAAACGAAAAGAATCTTGAACTCGGAGGCTCTAAGAAAAATTTAACGGTTCTTTTTTCGGACTTACGGGGTTTTACGACTTTTTCAGAAAAATTAGATCCGAAGCGGTTAGGTGATTTCCTTAACCTATACCTGACCCGCATGACCGAAGAGATTTACAAAACAAATGGCACCGTCGATAAATTTATCGGAGATGCCATCATGGCTTTTTACGGAGCTCCCGTTCCGAACGAACGACACGCGAAGCTTGCTTGCCGCTGCGCCCTGCAGTCGGTAAAAAAGTTGGAAGGGCTGAACCTTGAATTAAAAGATCAAAGTTTTCCGCGCCTTGAAATGGGTATGGGCATCAACTCTGGCGAAGTCAACGTGGGGAACATGGGCTCGGCCACCATTCAAAATTACACCGTGATGGGAGACGCCGTCAATTTAGCTTCGCGCCTTGAGGGTCTCACGCGCGTTTACGGTAATTTCATTATCTTAGGGCCGCTCACCTACGAGTCGGTCAAAGATGAATTCGTGTGTCGCGAGATCGATCAGGTCGTCGTGAAGGGTAAGACAACGGCCATACATATTTACGATCTGGTTTACGAAGGTCGCCTACTTTCCGCTGACGAAGCATGGCTGCATCGGTACGAAGAGGGCCGAAGGGCTTACACGTCCGGAGATTTCGCGGTGGCACTCGGGCATTTCGAGGCGGCCCTCAGTGAAAAAGCAAACGACCGCGTTAGCGACTATTTTATTAAAAAGTGCAAAGATCTAATAACAAACCCACCTAATGAGGCATGGACAGGCATCAACCACCTGCGTGAGAAATAATTATGAAAGTTTATTTTAAAAAAGACGACTACATATTTAAGCAAAATGACGGTGGCGACTGCGCCTACCTGATCGAGCGCGGCCGCGTGCAAATTTTGATTAACAAACAAAACACGGAAGTCCCGGTTTCGATCATTGGCGAATCCGAAATCTTCGGCGAGATGGCGCTTCTAGATAATTTGAACCGCTCAGCTTCGGCCAAGGCGCTTGATGATTGCACCTTGATCGTCGTCACGAAGGATCAGTTGCTTGACCGCGTCCATTCATCAGACACCATCGTACGGCTGCTGGTGCAGCTTTTATTGAAACGTCTGCGTAACCAAACTGATCACATGAACGAAGAGCTTAACTTAAAATATTACAAAACCGATTTAGAGGGCGTAAATAAAATTCGCCTCGAAAATAAAATCTTTGATGCGTTTAAGAATAACGAGTTCTTACTTTATCACCAACCGATCATCGACCTGAATACGAAGGTCATGATCGGTTCTGAAGCGTTGCTGCGCTGGTTCAGCCCGACCGAGGGGATGATTTCCCCCGCCTTGTTTATCGACCTGATCGAAAATTCTTCCATCATCATTCCGGTTGGCGAATGGATCATCGAAGAAAGTTTTAGGCACTTACAAATTTTGCGACAGAAAAAGGCCGATTACTCGCTCAGCGTGAATATTTCTGGAAAGCAATTTATTCACCATGAATTTATTGATCACCTGACCCGCACGCAAAAAAAATACGGCATTGACCCGAAGTCGATCAAACTTGAAATGACCGAGCGGATTTTAATGGAAGGCGTCGTCGTTCTAGATACGCTTCAGCGTTGTCGTGACCTGGGCTACCAGATTTCGATTGATGACTTCGGTACGGGCTTTTCAAGTCTGCAGTATTTGGCAAAAATGCCGATCGATTTCATTAAGATCGATGGCAGTTTCGTTCAGAAAATGCAGGCTGATCACAAAACCGAAGCGGTCGTTAAATCGATCATCTACCTGGCCCAAACATTAAGTATTAAAATCATTTCTGAAGGCATTGAAACCGAAGAGCAGATGAATAAATTAATTGAATTGGGCTCGGATTACGGGCAAGGTTATCTGTTTTCGAAACCCATTCCCCTCGATGAAATTATTTTGGTCTAAGGACGTAAATGTTAAAGTTTGATTCTAAAAAATATTATAATTACGAAGAACTAACCACTTTTCTTAAAACATTGGTTGAACAGTTTTCAGACTTCGCGACTTTAGAATCAATCGGTGAAACTACCGAGAAACGAAACATGTGGTTGGTTTCCCTGACGAATAATAAAACCGGGCGGCACGGCGATAAGCCAAGCCTTTGGATCGACGGCAACACTCACGCAAGCGAAATCACCGGAGCGCAAAGCTGCCTTTATTTCATCTATAAAACTTTAACCGAGTACAAACGAAATCCCGATTTACAATTCCTGCTTGATCACATGAACTTTTATATCCTACCGCAAGTCAGTCCCGATGGGGCCGAGTACTACCACACCCATAATCACGAAATCAGATCCAGCACGAAGGCGTGGCCCGCAAACGGCGTTCACGAAAATCTGATCCCGCAAGATCTAGACGGAAATGGTGAAGTCCTCGTGATGCGAAAATTAGACCCCGCCGGGGCTTTCAAAACTTCGCTCGCCAATAAAGACCTACTGGTTCAGCGAAAGCCTTTTGATCTTCCCGGCAAAGGCCAAAAGTTCTACAAGCTTTACAAAGAAGGAATTTTTCAAAACTTTGACGGGTTCAACGAGAACCAACAGTCCCTTTTCGGGCTTGATTTTAATCGCCAATTCCCCGGCCACTTCCGCCCCGAGGGTCAGCAACAAGGCGCAAGCTCGCACACGATGTCATCCGTTGAAATAAAAAGTTTCGTCGACCGTTTCGTCGCGAACCACCGCATCTTCGGTCACATTGCTTTGCACACATACGGCGGCTTGATCCTACGTGGCCCCGGATCGACGCCCGAAGAAAAATTCGACCTCAACGACTTAATGATCGCAAAAATGATCGGCGAAGAAGCCGCTAAAGTATCGGGCTATACTTCAATTTCAACGGCGAAAGATTTTAAATACTATTCGCGTGAATCCGAAACCGGTACCGCTGACGACTGGAGTTTCGAGCACCGCGGAGTGTACGCCTTCGTCGTCGAAATATG
>CAXSEH010000048.1:0-17620 GCA_964236345.1 uncultured Bdellovibrionales bacterium
CTGCGCTTGATCAAGGATGCTGCCCAGTTCTGAGCGCGATAAAACGAATGCGTTACGTCCTCTAAAGCCTGATCCGGCCACGTTTTTGGAATCAAGAAAATCCCAAAAATGAGGCTGATAAAGCCATGTTGATCTGCTTGATAAATCGGTTGCCACTTGTGAGTCAGAAAGAAATGGCCCCGTAATCAGTTTAAATTGATCTGAAGAGAGCTGCAAAAGAGCGCCATTTTCTAAAAATGAAGTTAGGTCAAATGCTGTCGCTGTAATCTGCTGAACCACAAATTCCTTGGTTGTTTTAAGTGCTTATAAGACTTATATGTTATTCTGTAAAAAATAACAAATGTGAAAAAAATATGACAACAATAGCTCAGGGTTCGACAGTCAAAATTGGTAACGTAGTGATCGGTGGACCCCAGTTTACGGTGATCGCTGGTCCCTGTTCAATCGAATCCGAACAGCAACTTTCGAAAACCGCGGCCGCCGTTAAAAATTCTGGCGCTAGTATCTTGCGCGGCGGAATTTGGAAAATGCGCACCTCGAAAAATTCTTTTCAGGGCCTGGGTGCGGAGGCTTTTGACTTCATTAAAAAAGTAAAAGCTGAAACCAATCTTCCCCTTATTTCAGAAGTAACCGACATTCGCCAAATTGAAGAGGTTCACCACCTGGTGGACGCCTATCAGGTCGGCGCCCGTAACATGCACAATTATTCTTTACTGAAAGAATTGGGGCGCCAGTCAAAGCCCGTTTTATTGAAACGGGGATTTTCAGCCTTCATCGACGAATGGATTAAAGCCGCAGATTACGTCATTAATGGCGGTAACGATCAGGTTATTCTGTGTGAGCGAGGGATTCGAACTTTCGAAACAGCGACGCGAAATACGCTAGATTTAAACGCGGTCGTGTACGCAAAAAAACACACGCAGTTACCGGTCATTGTTGATCCATCCCACGCGGTTGGAATTGCGGATTTAGTTCCCGACCTATGTTACGCAGCGGCCGCGGCGGGAGCCGACGGTTTAATTATAGAAGTGCATCCAAAGCCTTCAGAAGCTTTATCAGATGGTCCGCAGGCTTTAACATTTGAAGTCTTCGATAAAACCATGAAACAACTTGAAAGAGTCTTAAACGCGTTCGACCGCGGATTACAAAAAGCATGAGCTCACAATCGCCAAATCCCGAAATAATTCGCTCGATGTTTTCAAAAGTCGCAAGTGAATACGACAAAGCGAATTCGGTTTTATCAATTGGAATTCATCACCTGTGGAGAAAAAAGTTAGTTCAGCAATCGAAAGCGCACGAAGGGCAATCGGTTCTTGATTGCGCAACCGGAACGGGCGACTTAGCGATCGAATTTAAAAAGGCCGTCGGTCCTACAGGAAAAGTCATCGGTACCGATTTTTGCGCCGAAATGTTAGTGCCCGCACCTGGCAAAGCAAAAAGTAAGAATTTAGAAATTCAATTTGAACAAGCTGACGTGACGGCTCTTCAGTACCCTGATCAACAGTTCGATATCGTCAGCATTTCTTTCGGGATCAGAAACGTTGGCGACCCGATTAAGGCCCTTCAAGAAATGGCCCGCGTTACGAGACCCGGAGGTCGGGTCATGATACTAGAGTTCGGCCAAATGAAAACGCCCGTCATCAAAGATCTGTACAATTATTATTCTGAAAAAATTCTTCCGGTGCTGGGTGGTTGGGTCACGGGTCAGAAAGAAGCCTACGACTACCTCCAAAAATCCTCGGCGGCTTTTCCGAGCCGTGAAAAATTTGTGGCTTTGATGCAACAAACGAACTGCTTCGCAGAAATGAATTATGTACCCGTCAGTTTCGGTATCGCCTACATTTATACGGGAGTCGTTAAAACAAAGTAGGTCTTTTGCGAAAATTATTTACTTTTCAGCCGGACTTTTGACTATATAAACAAATCTAAAAATATGACGTCTAGAAATTCAAAATAACAACTGGCTATAATGGGGCTCAACCAAGGAGCTTACATGAGATATCTCATTTTATCTTTAATCAGTTTTACTTTATCGAATAGTGCTGTCGCCTGCATGTCGGGAACAGAATATTACTCGGTCGTCATTCCAAGAAATTTGGCTTTAGATAGCGGTGCCCAAACCCTATTCGTTGGTGACATGCTTGTGCTAGGACCTGCCTTTAAAATTACTCGCGGCGAGGCAGGCTTAAAAGAAATGGGTTTCAATGACAAAGCTGGATATAGTTCGGGAAAATTTTATTTAGTTGAAGCTGAAGGCGAAATTGAACTGAGCCAAAATTTTGATAAAAAAGAAACTAAGGTTTTGTACACCGCAAAAACTCCACCGCGTGCTCGTGGCATGGGTGGCTGTGCGGATTACCGTCGCCCCGCTTCCGAAACAACACCGGCTGCGAAAAAGTAATTTTTTGAATTAGACTTTATCTAAGCGAGACCACAGCAAGTGGTCCGCGATCAGTATCCACGTCATGGCTTCTACAACCGGTACCGCGCGCGGAACGATGCATGGGTCATGACGACCTTTTTTCGCGACGTCTTTAATCGACGACGTCGGCTTAAAACCAACCCGAAACAACAGTGGTTCTCCCGTGGTGATTCCGCCCCGGATGCCGCCGTAAGCATCCGAATGCATGGCGCGATGAAACTCGGTCCCTTTTTGACTGACGCTTCCAAAGCCGTCGCCGAATTCAAAAGCGGATACGGCACCTAAACTTAACATCGCGGCCGAAAGATCTGATTTAAATTTATGAAAAACGGGTTGTCCTAATCCTGCCGGAATATTT
Source organism: uncultured Bdellovibrionales bacterium (assembly GCA_964236345.1). Taxonomy (GTDB): domain Bacteria; phylum Bdellovibrionota; class Bdellovibrionia; order Bdellovibrionales; family Bdellovibrionaceae; genus Pseudobdellovibrio. The sequence continues at coordinate 2,781 of CAXSEH010000048.1, forward strand.
TTAACCTGCGCCTCAACGACCCCGCCGTAACTTTCGCCTTCGGCTTTTGCTTTTTCTAAAAAAGTCACGATCTTTGGATTTCGTTCAGACGGAAAACGGGTTTGATAACGATCAACATCTAAGTTCCATATGTGACTAATTTCGGCGGCGTCTAAAACAAATTCGCCAATTTGTGACGAGTAAGCTTTGACTTGCATCTCGGGGTTTATCTGCTGACAAAGCATTTGCGCGACCGAACCCGCAATGACCCTACACAAAGTTTCGCGTCCCGAAGAACGACCACCACCCCGGTGATCGACGTGCCCAAACTTCGCTTTCCACGTATCATCGGCGTGACCGATTCGGGCCTGGTTTTCAATCGCTTCATAGTCGATCGATTTTTGATCCTCGTTGCGAACGATAATGCAAATTGGCGTTCCTAAGGTTTGTTTTTCATAGACCCCGCTGAGTACTTCGGGAACATCTTTTTCATTACGGGCCGAGGTGATTGAACTTTGGCCGGGCCGACGCCGCTGTAAATTTTTGACGAGGAGTTCATGGCTAAATTTGACCCCTGCAGGGCACCCGTCGATTATCAAGCCTAATGCGGGTCCGTGACTTTCTCCAAACGTAGTAACTTTAAAAATTTGACCGAAGGTATTTGCGCTCACGTGGTACTCCAAAATTCTTGTTGTTGGCGGGCCTGTTCTTCGAACATCATAAGACCCGAAACGTAGTTTACTTTTTTTCCCGAAGATAACAATCTCTGGGCGAATTCAAGGCCTGCCGAATTTTCGGTGTAATTTAGATCAATAATTTGCTTCAAAGGCCAATCAAGTGGGGCTAAAGACTCTTGTGAAATTCTTGGCGCGGCCCAAACGATGGTCGAAAAAGAATTCGACGGCATTTCTCCTTCACGAGGATGTCCGGACTGACTTGAAAAAAAAATCGCTTTGGGTAAAACTTTTTTCATCATTTGCAGGGTGCCACCGCCACCCCAGACGGCAACTTCTTCGCTATTCGGAATTTCAAGTTGTCGGAATCCATCCATGTCGGTGTTATGACCGATCATTTTTTTTCCTCGATAGTGAATGGTATTTACCGATTTAATTTCCTGAGCCGTATCCGTAACTTCATCGCAGATTTCATAAGCCGTTTCTTTTAAAGGTGACGTGACCGCTAAAAAATTGAGGCCCAATTCATGCAGCCAACCGATTTGCTCTTTGAAGTCGTCGGCGCCGATTTGTATGGCACACAGGTAGCTTTGAAATTTCCGAAAAAATTCTGCATGCTGTGCCGGAGACCTTGAAAAATGAATCGGCGATCCGACAACGGCCGCCCACTGCTTGGGTCGCGTCTCGGGCAAAGCCAGACATTGAAATAGACTAGGTTGATCAGCTAGTTCAGTCAGATTTCGCACAAAATTTATTTTTTGGGTATAGCTTGTCAGAAAACGAAACCAATTCCACATTCCCTTTCGCGATCGGGGCAGAAAACTACGTTTTGAGGGGTTCGCCTGCTGCCACTCGTATCCTTTTTTAAGTTCATCAAAGTTTTCGATCAGAGGACATAGTTTCACGTGTAATTTATCCGCAAAAGAATTGATTTCTAACAATCCCTGGTCGATCGAATCAGTATGATTTGAAATTATTTGAACGCTCTGGTTTTTGTAAAAACGGACATCGCAGTCGACTTCGGCAGCCCCCGGCGAGGCGAAAAACTTTTCTGTTCGGTGCGACACCAACCAATGATGACCAGGATTTTTTTGAAGGATGCTTTGAATCTGCGCCTCGGACAATAGGTCCGTACGAAGTTCAACTTTTGCGAAATTTTGCATTCTTTGTTTCAGCGCGGTTAATTCTTCTGGCATTAAAGTATAATAATGATTCTTAATTTTGAATTTAAATTCGAATATTGTTTGCTCTTGCTTCGTGGGTTGCTCAAGGCCTTCAGGAAGATGATAAATAAAATCGGCACGTTCACGAAAAGCAGAATCTCGCTGAATGAACCTAAGATTATATTCTTCCAAGGTCGAAACGTTCTTATTTAATCGGGGGCGGTTTAGAAAAATGCGGCCATCCGCATCCGTCACTCTTGAAACAAAAATAACTTCGACTTGAGAACTTAGTTTGTGAACTGGAAATCCCGCGCCAAGTGCAATGACGTATTGCGAATGATTGTTCGAAATTTCACAGTAGACTTCAAATTCGATTTTTCTGAAACTATCTTCACCGTATTGGGAAAAGTAGGCCTCGATCGAAACGTGGATTTTCTTTTCAATTTCGACGTCGAGATCAAAATGAGGAACGTTCGGAAAATATTGTAAATGTCGTAGCAAAAGACTTGTTTTCCCGACCCCACGATGGCCAACGAATATTCTTTTCATTTCTGTAGCCCAACGTCTTTCCAAAAAGATACGTAACTTTTATTGACCACTTCGGGATGTAAAATATCAATGTTAAATCCGGCAAGTTTTAGGACTCCGGCCGCCATGGCCATTCGGTGGTCATTATCGGGATCGAAAGTAACTTTTTCGCTTTTAGCTTTGTCAGAACTTTGGCCAAAAATGATCAAGCCGTCACTTTTAAGTTCCGAGCTAAATCCGGTCATATCTAGAAGTTCTTTCGTCTTTAGAAGCCGGTCTGATTCTTTGTGTTTAAGTTGTGCCGCTCCGTAAAGATTCGAGGTTCCTCGAGCTAGGGCCGCCAACACCGACAGAACGGGAAAAAGATCTGGCGATCCACGGAGGTCTGCAGAGATTGGCCCCCAGTTGCTTTGCTTTTCTACTTTTACGGATGTCGCGCTTTCTAGATATTTAATATTCATTTGGTCGAATAACTTTAAAAAAATTTTGTCGGGTTGAATAGATTTCGAAACCCAGTTCGTGATTTCTGCCTGGCCGTCCACGACGGCTGCCGCCATCAACGAAAACGCTGAGCTCATATCTACTTCGGGCCGGCAACTTTGGATAATAGGAGTTTGCTTCGCGGGAATTTGAATCGTGCGCTCTCCCGTAATTTCTAAACCAAAACTTTTCAGCATAAGGGTCGTCATTTTAAGATAATCTTCCGAGACAATCTTTCCCGTAATATTTATATTCATCGGCCGATCTAAATTCCAGCAATTTAATAATAAGGCCGAGACAAACTGGCTGGACTCATCTGCCGCGCAATTAATAATATCTGGAATCTTCCAGCCTGAAGAGCGAATTGTGACTCGGTCACTCGAAAATTCTGTCGCGACGCCAAGCTGACTTAATAAAGCCGACAGCTCACTCTGCGGGCGCTCTAAAAGTCGTGGGTGGGCTTTGACCACCCAATTTCCCGGATATCGAGAAATCAAAAAGCAAAAAAAACGAAATGATGTTCCGCCCTGACCCAAATAAAATTCTTTATTTGAAGGAATTTCCGATAGGGCCCGTTTCAGTACGAGTACGTCTTCCGCATCAGAATTTAATGCTGGTACCGGACCCTGTGCGTAGCTCTGAATAATTAAGGCCCTATTCAGCCACGACTTTGATAAAACTAAATCCGACTTGTAGTTAAACATCAATACTCTTTTATCTGCCTTTTCACTTCGTTTAAAATGTCATTCAAACTAACTTTACGACGAACGACGTACCCAATTTTGCGAATAAAAATAAAATCTAGTTCCTTATTCGCCGTTCGCTTTTTATCTTTAGAAAGTTTGCTCTGCAGAATCGCCGTTGGAATTCCCGCCAAGTCATCAGCCAGATTTTCCTCGGGCCAAATATCTTCGATTATGTTAGACACGCGGATGTACGTTTCTTCATTGCAAATTTGAAGGTGGTAACTCCACCGCACGCAAAATAATAAACCTAACATTACGCATAGGCCGTGGGGCCAGCCGTAATAACTTTCGACAACGTGACCCATGGTGTGGCCTAGGTTTAAAATGCGACGATGACCAGTCTTCTCGAATGGATCAACCTGCACAATCTTATTTTTATTTTGAATTAATTGCGGTAATAGCGAAAGCATGGTCGCCTGCGAAATTTCGCCTTTTCGCTTTTCTAAGGACCGAAAAGCTGTAGGGTCATTGATAATGGCCATTTTCAGAAATTCACCGTAAGCTTCTTTTAGCCGAACCTCGGGTTGCGATCGTAATAACTGCGCTACGATATAAGTTTGTTCGGCAGAATAAAAAGTGCCTATTTGATTTTTCCCCGATGGTAAGTTTAAGCCATTTTTCCCACCGTGGGCCGAGTCAATCGCCGCAAGCCACGTAGACGGAATTTGAATAAGCCTGCGGCCCCGTAAGTAAACGCTGGCAAGAAAGCCTACGAAGTCGCCGACACTTCCTCCGCCTAAAGCGATAAAAGTCAAATTCGTTGTCTGCGCAAATTTAAGTTTGCCTAGCTTTTCTAGAACTAAGCTAAATGATTTTAAGGTCTTTAAATTTTCTCCAGATCGCAACGCAAGCTTGTTTGGAAAGCGATTAATCCAGGCTTTTGTTTTTTGATCTTTCATTAACACTGAATCAAAAAAAAGCACTGTTTCTGAAGGAAAAGCCCTGACCGAGGGCAGGCCAGAACAGTAAATAAGCTGACTTTTATTCATAGAGCTAAACTAGACCTATTCTTCAATGATATCAAGCATTAGACCGTGCGTACGGACGACGTTTCGACCTAGAATAACCCGTTGAATAAAGGCAATTTGAAAGGAACACGATGCAGAAAATTAAAGTAGCTAATCCGGTGGTTGAACTTGATGGCGATGAGATGACCCGAATCATTTGGAAGTTCATCAAAGACAAACTGATTCTTCCCTATCTAGAGCTCGACATAAAGTATTATGACCTCGGGATGGAATATCGAGATAAGACCAACGATCAGGTGACCGTCGATGCCGCCGAAGCGATTAAAAAATATAACGTCGGAATTAAGTGCGCGACCATTACCCCTGATGAGGCCCGGGTTAAAGAATTCAATCTGAAACAAATGTGGAAGTCTCCGAATGGCACGATCCGCAATATATTAGATGGCACCGTATTTCGTGAACCGATTATCTGCGAAAATGTTCCTCGGCTTGTTCCCAATTGGACGGCGCCGATTTGTATCGGTCGCCACGCATTCGGTGATCAATACCGCGCAACCGACTTCGTGACCAAAGGTAAAGGCAAATTGACGATTACTTTTGAGGGGGAAAACGGAGAAAAAATTTCGCACGAAGTTTATAATTTTAAAGGCGATGGCGTTGCGCTAGCGATGTATAACACCGATGAATCGATCACTGGCTTTGCGCGCTCTTGTTTCAACCAGGCGCTAACAAAAAAATGGCCGTTATATTTATCAACTAAAAATACCATCCTGAAAAAATACGATGGCCGATTTAAAGATATCTTCGAAGATATTTACCAAAAAGAATTTAAAACAAAATTTGCCGACGCCGGAATCACGTATGAACACCGTTTGATCGATGACATGGTCGCCTCGGCACTTAAGTGGAATGGAAACTTTGTGTGGGCCTGTAAGAACTACGACGGGGACGTGCAATCGGACACCGTAGCTCAAGGCTTTGGCTCATTAGGATTGATGACTTCCGTTTTGATCACGCCTGATGGCAAAACGATGGAGGCCGAAGCGGCCCACGGCACGGTCACGCGCCATTTTCGGATGCACCAAAAGGGTCAACCAACATCGACGAATCCAATCGCATCGATCTTTGCTTGGACGCGTGGTCTTGAACACCGTGCAAAGTTAGACAACAACCCCGCTCTTGATAAGTTTGCTAAGACTTTAGAAAAGGTCTGTATCCAGACGGTTCAGTCGGGTAAAATGACAAAGGACTTAGCGGTTTGTATTTACGGCGATGCCATTAAGCCCGATCAGTATATGAATACCGAACCTTTCTTAGATTTGATTGATTCTAATCTAAAAAAAGCGATGACCATGTAAATCGAACCGGCAGGTCCGCACCTGCCGGTATCTATGACAAGTAAAAGTTCGACAGCTGCCTACTTTTAGCCGGCCGCTGATACATCGACTGACTGCTTAGCCGGCCACCTTTTTGCAAACTAACAACGTTATGCTAAAAAATCTTCGAAACTTTGTTCGTGTTGCCGTCAGTTCACACGCGGTCGCGATCATCAATGATGATAAAAATCGAATCTTAATCCAAGATTTTTCTCGGATGGGAGTAGGGTTCGTCGTTGACGATATTTTACATCTAAAAAGTTTCATTTCTTTGCTGTATCAGAATGAGAACAACCAAGTGATCCAGATGAAATCCTACATCAAGCATGTTCGAAAACTTAAGAATGGGTTATTTTACGTGGGCGTCCAATTCGTGGGAATAGAAACTAGGTTCGACCGCGCAATTTAGGATCTAATTGATCCCGTAGACCATCGCTGATCAATTGAGTCGATAAAATAAGAAGCAATAAACAAAGCCCAGGTATCGTCATCAACTGCGGAGACGTTTCGATGAAATTGCGGGAATCGCTTAGCATCGTTCCCCATTCAGGGTAGGGAGCCGGAATGCCTAAACCCAAAAAACCTAATGCGGCAGTATTTAAGATCGCTTCGCTGCAGCAAACCGCGGACTGAACTAAAATGGGCGTGACGCAATTTGGAAGTAAGTGCGCCTTTATGATTCGGTAATTCGATGCACCTAAAGCTCGAGCGGAAACGATATAATCTTTACTAACTTCAACTAGGGCGGCACTTCGAACTAATCGAAACATCGTCGGAATCGAAACTAGGGTTACGCTTAAAATCGTGTTGATGACCCCGGGGCCTAAAATAGCCACGACAAATAAAGCCAGCAGTAAGCTAGGCATCGCTTGAATTGCGTTCATGATTTGTACGAGGGTGGCGTCGACGCGGCGGCCATAAAAGGCGGCCGTCACGCCAAGACTGGCGCCGATCACCACGGCAATGCCGCCAACAATCAGTCCGATACCTAAAGAAAATTGCGCGCCAACCAGAAGGCGACTAAAGATGTCGCGTCCTAAATCATCCGTTCCTAAAAAATACTGCGCGGAAGGCTTTAACAAAGAAGCGCCGTCGATAACTTCACGATAACTGTACGGGGTCCATACCGCGGCCAGCAGGGCCATGACGACGAAGAAACCAAGAAGAAAAATTCCAATGACAAAACTTTTATTTTTCATCATGCGTTGATATGGTCTTTCATTTTTGGATTGACCACTTTAATGAGCTCATCGGTCACAAAATTAATAATAACGATAATGATCATCGAATAAAAGATCCCCGCTTGCACCGAAGGGTAATCGCGGGCTTCGATACTTTTGACGATCCATCGACCTAATCCAGGCCATGAAAAAATAGTCTCGGTCATAATGGCTCCCGTCAGAAGCTGACCGAAAGCCAAACCTAAAGCAGTCAAAATTTGGGGAAGGGCATTTTTAAAAATATGTTTGAAAATGACCTGGGAAGGTTTCAGGCCTTTCGCGCGCGCCGTTCGGATGTAATCTTCTTTTTGAATATCAATGAAAGAAGATCGGGTCACCCGCACGATTAAAGCCAGTGAAACCGTCCCTAAAACAAAAGCCGGCAGAATAAGATGCTTCAGCGCCGACCAGAACGCCCCGGGCGTTTGCGAATACAGGCTGTCGATTAAGTAGAGGCCCGTCTTAACCGGAATATCGTACTCGACAGAAATGCGACCCGATACGGGTAATATCCCAAGATTGACGGCGAAGAAAAAGATAACAAGTAAGGCCCACCAAAATAAAGGCATGGCAAAACCAATTGTTGAAAGGGTTACGGCGCCGTAATCCCAGAATGAATTTCTTCTGATTGCCGCAACCACGCCGAGTATTAGGCCGATGATTGAAGACCAAAGAATCGCTACAAAAGACAGTTCAAACGTCGCGGGCCAAAGAATTTTAAATTCATTCCACACCGGTTGCTTGGTCACGATAGATTCACCGAAATCACCCACCACGGCATTTTTTGTGAATAAAAAATACTGTTCAGGAATTGATTTGTCTAAGCCCAAATTTTTTCTGATCTCGTCGATACGCTCTTGCGATGCGCCCCGTTCGCCCACTATATGACTTACGGGATCGCCGGGAATTAACCGGATGATAGAAAAACTCATCAGGCTGATAAACAGAAAAGAAAAAATGAGTTTAAGAACTTTCGAGCTAGAATTCATTTAGTTATTTTAAATCTACGCTTTCAAATTGTTCATGACCAAAGGGATCGATCGTGTATCCCGTCACTTTGTCCGATATAACTTTATTGAGCTTCGCGTGGGCCACCGGATACCAAGGTTTTTCTTTGCTGAAAATAGCCTGGGCCTTTTCGTAGAAACCTGTTCGGGCCTTCACGGCGGAATCCGCTTTAGCCTGTTGAAGTAAATTATCAAAATCCTTCTGGCACCAACGGGCGTAGTTACTCCCAGCCTGAATGGCCGAGCATCCCAACAGCACGTTCATAAAATTATCTGGATCTCCGTTATCACCCGTCCACCCAAATTGGATCATCTGGTGCTCACCCTTTTTAGACTTTTCTAAATAAACGGGCCAGTCGAAAGTAACTAATTTAACTTTGACACCAATTTTTGCCAAGTCGGCCTGTACAAGCTCTCCCAGTTTTTTTCCGTTAGGTAGGTAAGCTCTTGAAACCGGTAAGGTCCATAATTCAGTTTCAAACCCCGTTGCGTAACCGGCTTCCGCCAAAAGCTTCTTGGCTTTTTCAACATCGTAGACATTTTCTGGGGTCGCCTTGCTGTAAGACCACATGGTCGGCGGGATCGGATTCTTCGCCGCTGTCCCTTGCGATTTGTAAATTAATTCCAAGTAAGATTTCTGATTCATCGCCATCGATAAAGCCTGACGCACTTTCAGATTATCGAAAGGCTTCTTTTGAGTGTTGAAAGCGATGTAGCTTACGTTGATGCCTTCGGTTGATAATAGTTTAACATTTTTAAAAGTTTTGATCTGATCCAGATCTTGCGGTTGCGGCTCGCTCATCACGTTGCATTCGCCTGATTTCATTTTTTGTAAACGAACGGTCGAGTCCGAAACGATAACGTAAATTAAATTTTCAATTTTTGGTTTACCCTTAAAATATTTATCGAAAGCGGTATAACGAATCGTTGAATCTTTTTGGTAAGATTTAAAAACAAACGGACCGGTCCCAATCGGATTTGTTTCTAAAGTTTTGAGTCCTTTCCCAGATGACACCAAAGACTGCGCGTACTCTTCGGAAAGTATGCTGGCGAAATCCATCGCGAGGTTTGCTAAGAACGGAGCTTCCGGTCGCTTCAACATGAAAGCAACGGTGTAGGCATCCACTTTTTTAACGTCGACCAGAAGTTGATCCAGCTCCATGGATTTGAAGTATTCGTAGTTCGCCGCGGGGATGGATAGTGGATTTTTTGGGTCCATTTGTGATTTGAAAGTGTAGATGACGTCGTCGGCTGCGAAATCACGCGTCGGTTTGAAAAATTCGTTTGAGTGAAACGAAACGCCTTTTCGTAGCTTAAATGTATAAGTCAGCTTATCTTTTGAAATAGTCCACGATTCGGCCAAGCCGGGAACGACTTGCGTCGTGCCAATTTTAAATTCGACCAAACGGTTGAAAATAGTTTGGCTGCTTGAATTCATACTGACGCCGTCACTGACGATCTGGGGATTAAAAGATGAGGGACTGCCTTCCATGCAATAGACAAAATTTTGAGCAGCTTGTGCCGTTAAAGTCAGGCCCAGCACTGCGATCAATAAAGTTATAATTTTCATAGCAAATCCTTTTTTTAGAGATTGTTATCGCGTAGGATGGCACAAGAATGAACCTACTTCAACTTCACAACGCAACTAAACAATATGGGTCAAAAGTGCTATTTGATCGCGCCCGTTTCGCCGTGAACCAATCAGAACACGTCGGCGTGATCGGGCCTAATGGCGCGGGTAAAACAACACTATTTAAAATTTTGGTCGGCCAAGAAACGTTAGACGAAGGCGAACTCACCAAAGCGAATCAGTTGCGTATTGGATACCTCGAGCAAGAGTCCGAATGGAACTTAGACACGATCGCGGAAACCTACTTAGCCGAACAATGCATCAAACCCATTTGGGATTTGAAGCAAATTGGTCAGGGCCTTGGCCTAACCGAACAGCACTTTCAGAGTAAATTGACCTCGCTGAGTGGCGGTTACCGTATGCGCATGAAACTGCTTTACTTGATCGGCCTTGAGCCCGATCTCATGCTGTTGGATGAGCCGACGAATTTTTTAGATTTAGAAAGTATTTTAGCGCTTGAAACTTTTCTGCAAGAGTACAAAGGAGCTTTCTTGCTCATTTCGCATGATCGCGAATTTTTAAGGCGAACCACCGAATATACACTTGAAGTCGAAGGGCAAGAGATCGTCAAATTTCCGGGTCACATTGACGATTACTTCGAACAAAAAGAAGAGGTTCAGAAAATTAAAGCCCAGCAAGCGGCGAATCTGGACGCGAAAAGAAAACATATTCAAGAATTCGTTGATCGGTTTAGGGCCAAGGCCACGAAAGCGCGTCAGGCGCAAAGCCGGATGAAGCAATTAGACAAAATGGAGACGATCGAAATCAAAGCCCTTCCCGTTCGTAGCCGCATTCACTTACCGATACCTCTGCAAACGGGTAAAGAAGTCATGACCTTAATCGACGCGGATCTTGGCTACGCAGATAAAAAAATATTGAATAAGGTAAACCTGATCATCGAACGTGGTAGTCGGCTTGGCGTCGTGGGATTTAACGGAGCTGGAAAATCCACCCTCCTAAAATCTTTAGCCGGCCGTCTTGAATTGTTAAACGGCGAACGAAAGATGGGTTACCAAGTGGAACTGTCGTACTTCGCGCAGCATTTAACCGAGGACTTACTTCCCGAAGATACGGTGCTCGATGCCCTTCAGCGCAAAGCTTACATGGACACCACCAAGCAAGAAGTTTTAGGAATTGCCGGTTCGTTGCTTTTCGCCGGCGACGATATTTACAAAAAAATTAAGGTTCTTTCGGGCGGAGAAAAGACCCGCGTTGCCCTGGGCCAAATTTTATTACAAAAAAAGCCTCTCTTACTGATGGATGAGCCAACGAACCATTTAGATTTTGACACCGTCAATGCCTTGGCCGAAGCGCTGGCAAATTTTAAAGGAACATTGATCACCGTTAGCCACGACCGTAGCTTCATCAAGCGCGTCGCAAATAAAATTATCGAAATCCGCAATGGTCAGGTCGAAGTTTACCCGGGTACTTACGATGATTATCTATGGAGTTTAGAAAAGGGCGCTTTAAAAGAAAGATATGAAACCGCCGACCAGATTATGAATCAGACATGGGCTTCCAAGGTTGTCGAGGTCGATAGAAAATTTAATTACAAAGAAGAATCAAAAAAACTAACTTCTGAAGTTAAGGAACTTCAACGTAAAATACTAAAATCAGAAGAAATCGTTTTTAACCAAAATAAAAAACTAGGGGAAATTAATCACTTGCTGATATCCGCGCAAGGGCAAGATGCGCAAAAACTGGCAATCGAATCGGCCCAAATCTCACGACACGTATCGGACACTGAAGAAATCCTAATGACCCACATGGAAAACTTAGAAAGAAAAGAAAAAGAATTAGCGCAACTCAAACAATAGGTCGACCGTTTATATTTTTGACAGTAGCTTTTCGATTTGACCAGAAAAAATGTGTTGGCCTTCCCATTCGATAGCTTGGTGAAAGTTTTTTAGCATTTCTTCAGATAGGTTTCGCTCTTTCAAAATACCCATCAACCATAAGTGAACGAACAAACAGCGGTACTTATAAAACTGTACAAAATCTTCTTTCCAGTCCTCAGCCGGCGGCCTTAACTTAAAGTACGTTGCAAAGAACAATTTTACTAAGCGATCTCGCTCGGTCTGAAACTCTGCACCTTCGTAGTCCCGCACAATCAAGATTGGGATCGCGATGTCATAAAGGTACCAGTGGTAGCAACTATCATCGAAATCTAGGACGGTCATCTTATCTTGATGGTAGAAAAAATTACCGCGGTGAAGATCTGCGTGAACCAGTCCGTACTCACCAGGTTTTTTTGAATGTGCCAGCATCCAATTAAAAATTTTCAAAGACTCGATCGTTATTCTTTCGCTCGCTTCCGCTAGTGACGAGAAAGCCTTTAAATAAGTTGAATCTAAATTCCAATGATTGCGTCTGACTTTGCCGGGTTGGTAATTTTCAGCCAAGGTATGCATCTTTGCCATCTCGGTTGCCCAAGCCTCAACGATTTCGGTCGTTAAGGCCCGGTCGCCAACTTTTTCTCCGGGGATTTTTTTGAACACGACGACATGGTAAGTCTTGCCGCCGTCAGTGATGGTTTCAATTTCGTTTTTATTTAAAGAAACGATTGATTCGCAAACGCTAACGGCATTTTTTTTAAGACATCCGACAAAATCTAACTCGGCTTGAATTTCGTTTGGAGTGCGTTGCGTACCTGGTGAAATTCGGATCGCGACTTCAAGATCTTTAATTCGAGAAAAATAAATATCGTTCGCGACATTTCGGTGATAAGCGGGAATGGTCGTAAGGCCCCATAGATCTTGAATTTGTGAAAGGCGGTCTTCGGACATAAATCATCTTACCCACAACGAAGTGTAAAGGCAAAAGTCTATGTCGACTTACGACCAATCAATGGGCAACTTGCCATTTTTTTTTAAGTATTCGTTAGCCTTCGAAAATGGTTTCGAACCAAAAAAACCTCGATGCGAAGATAAAGGTGACGGATGGACGCTTTCTAAAACTAAATGTTTTTCACGATTAACAAACCCGGCTTTTTTCTGGGCGTAAGCGCCCCACAATATAAATACAACGTGTTCGCATTCGTCATTGATCACTTTGATAACCGCATCGGTAAATAGCTCCCAACCTTTTTTTTGATGGGAGCCGGCCTTTTCTTGCTCGACGGTCAGAACACTATTCAGAAGTAACACTCCCTGATTGGCCCAACGGGTTAGGTCTCCTGATTTTGGAATGGGCACACCCACATCCGCATGAAGCTCTTTAAAAATATTCTGAAGTGATGGTGGCGGACGAACATTCTCGCGAACCGAAAAGCTCAGGCCGTGAGCCTGGCCTGGTCCATGGTAGGGATCTTGGCCTAAGATCACCACCCTGACTTTATCCAGGGGGGTTATATTCAATGCGTAAAAATATTCACTGGGCTTTGGAAAGATGGTTTTTTGGGAATCAATTTCTTTTTTTAAAAATAATTTTAAATGACCGATGGATTCATTTTTCAAGGAAGATTCTAAATGATTAAGCCAACTTGGGTGTAATTTGATTTCCGACATGGCTCAAGGTGATACAACGACTTAGGTCGAGACACACCCCTTAATGAGTCGAGTCTAAAATGAAATTAAGTGATGACGTCCGTAAGGCTTTAGAAAAACTACCAAATATGTTATTCTGATAAGAATTAACGCTCAGAAAGGCAGGTACCGTATGTCGCATGATTCAAGCTTTCTGAAAAACACCCTTGACCTAATAGAAAATGACCCCGAGATCAAATCCTATATCTACCAGCAGATATTAGATTTTAACGCATTCGTCACGCCAGAAACTTTGGTCATGGTGATCGCGCGCGATCCGATGGGCCACTACGAAAAAAATAATAGCTCAAACGTGGACGACGATGAAGAATATGATGGAGAATTTGAAACCACTTCGGTCGAAGACGACGAGATTACGGACGTTATGAGAAAATGCAAATATCGTTTAGCCATCGTGTTGAAAGATGGTGATCATTCGATTGAGTCTGAATCTTTTCACGATGACATCTTTGATGCCATTCGACTTTCGAAAGAGTCTTTGCTTTTAAAATTAATCGAGATTCAAGATGAGATTGAAAGCCCGCAAGATCGCTTAATGGCGATCCAACAGGCCTCAGAAAATAAATCCATTCACTAGGCTATGGCGATTATTTCAAATCGGTTTTGACCAAAGTTCCTATTAGATCTTGTAGCTGTTCAAAGGCGCCCGAGTTCAAGGGCAACGTATCTTTCAACTCCGTCGTCAACACGGGGGTTTTACGCTCAACCCACAGGTAACGCCCAAGGCTTCCCGGGAAATTTCCCAGGCTTTTCCATGGAAGGTACGAATATTTTGGTGGGTGTACTTTGGGTCCATCGAAATCTAAAACATTCAGGGGGGTATGAATCGAAATAACGAAGTCCGGCTGGTAGTCTTCAATTTGTTTGATCACGCATTTGACTTCGGGCTCTTCGCCTCCTGCATGTCCTGGGAAACGCCGAGTCGCTTTTTTGCCTTCGCTCTCCCAAAACTTCATCGCAAGCTCGTCCCAATCTTTGGTCGGAAAATTACGGTTCAGGTCGACGCCGTTACCGTTTGTGCGCGTTCTACTTTTTACGCCGTCCGGATTCGTAACGGGGATGACTCGCCAACTATTTCGCGAGTCGACCTTCATTAAGCGCTCCATCCAAAAGCGGCCCAAGGCGCCGGCATGGGTTTCGTCGCCATGAATGAGACTCATGACAAGAATCTTTTTTGGGCCCTTCAATTTGCTTTCGTGATTTAAGTGAAAAATGGGAACACCGGCGCGACTGCTGCACCCATCCATGAGTTCGACTTTTCCACAGACTTCCTCTAAGGATTCAACTTTAAAAAAGCTTTTATACGCTTTTAAAGAGTCTAAGCAATTCTGTCTCAAAGAGGGAGGTTCAACTTGCGCCGGGGTTTCGGTTTGAGCCCACGCAAAAGTGCAGATAAAGATGCAGAAAATAAATTGGAGCATTTTGGGAAGTTCATCATAACGGTGAAAAAAAGTCCTCATGTTTTTTACAACTCCTCCGAAAAGATAACTAGACTAAGGTCAGGAGGCCATTCGTGGCAAATAA
>CAXSEH010000049.1:0-17356 GCA_964236345.1 uncultured Bdellovibrionales bacterium
CACTTCATGTCGTGTTTAAGATAAACTCTTCGCGCTTAAAGCACCGAAGTCTTCGCGCGCATCGCAGTTTTAAACTTGTTCAGTACATCGTTCAGCGTTACGCGCAGATGTTTTACGTCAAGGTTGAGCAAATCACGATCCAACACGATCATCTGCACCTCTTGATACGTACGTCGCGCCGAAGTTCGTTTCACTTCTTCTTTCGCGTCGTCGCGGGACAAATCGCGCAGGAGTTCTTAAAACGGGGGCTTAGTTTTGAGAAGCACGAAGTGCAACGAAAAACGGGCGTGACCGATACCCCCCAAGTGACGAAGAAAGCCGGGGATCGGAGTCGGGATCGCGAGGACCTCGCGTCCAATCACTACCGGAAGGAACATCAAAGCGTAGAGTTCTGGAAGTTCCGTCCGTTCTCGCGCGTCGTTAAGGGATATAAAGCCTATAAGATAGTTCGCGATTACATTCAGCTTAATGAGCTTGAAGCTACCGGGCGGATTAAGTACTCGAAGCTTCGGCTCAAAGGACTTAGCAGTGCGGATTGGTGCGTGCTTTGGAGTTAGTGCTCGTTAGGTTTTGCTGTTCTTGATTGCTTCGGTCATGGCTTTTAGGGTTTCGTTCATCGCGAGAATTCTTGTCGAAAAAGATTTTAACATGCACGAAGCCCAGATCGGAAGCTCGCTCATCATGGTTTGGTAGCCTTCTTGAGAAATTCGCATGACGTTTAGATTTGTTTTTGCCAGAGCCGAAGCGGTGCGGGGAGCTTTATCCAGTAAGGCAAATTCTCCGAAAGAATCTCCGTTGCGAAGTTTTGCGACGACGATTTGTTGTCCGGCATTATCCACGGTAATGATATGCACATCTCCAGATTCGATGATGTAAAAATGCGATTCAACATCACCTTCGCGGAAGATGAAGGATCCGGCTTTATAGAATTCTTTCGTGATCGCGCTCATGGGACCCCTTTTTTTATTTCAGTAGCTGACTTAAATCATGCACCGATTTTAAAAAATGAACACGAATTTTTTTCAGAAGATCCTGATCTTCAAAATGTTTTTGGTTGAAGTGCGGAAGGTAGAAGTCCTTAAACCCCAATTTGACCGCTTCCTTAATTCTGATTTCAGGAAATGTTATCGCGCGAATCTCTCCGGTCAAACCGATTTCACCTAAGAACAAGGCGTCGGCGGCCAAAGCCTGATTTCGGTCGGTCGAAAGAATGGCGGCGGCGATGGCTAAGTCGACACCGGGTTCATCAATTCGCAAACCACCCACCACGTTAACGTACAAATCGCTAAATGAAAGTTTGACCCCCAAATGTCGATCCATCACGGCCGTTAGCAAGTGTAACCGATTAATATCGATTCCCAATGAAGTACGGCGCGGAAACGAAGTGTTCGAACTTAGGGTCAATGCTTGGATTTCGCAGAGGATGGGGCGAGTCCCTTCAAGCGAAGCAAAAATGGAAGAGCCTATTCGGTTTAAACTTCTTTCTTGTAAAAATAATTCTGAAGGATTTTTAACTTCTTTCAAGCCCTTTGCGACCATTTCAAAAACGCCCAGTTCTTGCGCCGAGCCAAATCGATTCTTCAAAGTGCGAAGAAGACGGTAGTGGGAATTGGGATCGCCCTCGAAGGAAAGCACGCAATCGACCATGTGTTCGAGCACTTTCGGCCCGGCAAGGTTTCCATCTTTAGTAATGTGTCCGATCAGAACAACCGCCGTATTCGTTCGCTTCGCAAACGTCATCAATTGTCCGGCGGCTTCGCGAACCTGCGAAACGGACCCAGGAGCGGACGTGACTTCGGGAACAAAAATTGTTTGAACCGAGTCGACAATAAGGACGTGAGGTTTCATTTTTTCGGCAAGTTCTAAGATTAAGTTCATGTTGCTTTCGGCTGCCATTTCAACCGTTGCGCTGTATATGCCTAACCGATGCGCCCTTGAAGCGGTTTGATTGGTGCTTTCTTCCGCGGAAATGTACAACACTTTCAAACCATTTTGTCCAAGACCGCCGGCCATCTGCAGAAGCAACGTACTTTTTCCGATACCAGGAGCTCCACCGAGCAAAACGAAACTTGATTCAGCTAAACCGCCACCCAAAACGCGATCCAGTTCAGAAATGTTCGTCGTCATGCGAGTCATCTTCAGTTCCGATAGACTTTGGTCGAGACGAATGGTCTGCACGGATGCAGAATTTGTCGAAACCCAACTTCGCTGCGGAGATTTTCCCGCATAGCCCGAAGATACATCAGAAAATGTTTCTTCGACGTAACTATTCCAAGATCCGCAATCCGAGCATTTGCCTTCCCAGCGTGCCCTTTGGGCGCCGCAAGACTGACAGACATAAATAGTTTTGTTCTTCGCTTTTGACATTAAAAAGAGTTAACATAATCGTACTTTAAAGCAAAGGTTTAAGACATTGATTACGTGCAAAAAACTTTCTTCGACATTTTTATTTCTTGTTATTCTTTCAGTTTTTACTACCTTGGGTGCTAGCTTTGCGTGGGCGGCAGAAGAAAAAGTGGATATCAAAAAACTAGAAAAAGCTTCGAGCCACCCATTAAATAGTTTTTTCAGTCTAAAAAAAGAAAACAAAATAACGGAAGCCCTAGCAGTTTTGGACCAGTGGAAGCCAGCGGATCCGGTCGAGCAGTACTACAAGGATTTTTTTCGGGCCCAAGTCATCGCAGATCCGGATCAAGCCGTTAAAGAATTTTGGACCCTTTATTTGCACCTTAAAAAAAACAAGAAATTACTTCGGCTTCAGCTAGATTCTCTCAGTTACGTTTTAGATTACATATTGAAATCAAACCTTATGCGAAAGCCTACTTTTTCAGAGCGGGAACTAAAGCGTGAGGTTAAATTAACTTTAAAAAAAGTGCGGGGACTTCCGGAAGGCCTTGATTTCGAACTGAAGTTCCTTAAATGGATCGTGAAGAATAATATTTCTGAAGAGCTTTGTAAAAGTGAACGGGGCCGTTGGCTTTCTCAAGTAAATTTAAAATTGAAAGAAGTCATGGATGGCTTCGTAAAATGCCCGTTGTCTTTAGATGATTTTATTTACCGGACTCGATTACTGGTATTTTCCGGAGCCGAGAAGCAAGCGCAAGCAGAATTAAATGAGTTCATTCAAGTTCAGAAGATGCAAGACTGGGAAAAGGCCTACTTGCAAGCCGTTTATTTTTCAAACGTTGGCGACCCCACTTCCGCATTTGAAATCGTTAAAAAATATGAAACCCAAATCTTAAACTCAGAAGATTATTACAATAATTTATTTTATATCGCCCAACGGGCTGGCGAGCTTGAGAAATCTGAAGATTTAATTAATAAGATTATTTCAAAAGCAAAAAACAAAAAGCAGAAAAATGAATTTATCTATCAGAAGGCGTTTCTGTTTTATCAAACCAAAAAATATGCCGAAGCGATCGTCATCTTGAACAAGCTTATTTCTGACCATCCATGGTACAAAAGGAAGCGAAAGAATATCGAGTACGACGACCTAACCTGGTTACGGGCTTGGTGCTATTATTTGAATAAAGATTACGGACCAGCCCGGGCCGAACTCGTCAAAAATAAAGATTGGACCCGGGATAAAAGTAGAAATCTTTATTGGTTGGCCCAGGCCGAGTGGAACTTGGGCAATCAAATGCAGGCCCTGGATTACTTTAAGCAACTGGCTTTGCCGTTACTCGACGGGAAATTTTTCAACTACTATAATTACTTAGCTTGGGTTCGTTACGAAACGAACAAGGGTCTGGTATCGAATGATCTTCTGAAAAATCAGATATCAATGATTCGCTCGGGGCGCGGTACGTTTATGTTGCCTGACGGAACCGATGACTCACGGCGCTTGGTTGATACTTATAAAAGTTACTTCGAAGAGATTTCGACCACCGACGAAGGTGACATTCAGGTCGTGAACCAAGATTCGATGATCGCTAGTCAGTCCGAGACGGAAGCGATCAATATCGAAAGTTCCGCTCAGCTGAAAAAGGAAGTGACCTGGGCTGATCATCTTCAAGAATGGGGCTATTCTGATTTAGCGAAATGGCATTTGTTCGATGTCGAAAAGTCTTTCAAAACTCGAAAAAGTGCCGAGCCGCTGATTAATTACTACGCCGACAAAAAGTTTTACTATCGCGCCCTGACGTTAATGCAAAGGGTAAGCTCAACCCAAGACAAGAAAATGTCCTTGAAAGACGACGAGCTTCTATGGAAATCGATTTATCCAAAGGCGTACGAGCTGAATGTAAAATCTGAGTCGCAACTTAGAAAAGTAGATCCTTATCTAATATGGTCCATCATGAAAGCGGAAACCCAATTCAAGGCCGACGCTATTTCGCCGGTCGGAGCCGTCGGCTTGATGCAGTTTATGCCTTACACTTCGCAAAAAGTGTCGCAACTTTTGAAAGAAACTTCGCACGATCCCAAAATACTTTTTCAACCGGATGCGGCCGTTCAGCACGGTGCCGTTTATTTAAGAAAGCTATCCCGCGAATTCGACGGGCAGGTTCCATTGGTTGCGGCGGCGTATAATGGTGGTCCACATCGTGTTAAACTTTGGCTGAGAAATCTAGGCGATATCGACTTCGATGTGTTCGTGGAACATATTCCATTTGCGGAGACTAGGACTTACGTCAAGCGAGTGCTTAGTTTTATGAAAACCTACCAAAAAATTTATGACGAAAAACAGGATTACAAAAAATCGCAGTGGCTGATTGAGAAAAATCAATACAAGTTAGTTCAGCCCATTTCCCTTAAAGAAGAATGGGATTTCGGAAGTTCAATTAAGTAAAGGCAGCTTCCGTTCTAGACCTAAATCGGGTCGAGATGTGCCTTCAAAATCGTTAAGTGTTCGTAGTGGGAATCCGATATGAACATAAGATTATGAGCATTTTTGATAACAAAAACTTTTATTATGATTTAGCCGTTCAAAAACTTTCGAATAACTTAATCGAAAGAGACGGCCAAGGTTTTTTTGCGTTAGATACTTTTCGCGAATTTTCGAAAAATTACCTATTTAAAAACATGTTCGATTCCGAACCGACGCACTTAACGGTCTTGCAGAATTATTATAACATTGCTCGTGGTAGTTTAGATCTTCCTTTTACAAGCAGTCTGGCCGCGCACGGTTACGTCAGTACGCTTTTATTAAAAAAGTTCGGTGCGCCTCGCTTTATTTTTAAGTATCAACAGGATATCGAAACCGGTGAAAAAATTGCTGCGACTTGCAGTAGTGAAAGCGGCGGATCATCGAGCAACAAAAAAGTTTCGGCCCGCTTCGTGGGGGATCAAGATAATATAAAGTTACAGCTGCAAAAGCCCTGCGTAACGAACGGCGGCATAGCTGATTTATTGTTCACGACTATTTGGAATAAAGATCGTCTTGAAATTTACGTCTTAGAGAAGGCGGAAGTGGTGCAGACGCAACTTGCTAGTCAGCTGGTCGGTTTTCGCACGGGAGACTCTGGATCGGTAAGCGGGTTGACGGCCCTTAAAGATATTCATGATCGTCGTTTAACTACAGATAAACAGACAATTTTAGCGCTGCACTATATATTCAACAGCGAACGTCTAATTATGGGAGTCATGGCCGCAGGCTTAGCTCACGGCCTCGAAGACTTTTTGTTAAAGTCCCCACCGGCAAGTTTGATTGATGCTATAGGGGACCACAAACAATATCTACAAGATAAAATTTTGAAATTGCATATTGCCCGCGTACAAATGTGCAGTCTGATCGAATCGGTCATCAACCGTGGACCCGACGCCTTCATGCAAGCCGAATCTGAGTTAAGCATTTTAAAAATGATGATCTCGAACGAACTGCGAAACGCGATTTATGGCTGCATCGAAGTCATTGGTCACTGGGCCTTGCATACCAATAACGTGTTGCCAAAAATTTTACGCGATATTCAAATGTGTTCGTTCTTCGGCGGAACTCAAGAATTGCAAAAAGTTAGTTTGTACTCGGCGATATCTCCGAACCGGAAAGTTATCAAAGCCGCGTAAAGCGAGTTCCCATTCATCGAAGCCAGCGGCCAATCTAAAAAACGTCATAGTGTCTCACTTTTGTACAGTATGTAACGACGATTCCCAATGGGTTCGAGGCGGACCGCGCACGAAAATTGGAACATAAGCTTGCGACGTACAAAACTTTTAAAGGAGACTTTATGAAATCGATACTGACGTTATTAACCCTAACTCTGGCATTTTCATTTTCGGCACAAGCGGCCCTTACTACGGCTAGCTGCAAGACTGAAAAAGGAACCGCATTGCACTTAGTGTACGATGCCTATTCTGCACAATCGCACAAGGCAGAACTAGTAGAATTAACAATTGCCGGAGAGCAGATGGCTCATCGTCTTGAAAATGGTCGTTTTGGAACGACGGGTGGAAGCCCACGTTTCGGTATTGTTGATTTTCCGCAAGCTGGTTTAAGAACAGATTTCGACATTTACGGACGAACGTATACCGTTTATAAAGCGGGAAGCTTTAGCGGCGACGTTCACCAGATGACATGCACGATCGAGCAACCTAAAAAAGACGTCGTAGACACTTCGTTCTAATCTTTAAGTTTAAGAACAACATTTAAGAACAACATTTAAGAATAAAAAAACCGGCTTAATAGCCGGTTTTTTTTAACTCGTTCACCAAAAAAATTTTAAACATTAAATCTAAAGAATAAAATATCGCCATCTTTCACGATGTATTCTTTACCCTCGGAACGGTACTTGCCGGCCTCTTTAACGGCGGCTTCGGATTTTAAAGAAAACAAATCATCGCTGTGATAGGTTTCAGCGCGAATGAATCCTTTTTCAAAATCGGTGTGAATAACGCCCGCCGCCTGTGGCGCCTTCATGCCGGCCTTGATGGTCCAAGCCCGAACTTCTTTTTCCCCCGCAGTGAAATAAGTGTAAAGGCCCAACAGCAAGTAGGCTTCGCGAATCAGCCGTGTAAGCCCTGACTCGGTAGCGCCGATGCTGGCTAAAAATTCGGTGCGCTCTTCGGGCGGAAGTTGTGCGATGTCGGCTTCCATCGCCGAACAAATCAAAATGGTTTTATTGTTTTCTTCAGCCGCACGTTTTTCAACCGAGCGGACCCAGTCATTTCCACCGGCCGCAAAGTCTACATCAGATACGTTGCAGGCGTAAAGAACCGGTTTACTAGTCAACAAATGCATATCGCGCGCAAACGGTGCTTCAAGTTCGTTTAAAACTACTGATCGGGCGGGTTTGCCTTCTCCCAGCGCTTTGTGAATTCTTTGCGTGACGTCGACGTCCATTTTCATTTTCACGTCGCCAGAAGTTTTCGCGGCTTTTTCAATACGCTTTAATTTTTTTTCTGCGGTGTCATAATCGGCCAGCATTAATTCGGTATTAATGATATCCATGTCGCGGATGGGATCGACCGAACCCGCCACGTGAATGACGTTCGGATCGTCAAAGCAGCGTACCACGTGAATGATCGCGTCGGTTTGCTTGATGTGTCCTAAAAATTGATTTCCTAAGCCTTCGCCCTGGCTTGCGCCTTTGACAATTCCCGCGATGTCGACAAATTCCATCGTGGTGGGAATGATCGATTGCGGTTTGATGAATTCGGTAATTTTGTCTAAGCGGTAATCCGGAACCGTAACGACGCCAACATTAGGATCGATCGTGCAAAACGGGTAATTAGCCGCTTCGGCTTTAGCCGAGGTTAGTGCGTTAAATAAAGTTGATTTTCCTACGTTCGGTAAGCCGACGATACCCACTTGTAATGCCATTTATGAATCTCCTTTAATGGACCCGACGGGCGACCCATTGATCGAACCGTTAAAATCGGTTGATGCTTGATTTAAACCTTTAAAAATAAAACTTTCAATGCCGTCGCAGGCTTTTTCGATCACTTGATTGAGTAAGCCCATTTCGCTTTTCGCAAAATTACTTAAGACGTAATCGCCGATATCAAACCCCGGATGTTCGGGCCGGCCCACGCCCAATTTTAAACGCGCGTAATCCATAGTTCCCAAAACTTCGGTGATGTTGCGAATTCCGTTTTGGCCCCCGTGCCCGCGATTCTTATGAAACTTCATCGAACCAAAGGGCTGATCAATGTCGTCGTGAACAACCAATATTTTTTCGACCGGTATTTTATAAAAATTCATCAGCGCCTGTACGGACTCGCCCGATTTATTCATATAAGTTTGCGGCTTTGCGATTAAGATTTCTTCGGATTTTTTTTCGAGATCTAATTTTAGCTTTTTTGTTTCGGCCTTGTGCTCGGCCCTGAAACTTCCGGCATTCATTGATTGGACCCAGGCATCAATGGCCATGAAGCCGATATTATGTCGGGTCATTTGATACTGCGAACCGGGATTTCCTAAGCCAACTACCAACCACATAAAAATGAATAAAGCCTTTCAATAGAAAAGGCGACCCGAAAGTCGCCTTTTCTGAAAATAAACAAAATCGTAAAATTACTTCTTCGCCGGAGCTTTTGCCGCCGCTGGAGCCGCTACCGCTTTCGCGCCTGCCGCTGGAGCTGCTGCTGCCTTCGCACCCGCCGCTGGAGCCGCTGCGCCCGCTGCCGGAGCTGCCGCCGCTTCAGGAGTAACAACTGCTTCTTCTTCTTGAACCACAACCGCCGCGATCGTTACTTCAGGTCGCGTGATCATCTTAACGCCTTCCGGAACAGTTAAATCTGATACGTGCAATGAATCGCCAACGCCAAGGTTAGAAACGTCAACGACGATTGATTCTGGAATTTCAGTTGGCAAACACTCGACCTCAACTTGACGAACAACGATGTTCAGCAAGCCGCCTTCAGCGATACCGATTGGCTTACCTTCAACGCGGATCTCAACCGATACGCGAACTTGTTTGGTCATATCTAACGCGAAAAGATCGATGTGTTCTGGACGACGAGAAAGGGGATTCAGGATGACTTCTTTCATCAGGGCCACTTTACCGTTTAATTTAGTATCAGAACTTTTAATTGTTAAAAGGGCATTCTCGTAAGCGCGTGAGTTGTACTTGATCACGTCGTTGATGTGTAAAGAAACGTTTACGTTCTGGGTGGCACCGTAAATAACTCCGGGAACCATTTTCGCGACGCGAAGTCCACGTGCACCGGCACGACCTGCTTCACGAGCTTCTACTGTTAATTCAATCTTCTGTTTCATTTTTTTCTCCTGACTACTTCCTCCAAGTTTTCACCCTATGTGAAAAGCTGAGGCCATTGTCTTTTTGGGTTTCGAACTTACTGCAAATAAAAACTAATCAAACAAAGAACTGACCGAATCGTGATCATGGATTCTACGGATAGCCTCGGAAAGAACCGGGGCAACCGAAACCACCTGAAACTTATTCGATTTCACGGCCGCGTCACTTAAAGGAATAGTGTCTGAGACAAAAACCTTTTCCAAATTGCTTTCAAAAATCCGCGTGATGGCGGGGCCTGAAAGAACCGGGTGGGTCGCGACGGCGAACACTCGTTTTGCCCCATTTTTGATGAGACTGTCAACTGCTTGTGTCAGTGTCCCGGCCGTATCGATCATATCATCAACGATGACCGCGGTTTTACCGGCCACGTCGCCAATCAAGTGCATGGCTTTCGCTTCGTTGGGGCCCGAACGTCTTTTATCGATTATGGCTAAACTGGAATCAATTCGTTTAGCGAAGGCACGGGCCCGCTCGACCCCGCCCGCGTCAGGGCTAACCGTCACGAAATCTTCGCCTTGGCCGACCTGGTCTTTCCAGGCACGGGCTAAGGTTGGCGTCGCGAAGAGGTGATCAAAAGGGCAGTTAAAAAATCCTTGAATTTGCGCTGCGTGCAGATCAACCGATACGACCCGGTCAGCACCAGCGGTCGTTAAAAGATCGGCCATGCACTTGGCCGAAATGGGCGCGCGCGGAGCGACTTTTCGATCCTGCCGGGCATAACCGTAATAAGGAATCACCGCCGTGACGTGGGCGGAAGAGGCCCGCTTTAAAGCGTCGAGCATAATAAATAATTCCATGTAATGCTGATTGACCGGAGGGCAGGTGCTGGCGATGACGAAAACGTCTTTTCCCCGAACGCTTTCTTTGATCTCGACTTGAATTTCGCCATCGGCGAAGGCGTTCACTTGACTGTGCCCGAGTGGTACTGCCAGTAATCGAGAAACTTCGGCGGCTAACTGTTGAGAAGAATTTCCGGCAAAGATTTTAAGGTTCTTGAGCGACATGCAACCCCTTAATGTGTGTTCGCAAAAACTTACCAGTCCGCCCTTACGCTGTCATGAGATTACATTTGTTTCTTTGAGTTTGGCTAAAAATTGGGACAGCGCTAAAGCGCGATGAGATTTTTGAATTTTGTAACCAGGGCCTAGTTCAGCCAAAGTTTTTGTTTCGCCCTCGGGAATGAAGACCGGATCATAACCAAAACCCATGAGGCCCGCAACTTTGCTGCTGATTTGACCTTTCATCACGCCTTCAAACACCCACTCTTGGCCATTAGGAGTTAAAACCACCGTTGCGCATTTGAATTGCGCGTTGCGATTCGGTACTGCTCTGATCTGCATCATCTTTAAAAGTTTCGCGACGTTTTCCGAATCACGCGCATGGGGTCCTGCGTAGCGCGCCGAGTGCACGCCGGGAATTCCATTGAGGCCCTCAACTTCAAGGCCCGCGTCTTCCCCTAAAACGTAGTCGTCCGATTTCAGAGCTTTCACTGATTTAGCTTTGATACGGGCGTTGTCGATAAAAGTTTTTCCGTCTTCAGGGCGAGGCGTAAAGTGCGGAAGGTCCGCCTGAGAAAAAACTTTTATTTCGGCGACTTTATTTAAAGTCATCTTGTACTCTTCAAGTTTGCCTTTATTTCCGGTCGCGATCCAAAGATTCATGTCAGTCCTTTACGTTGATTAACGCTTCAGCGGAAAAAAACTTCCGACTAATTTTTCTTGTTCTTTAAAAAGTTCTTGGCAGCCGAGTTCGGCAAAACTCATCATGTCTAAAAGTTGTTGTTTAGAAAAAGTTCCTTCTTCGGCAGTTCCCTGAATTTCAATGAACTCGTTTTTTTCGGTCATTACGAAATTCATATCAGTTCCGATTTCAGAATCTTCTTCGTAATTTAAATCTAATAACGGAACCATCAGGCCCGCAGACTCTTCGGCAAGGCCTACCGAAACCGCGGCGACGTAATGCTTAAGTGGAATCGTTCTAATTTCTGATAAATCATTTAATTTTTTGAGGGCTAACGCAAGCGCTACGAAGCCCCCCGTGACCGCCGCCGTTCGGGTCCCGCCGTCGGCGTTGATCACGTCACAATCGATCAAGATTTGTTTTTCGCCCAAGCCCTTAAGATCTACGCAGGCCCGAAGTGATCGGCCCACCAGTCTTGAAATTTCTTGCGTGCGCCCACCAGTTTGAGTTTTCTCTCGCTTCATTCGGGTGTGGGTCGAGCGCGGCAACATTCCGTACTCCGCGGTCACCCAGCCAGCCCCGGTTCCGTTCAGCCATTGCGGAGCTTTGGCTTCGTAACTGGCCGAGCATAATACCCGCGTGTTTCCAAATTCAACCATCACCGAACCTTCGGCGTAATCTAAAATGTGCGGAGTAATTTTGATCTTGCGAAGTTGATTCGCCGGCCGCTGGTCGATTCTTTTCATTGGGCATCCCGTCTGTAATAAGGTGACGGGCTATTTTTCGTTCAACGAAACTTTTTTGTCACTCTTTTCTTTAATCGGATCTGATTTTTGTTGGTACGCCATTATGGATTTCGCCATCAGCTCTGCAATTTCTGTTTGATATTCGGGCGACGCCAGCTTCTTCGCTTCACGGCGATTTGAAATAAAACCCACCTCGATCAAAACCGCCGGCATCGCCGTGTTTTCGATCACGTAAAACGGTGCGCGTCGAATCACGCTTTTTTTATCGGGGTTTTGCGTTTGCGTTTGTTTGGAAAATTCTAAACTTAATTTCTGCCGTGCAAGAAGTGTTAAATCTTTTTTTACTTTTTCGATCACGTCATCAGCGTTGGTCGTGCGTGTAGATCCGCTTCCGGCAAGTGGTCCGCTGATTGATTGCGAAGATGCAAAATAAAATTCGAAACCATTGACAGATGATGAACTTGACCAGTTGGCGTGTAAGCTGATGAATAAGTCTGCGGCCCATTCATTCGCAATTTGAACCCGCTGTTGCAAACTTAAATTTGAATCCGAAACCCGAGTTAAGTGCACCGTGATGTTTTGCGCCTCGAGTTCGGTTTTTATTTTTTCGGCGATGGCCATTACGATTTTTGATTCGATAAATGAATCGCGGCTAGCGCCGAGATCTTTACCGCCGTGACCGGGATCCAAAACGACCGAAAAGTTTGCGAACGCTTTTGTTCCCAACATGAAAGTGGATAGTAAAATAAAAAAAAGTATCAGGGTGCGGTTCATCTTTTAAGTTTAGTCTTTTTTTTGCGGGGAGAGAAAAAAAAAGACGGCTAGGTATGGGGGGGGAGTCCCTAGCCGTCATGGGGGGGTACTCTTTACTTAAGCAAATGATGATCCCGGTCTAGTCGTAACCGGTTCGATTTAAGGTGTTCAGGTTCTTAACAGTGACGGTTTCGGCCGAACCTAGTGGGACCAACCGGGTATAACCATCTCAGATTGAGTCAAATCAGGACTGAAGTTTAGAGTTAGGCCGACTTGATACCGCTTCTTGTTCTTTCTGAATAGAATAGGACTGGGAGTCATAAATGAAAGCAATACGTATCATCATCATGAGTTTTTTTTGTTTAACTTTACTGAAAACGAAGTTGGCCTTAGCGGCCGAAGTGGACAGTTCGCAGATTGAGGCCGAAGAAGCAGTCGCCGACGCCGAAGCGGCCAAGGCCGAATCAGCCGAGGCTAAAAAGCGACTTGAAGAAGAAAAGAAAAAACGCGAGCAGGTTCGCGGCGAGGCGAAAAAAGCATTGGATAAAGCTAAAAATGCGGAATCTGAAGCCAAACGGGAAATGGCGCAAGCCGAAAAAGAAGTGGCCCAAGCCCGCCAAGATATGTCTGAAGCTGAAAAAGAACAAAAGACTTCTGAAAAACAGACGGCCGAAGCTGACGCGAAAATTAAATTAGCGAAGGATCGAACTGCGGCACAGTTAAAACTTAAAGACGAGGCCCTCGCGAAAAAGAAGTTAGCCGAAAAAGCCAACTCCGATTTACAAAATAAGTTGAAAGACACCGAAAAAGAAGCGGCTAAGGCAGCGGATGAGGCGTCTAAAAGCCAAAAGGCCGCGGCCGATTTGGTCACGGAACAAAAGACAATTCAGCAAAATTTAGTTAAAAGCCAAGCGGAGGCCCAGAAGAAGTTAGCCGAAGCCAATCAAAGCGAAGCTAAAATGAACCAAGAAAAAGCCCGCGTAGAATCAGAACGCAAAAGGGCCGAGGCCGAAACGACTCGCCTAAAAACGCAAACCGATGCGGCGGCAGCGGTCGTCGCAAAATTGACCGACGAAACTAAAAAGACCTCGGATCTAACTGAAGCTACTAAAAAACAACTTGAAGAAGAAAAGAAAAAGTACAACGAGCTTAAAAAACAAGAAGAAAAAGTGCGCGAGCAGGCTCTAAAAACAAAATCCGAATATGAAAAATATCGCGTTCAATTTCAAAAAGAAACGTCACAGATGAACTTAGAAATTTCGCAAATGAAGCGTTCGCAGGCAACGGCAGAATCCGATTTGAAAAAGTTCGAAGGTGAGACTCAGCGGATGAAAACGGATGCGGAAAAATTTAAGGTCGAGCGCGATCAACTTAATAATCTCGTTGAAAAAATGAAATCGCAAAACGAAGAGGCAAAGATAAAAGCAGAAACGGCTCGGGCTGAATACGAAACTGAAAAAACTAAACTTGAAACCGCAAAAATCAAAGCTGACACCGCCGGCGTGAAGCCAGGAATGGCGGCTCCAACAAAAACAACGAAGAAAAAATAGGTTATCGATTTGAGCTGGGGTATTCACAATTCATTAAAAGGTTGGACACTTTTCGGTTTGAATAACCGCGAGATGCAACTTTTGGTGAAAACAATGTCGGTGAATGAAATTAAGCTGACCCAAGTCTGCCACGAAGGCGACGTGAAGTGGACCTTGTTGAATGAATCAAGTCATCCCGAACTTTTTCAATTCGCGCAGGGTGAGGCCCTTTGTTTTCCGGTGATCGAAAATAAACCAAAAGACGTGGGTGATACGGAATATTTTGTCGTTCGACCAAAAAAACAGATTCAGCCAAGGCTGCACCAACGCTACGAAATCGAAGTAACCTGCCAGATCTTTTCGACGACCCGTAAATTTACGACCAGTACGATTGATTTATCAGAAGGTGGAATTTATTTTAAAGAAACGATTCCCGACTGGGTGTCGGGATATTTTTTAGTTGGAGTTCAAGCTACTGACACGGTTTATCAACTTATGTGCAGTCTGGTCGAGGATCAAAAAGACAAAAAGCGGGTTCAAATTGTTGCCGAAGAAACCGAGCCCCATTATGTCGCCTATAAAGAGTGGCTTTTAACCTTAGAAGTTTTCGTATGATGCCCCGAAGAATCAAAGCTTCGGAACTTGGGTTTAGCTTAGTTGAAGTTTTGATCGTAGTGGGACTTTTGAGTGTCATTGGTATGGGAATCGCGTCGATGGTGTCTGATATGTCATCGGCCCAAGTGGCGTTGCAAGAAAAGTTTGCCACGATTGAAGCCGGTAACGGATTGTCACGGGCCTTTGCTGATCCAGCCATTTGTAGTTTTCAACTTCAACAAGGCACCGGCCCTTACGATGTCTCAGTTCCAAACGCGACGATTAGTTACCCCGAAATTCGATTAGGTTCATCGCCTACGTCGCCCATAATCGCTAAAACGGGAGACCCTTTGCCTGGCTATCCGGCTAACAAAATGGTCGTCCAAAGCATAACTTTAAAAAATATTGCTTTGATTGGCGGTAGTAATTATTCAGGAGACCTTGAAGTCATTATCGATCCAACCACGATTAAGAAACCCCTTAAACCTTTTGGCGTTAGAAATCTTTTATTTTTCGCAACTCTACCGACGACCATCGAAGGTTGCGGCGGCGGCGGCATCGGGGATTGGGAAGTCATCGCGAATGTTTCGGGCGCGATTCATCAAGCGACGAGCGATGGTTTAGTCATCATCACGTCGGCTTTTAATCGGGGCATTCGCCTGAGTACCGGCCTCACGGCCGTGACCTTAACGACGAAGGCAAACTCATCGGCCCGAAATGCATATGGCCAGGGTTATGAAGTTCTGAGTATTCCTCTTAAGAAAGACGAGTTTTGGTCCGCCCAATCTACGAACGGTGGCTCGGACACGGGCGATTCGTTGGTCAGCGTTTTTTTCAGACGCTTATAATCTCCTAGGAAGAAACCGAAATTTCGTTTGGCTGGGATTTATCCGCATTTTGAACGATTAAAGTTCGAGTCGGGAATGCAAAGTCTAATTTCAAAGTTTGAACGGTAGCGTGAATGGCGTGCAGGTACGTTTCGTTTCGCACGGGTTCAATTTCTCCAAGCGCGATTTTATAATGAAAGTTAACTAAAATGTTTACGCTGGATTCACCGAAGTTTTCAAGGTTAATCACGACTCGGGTTTGGTCGATGCTTGGGTCCCGGGCCAAGTAAGCTCGTAAGTTTACACAAAATTGTTCGATTTGCTTCAGCTCGGCGTTATAGGTGACGCCAACAAAAGTTCGAAAGCGAACCCAATTATTTCTTTCCGTTAAGTTATCAATTTTTTCTTTAGCAACGACCGAGTTTGGTAAGGTGACCAGAGAGTTGTAAAAGGTTCGAATTCGCGTTGATCTAAAACCGACTTCTTCGACGATCCCTTCGGTATCGGTAATCTTAATTCGGTCTCCCAGTTTAAAAGGGGTGTCTAATAAAATAGTGATCGTACCAAAAACGTTAGCGACGGTATCCTGCGCGGCGAAGGCTAAAGCGACGCCCCCGATTCCAAGTCCCGCCAATAAGGCCGTCACGTTAATGCCAAAATTTTGCAAAACGACTAAACATCCAATAATAACGACTAAAACTTTTAGCGTTTTGGTTGCAAGGGGAGCTAACTGGTCATCAATCTGTGATTCGGT
This sequence comes from uncultured Bdellovibrionales bacterium, assembly GCA_964236345.1. Classification (GTDB taxonomy): domain Bacteria; phylum Bdellovibrionota; class Bdellovibrionia; order Bdellovibrionales; family Bdellovibrionaceae; genus Pseudobdellovibrio. The sequence goes on from CAXSEH010000049.1 coordinate 16,078, forward strand.
TGTTTTAGCCCACTCTTGAATTTTAGAGCCGAACGCATCGACCGCTAGGTAACAGACGCGAATCAAATTTCCGCCGACCACTAATTTAAAAATGATCTCTAGATTATGTTCCATATTTTCGTTCAGACCCAACGACCGAACAAATGTCATTCCGATAAAAGCCGTGACCGCCCAACTGAGTCCCTTTTCGATATCGAGTTTGAAAAAAAATTGCATAAAAGATTTGTCGTGAAAAAATGTCTGAGCGTTTTTAATTTTCTTGAAGACCGCCAAAATGATTAACCGAACAAAGTAAAGGCCTATTAAGCCCACCACTAACGCTAACCATTTCCAATTCGGCATCACAAAAAAACTACGTTCCATTAATTCTTGCGCTTCGCTGGATATAATCCGGTCCATAGTAAAACTCCGTTACGGGTTCTGGGTGAAAAAAAGAACGATGGCGCCCAGAACAATACGGTACACGCCGAAAGCGCGAAAACCATATTTGTTCACGAACGTAATAAAAAATTTGATTGCGGCTAAAGCGAACACGAACGATAAAAACACGCCAACGCTTAAGTTGATGATCTGATCACTGTGGATTAGATTTCGAACTTTCCATAATTTATAGAGTGTGGCCGCCCCCAAAGTGGGGATTGCAAGCAAGAACGAAAATTCCGCGGCCTTCGCGCGGGTTAAGCCCATGATTTGTCCCCCAATAATCGTCGAGGCCGATCGCGAAACTCCGGGTACCATGGCCAGACACTGAAAAAATCCAATCATCAGAGAATCTTTGAGGCCCGGCTCAGTTTTAGATTGGTTTTTAAAAAATGAATCTACAAAAATAAGAACCACGCCTCCGATAATGAGCGCCCATGCAACCACCGACGTACTTTCTAAAAGCTCGTCGATTTTATTCTTGAAAATAAAGCCGATAATGGCGGCCGGTAAAAAGGCCACCAACAATTTTTTGTAAAAATCTAAATTCCATTTTAATCGGTCGTGGTACAAAAACAAAACCGCGAAGATCGCGCCAAATTGAATGATGACGTCAAAAGCTTTGCTGAATTCGCTGGGTTCAATTTTTAAAAAATGGGACACCAAGATAAGATGGCCCGTTGATGAAACCGGAATGAATTCGGTTAAGCCCTCAACAAAACTTAATATAATCACTTCAAAAATTGTCATATAGAGGTATGGTTTGTTCAATCGACTCAGAGCTCAACCAATGTCTAGCTGCGTAAAAAGAATAATAATTTAGAAAGTGCTATTTTTTTATAAAAAAGTCGGGATACGA
>CAXSEH010000050.1:0-17116 GCA_964236345.1 uncultured Bdellovibrionales bacterium
ACCTATCATGATCGTAGAAAATGAGCAACTCGAACGACAGCGACAAATCAAAATCGAAGGCACACAAGAGCCCGTCGCCGGAAGCAGACAATGAAACTGCACCGAGCAAAACAAAACGCTGGAGCTTTATCCAAAATGACCTCGAAAAGGCCCTCGTCACGTGGCAAGAACTTGAAAAAAACCGGGTCACGCTAAGCCCCGACGAAGAGCAATTCGAAAAAATCAGGGCCATCATTGGGCAACTTAAAAGCAAATTAGAGCAGTTTTAATCCTGGCCTTGCTCCGCCAGCACGCTCTGTAATTATTCGGCTGACCCAAGAGCTTTGATCTCAAGCGCATGCAGACCGGTGGTAAATTCTTCTTTGAGTAAATCCATGATCATGCGCTGCCGGTCAATTCGCGCGACCCCATCAAACAGAGGACTTTGCAAAGTCAGTTTGTAATGCGTTTCTCCGGTGAAGCCGGCGCCACCCAGGTGCTGGGTGTGACCGGCGTGTTTAGCGCTGTCGTTTCTAAGTTCTATTTTGAGGGGCTGAAGTTTCTGCATCAGCTCTAAGATCCGTTGTTCTCGATTCATATCAGAATTTCTTCTTTAATTCGTCGACTTGGGCTTTTGCGATGGCAAGACCCATTTTTGCCATGCTAAAAACTCCGGCCTGATCGAGTTTTTTTTCGACCTGTTTTGCTTTCTTTAGGGCTTCGGCCGCGACAGCATCGGCTAACGGATGCCCAACTCCGATGTCTTGAAATTCACCTTCATTTTTCCAGTCCGTCGCAACCTTTTCGGCGACGTCAAAGGCCTTCGGTATTTGGGCCCGCAACAGGTCACTAAACGGAAACTCAATTTTTACTTTTTCGGATTTTGCATTTTCTTCATCAACAACCTTTGTTTTTTCGTCGATGTCATCGTTTTCGGAAGCGTGATCTTGTATCATATAAACCCCTATGACATGATGCTAGCATGATTAAAATCGTTGAGGAAAATGAATTTTTTATGGTGCTGATTAAGTCCGCGACGTACAGCGTGCACAACCAAAAGCCTTCGTTGGTCGAGGATCTGACCGCCATGAAAAAGCCGATCCATTTCGTCAACCGGTTGGATCAAGAAACTTCCGGCCTGATGGTGGTCGCAAAGAAGCCCGAATACCACGAAGATCTGTCCGAAAGCCTGAAGGCGGGCCACAAATACTACCGAGGTTTGTTGCGGGGTCCATGGAAGCAAAAAGCCGACAAAGTCATCCTGACGAAGCCCCTGAGTGATAAAGCGGAAGGCCGCAAGAATCCGCAAGGGTTGGCAGACGATCGCTCGCCTTGCGAAACTCATCTTGAAAAAGTTCGAAGCAACGCTTACTTCACGGAAGTGGTCGCCGAAATCATGACCGGCCGACAGCACCAGATTCGTAAACATTGCGCACTGATAAAGCAACCCATCGTGGGCGATAAACGCTATAATGATAAAGAGTACAACGCGCGCATCGGAAAAATGTACGGGATCGAACGCATGCATCTGCATGCCGAAAAAATAGAATTTGAGTTTAAGAAAAAAAGTTACTCATTTAAAAATGGGTACTCGCTAGACGCTTTTTTTAAAGAGCTTCCACCCAAAAAAGTTTAAAATTCTTTGTTATTATTTTTTTCAAGGCGCACCACCAAACTTCGAAGAAGCGCCTTTAGCCATACCGGATTTTGCGCTAACACTTCCAAGAAGCTGTCGCCTAATATTTCGATCACTTCAGAATCTTCGACCGCGATTACGCTAGCTTGATGAATTTTTTGTTCGCCTAGAAATGCCATCTCGCCGACAAATTGTCCCGGCAATACTTCGCCAATGATTTTAATATCTTTACCCTTAGATTTAACGACCGTCAGTTTACCCGATTTTAAAATGAATACGTAGGGCTGAATAGTTCCTTCGGTTACTAAAACTTCGCCGGTTTTCATCGTCTTCAGTTGATACATTTCATTCTCCTTAAGTTGTTTTCGGTTGATTCAACTTTTTTAAAAAATCACTGACCATCGAATCTCGGGCGTCCGCAGTTACCGGACGGGCCCCATGTAGAAACTGGGTGTAAAGCTTTTCACTAGCTTCCCGTAAAAATCGGGAAGCAAAAACCGGCTTGATGACTCCCATTTTCTTACGCTGCTGACAATAAGTCAGCACTAGTTTTTTTTGCGCACGAGTAATTCCCACGTAAAAAAGTCGCCTTTCTTCATCCAGGTCCCCGCCCAGGCGCTTATGCGGCAGAAGGTCTTCTTCAATGCCTACAAGCATGACGGCCGGAAATTCCAAACCTTTGCTGGCGTGGAAGGTCATCAGCTGAACCTGGTTTTTTTGATCATCTTCACTTGTATCATCACGAAGCATCATCGCGTCGATAAAGTCTTTCAAAGTTTGGATCGTGGGCTCACGTTTGTTAATAAAAGATTCTAAAATGCGTCCCACAATTTCAACCACTTGCCATTTCTTTTCGAACATCAGGCCTTCGGTTGAGATTTTTGAAAGGTGGTCGCGGTATCCAGCTTCGCGAACTAATTTTTCGAAACGCTCTGAATAGGTTGTCCCTAAAGTTTCATCATCTAGAAGCCGTTGCGGAAACACCCACAGCCAGGCTAAAAAGGCTTCGATGGTTTCGCCCTGCGTTTTGTTAATGTCCGCCTGCCGCCAGGCTTTGCAGGCACCTAATAGATCAAGATTGTTTGCTTCGGCATAAGTTGAAAGTTTTTCGATCGTCTGATCACCGATGCCCCGCGGGGGCGTATTGATGATTCGGCGTAGACTGACTTCGTCGGGCGCGATGGATTGCTTCAAATAAGAAAGCCAATCTTTCGCTTCTTTACGGTCAAAAATGGATGTACCACCAGAAATTGCGTAAGGGATCTGCCCACGGCGGAGCGAACTTTCAATAAAGCCACCCTGAGTGTTTGAGCGGTACAGGACCGCAATTTCTTTATATTTAAAACTTTGCGCCAGCAAATTTTGAATTTCCCGGACTACGAAGTCAGCTTCTTCATCTTCGTTATCTAGGACGAACACTTCGGGTTTATCACTGAGCTGATCACCCTTCGTCGATTTCAAAATTTTACCGTGACGCTTTTGGTTTTTCGCGATGACTTCATTGCCTAATGCCAAGATCGTTGAAGTCGATCGGTAATTTCTTTCAAGCTTAATCACTTTACAGTTATCAAAATCATGCGGGAAATTTAAAATATTCGAGATCTCGGCTCCGCGCCATCCGTAGATAGATTGATCATCGTCGCCGACCACCGTTAAATTATTGTGCTGACTTGAAAGCGATTTTATAAGCTTCATCTGTTCTAAATTCGTATCCTGAAATTCATCGACCATGATTTGCGTAAATTGATTTTGCACGGTCATTAAAACGTCGGGATGATTTTTGAAAAGTCGCAGGGGTTCAAGAAGTAAACCTTCGAAATCGGTCACTCCGTATGTTTTTAATTTCGCTTCATACTTCGGCGTTAAAACTTCGGCCAGCTCGTGGTATTCGTCCAGGTACCCCACCGGAATTTTCTTTCCGGCCCGAAGAAGATTAATAAGGTTAATCAACTTGTCGGCATCAAATTTTTCTTTGGTTGAGTTTTTAACTTCTTTTAAAAGTTCTTTGATAATGCCTTGCGAGTCGGATTGATCCAAAACTCCGAACTGTTCGCCAAGACCCGCTTTTTTATAATGCTTTCGTAAAAGCTGCAAACCGAAGGAATGAAAAGTCCCGGCCCATAATCCCTTACCACGATCGCCGATCTTAGCCTGCACGCGGTGCTTGAGCTCTCGGGCCGATTTGTTCGTAAAGGTTAACACCGCAATTTGGCTAGCCTGCGCGATTCTTTCGTCGATCAGCCTTCCGGTTCTTGAAACCAGAACCGTGGTTTTACCGGATCCCGCCCCCGCCAAGATCAGCAACGGCCCCTCGTTATGAGAGACGGCGTGTCCTTGCTCGGGATTAAGTCCGTTTAACCAAATACTCATCGAAAAAAATGCTTACGCTTACTGTTTGTTATGCATCAAAGTTTTAACTTCTTCTTCAAACATCACGTCGATACGATCTGACTGCACACCCTTCACAAAGCCCGGCCCAAATTTTGGATGATCAATTTTTTGATTCATCTCAAATTTCGTTTTAATGCTGAATGGATTTCCTTTTTCGGCACCCCGGTTTGACATTAAGGCGTTGTACTCATCGGCGTGACTATTTTTGCGCGCGCCAACTTTGCGGGGCGTCTTTGCGGATGTGGCTTTTTTCTTGGCCATCGAAGAACCTGCTTTCGGTAATGTGAATGTTTTTTTGCTATGGCAAATTTCGCATTCAATTTTTGCGGATGTGGGAGAGGTGTGGGTCAAAACAATGTGGTAGCGATCGGCATCACACTTTTTGCAAAAAGTGTGAAATGATTTAGCTACCGGCGGTAAAGCGGTCATTGGTGCGGTGGGCGTGGTCGTTGTCATAAGTTTCCTTCCTCAATCATCCTTGTTTGAGTCTGTATATTGTGAGTGGATCTTTTAACCCGCGACGCGCGATTTCTTGCGCGTTTAGGTAAAAAGGTCCTTCGTTATTTTGTATTTTATTTTGCATCTGAATCATCGACTCTTCATTATTTGGATCAATGGTGTAATCGGTAGGGCCATATTTTTCTAAAAATCCAAGGTCCGGTTCTTTATTGAAAAACTTATCCCAAACATCCGTGTTCACTTCACAACGGTAGGTCATCGTTTTAGCGTGCGTGTGCAAGGGCGCGTAGCTTCCGATCATCTCTAGGTGACCGTAATTCGAATGAAGTTTCAATGACGGACTTCCCCACTGAGTCATGCCCGAACACTGCGCGACGTTCGCGTACCACAGGCCAAAGGCCTTCGATAAAAATCCCAGACTGTAATACTGCTCGGCTTTCGGAAGCATGGAATTGACGGAACAGAGGTCATAGGCGACCCATTCGCCCTTTTTCATTGTGGGAATGATAATGAATAAAGAAAGAGGGCACCATTCGTTTTCTTCAGAGTAATTTAAAAGTTCACGAATTTTTTTTGGTAGAGTTTTAGTTCTCCCCGCGTAGCCCGCGATAAATCCGGGCATAGCCGCGCAATCGTAGAAAACCCAGCGTGGTATCGCTAAGTCTTGGTGACCGAATGATTTCCACTCGATCTGGTAAATCGCATTTGCGAAGGCGAGTTCTTTGAGATCAAGTGGGTTTTTATAGATTGGCTTTTGGTCAAACCAATCTAAGCGGTGACGTGTGCCCGGTTGATCAATTTTATTCTCGGGGCGGACGAACACGTAGGGCCGAATATCTTCGGATCCTAGCCACGTCGCGCGCTGTAAAAGTGAATGGCGGTTTGTAATCATCTACGCCAAGGGCCCGATCATGGATTCGGGACGAACAACTTCGTCAAATTTTTCAGCGGTCAACAGACCTAGTTTAACCGCTTCTTCCTTTAAGGTCGTTCCGTTTTTGTGGGCCGTCTTCGCAATTTTAGCGGCGTTGTCATAGCCAATATGCGGATTTAACGCCGTCACTAACATCAAAGAGTTATCTAAGTGTTTTTTAATTTGCTGCACGTTCGCCGTGATGCCGCTAACGCAATGATCGGTAAAGCTTTCGCAGGCATCAGAAATCAAGCGAATAGAGTTTAAACAATTAAAAACGATCACCGGTTTAAAAACATTTAATTCAAAGTGCCCGGTGGCGCCTCCGATATTCACCGCGACGTCGTTACCTAAAACCTGCGCGCAGACCATCGTCATCGCTTCACTTTGCGTCGGATTTACTTTTCCCGGCATGATCGATGAACCGGGCTCATTCTCTGGCAAGTTTAATTCACCGAAGCCGCAACGCGGTCCGCTTCCTAAAAGTCTTACGTCATTGGCGATTTTCATTAGCGATACGGCGATCGTTTTTAAAGCGCCGTGCACTTCGACAAGTGCATCGTGCGAAGCTAAGGCTTCAAACTTGTTGGGTGAAGTTACGAAAGGAATCTTCGTTTCACTTGCAATTGATGCCGCGGCCTTCACCGGAAAATCTTTGTGCGTATTTAAACCGGTACCAACCGCGGTGCCGCCCAAAGCCAATTCATGTAAGTGCGGTAAAACATTTTTTACACGTTGAACCGAATTCTTCATTTGCGTTGCGTATCCAGAAAATTCCTGTCCTAAAGTTAAAGGCGTTGCGTCCATCAGATGCGTTCGTCCGATTTTTACGATCGGCTTAAATTCTTGCGATTTTTTTTCTAAAGCCTTTTGCAATTTTTCAAGCATGGGGATCAATCGCGAATAAATTCGCTCGGCCACCGCAATGTGCATCGCCGTCGGGAATGTATCGTTCGAACTTTGGCCTTTGTTGACGTCGTCATTGGGATGAATGTCTTTAGCCGGAAGAGTTAAACCCATCATTGTCATCGCGCGGTTCGCGATCACTTCATTTGCGTTCATGTTGGTTTGCGTGCCCGATCCCGTTTGCCAGACGACCAACGGAAAGTGCGCGTCTAATTTTCCAGAAATAACTTCATCAGCCGCTTTAACAATTAACCCAGATTTTTTTTTATCTAAAAGTCCCAGTTCGGTATTCGTAAGCGCAGCACATTTTTTTAATACGCCTAAGGCCTTTATCATTTCGCGCGGAAAACGGTCGCCACCAATTTTAAAATTTTCTGTCGACCTTTGGGTTTGAGCGCCCCATAACGCTAAGGCCGGAACTTTGACGTCTCCCATGGTGTCTTTTTCGGTACGGTACTCGCCGTTCAGAATTAAACTTGTTACGCCCAAAGTTTCAGACATCAAAAACCTCTTCTTAGTTTTTTTAGCGGACTGATTTGCGAATGCTTTTTTCTCCGCGCACGACTTGCCCTACGCTGGCCTGGTCGGTCGGATAAATGACAATCTCTTGAATGTTAACATGCACCGGGCGTTCGACACACCATAAAATACTTTCGGCGATATCGTTGGCTGAAAGCGGCATCATGTCGGCGTAAACCGCCTTTGCTTTTTGCTGATTTCCTAAGCGCACTAGACTAAACTCGGTGTCCACCATGCCTGGTTCAATATTCGTGACGCGAATGCCGGTTCCTTTTAAATCCATACGCATGCCCTCGGACAGGGCCCGCACCGCAAATTTTGTTGCGCAGTACACGGCACCACCCTCGTACACCAACCGACCCGCAACGGAACCTAAATTGACAATGTGTCCACGGCTTTTGAGCAAATACGGAAAAGTAATTTGCGAGATTTTGAGTAAGGCTTTTATATTCGTGTCGATCATCTGGTCCCAATCGACAGATTTCGAATTTTGTAGAAGCTCGGTGCCTTTTGCGAGCCCCGCGTTATTCACGACCACGTCTAACTTAAGGCCTTTTATTTTGGCTAAACTTTTTTCGAACTTGGCGAGCTGCTTGACGTTCAGTAAGTCCACCGGAAACGTAAGCACGTCGGCCGCTCCTAGGGTTAAGCAAGCTTTTTTAATTTTTTCTAATCGCTCGGTACGACGAGCCAATAAAATAAGTCGGTGGCCTTTAACCGCAGCCGCCGTCGCTAAAGCCTGACCGATACCCGACGACGCGCCGGTTATTAAAAAGCACTTGCTCGCGGATAAATATTTTTGTTGTTTCTTCATGACATCACCCTAACAATAATGAGTAACTGATGGGTACCGAAAAGGAGAATTTATGAATCGTGTAATCGTTCTTTTGAGCCTACTGATTTCGGGAATTTCAAACGCCGCTGACTTAACCGGCACTTTAGATTTAAGTCACCTGGCCGAAAAAACAAACGGCGGACAATATCTTGTTAAAGTCAGTCCTCACATCCTGGAAGAAGCCGAGATCGTGATCTCGCAAAAAATAGCGTCGGGACCGGTTCCACGTTGTAAAACTGAAGTCACGGTTGAGGTCGGTGCGGTGACTTTGCTTTTGACTGATAAAGAAAATCCGCAAGTCACCCACCAATTAGTTCAAGCTTTGGTTTTGCGCGCCATCGATTACGCCCTTGACGAAACGTGTCCAGACAAAAATTTTGTGACAAGTCCCTTCATGCATTACGACGCCTTTTTGCAGCTGAACGACGCGATTACTCTTAAATATTCACCTCCTGTAGGATTCGGAGCGCTTAAGGCAAAGTTTTCCGTTTTTCCGTTTGGTTACGACGCGAAACTAGTGGCGGTAAAAAATCCAGATGGTCGATACATGGCGCTCGATTTAGAAAAACAAATGGCGGCGCAGTTAAATCGCGGCTATACAGATGGGTTACAATTCGAAGTACGCGCGACTAAACAGGACGATGCTATCTTGTTTGGCGTGGGCTTTATCACATTAAAGTAGAATGATTCGAAAAATGACTAAAAAATACTGGTTGATGAAATCAGAACCGGATACTTACTCGATCACTCATCTCAAAAAAGATCGTTCGACCTGGTGGGAAGGCGTTCGAAATTATCAGGCCCGCAACTCAATGGTAAAAGACATGGCCGTGGGGGATGAAGTCCTTTTTTATCATTCGAGCTGCGAACCACCGGGCGTTGCCGGGGTAGCCGTTATTTCAAAACCGTCCCGACCCGATCAATTGCAATTTGATAAAAAATCAGAGTATTATGATCCAAAATCGACGCCGGAAAAGCCTAGATGGTTTTGCACCCAAGTTAAATTTGTACGTCAGTTCAAAAATCTACTGACCTTACAACAGATACGAAACGACGATCACTTAAAGGATATGTTGGTTATCAAAAAAGGTTCTAGGTTATCTATTCAACCAGTTAGCGAAAAGAATTTTTATCATATCGTCGAACTGGGTTCGTAGTTGCGGCCTAGGGTCTTGGAAGAAATTTAATGATTTCTGAAACTTTCGTCACATCTTCTCCCCGGCAGCCGTCTTCATCGCACTTTTTTGAAAAATAGCAGCCATTTTCACGCTCGTAATCATTTTCGCCGCGAGCGAGTACGCCAACGATCTTGTGCGTGGCCTGGTCAAAAATCCCTGAGCCCGAATTTCCGGAAAATGCATCGATCGAAATGGCAAAGTAGTTTTCTGGAAGCAAATTACGGACCTTTCCGTTCATCGTGAATTTGGTCGGCATCCCTGCTGGATGCCCGATCATCATGACCGCGTCGTGATAGGTAACGGCCCTTTCAGAAATGGCTAAGGGCGGCCTACCCTTCACGTCGCGCTCTAATCTGACGATCGCAAAATCAGCGCCATTTTTGTTCTGAGTCGTGTGAATGATCTCTTTACACCCGTAAACGTTCGCGGCCGGAAAAGCCGTCATCACCATATTTTTTTCGAATTCGGTGTAATCAAAAACGAACTTCGTGTTTTTACAATCTCTCGCATTTTCTACGCAATGCCCCGCCGTTATGATCAAATCTGGCGCGACCAACGTGCCCGAGCAGTGCGCCCACAACGGCTGCTTCCGAAATTTTTCAGTACCGCATAAAGTGATTCCAGAATTTTCATGCTCTAAGTTAAATTTATCAAAAACGCTATCGTAAACGAGGTGGTCGTTATCGATAAGCGCTACGGTTGAACGCGCCATATCTCGCAAATCTTGATCGGCCACTTCGGTGTAATCGAGCCGGTCATCATTTCCGTAGATCACGGCTTGCGAAGCGACAGCGGGTTGCACTTCGCGATCGATGCTGGCCTTTCGATCACAAGAAGAAAGCCATGTTAAAAGTAGAAGTGCGATGGACAGACTGAATAATTTTCCCAAATGAATCTCCCGGTGCTTTTAAGAAGGGCCGTTGGTCATTGTAAACGAAGCAAGTTTGGTTTGCCTAGCGGGCGTGGTTTCGTTTGTAAAAATAACTTCCTCACGTTAAGTTTCACGGGATGGAAGCCGTAGCACCCTTAAACATGCCCCAACTTTTTTTAGCCCCGATGGAGGGCGTAACCGACTGGGCCATGCGCGACCTTCTAACTTCGATTGGTGGCATCGATCAGTGCGTGACCGAATTCTTGCGAATCACCGATCAGCTTATGCCCCCATCCGTGTTTGAAAAAAACTGCCCCGAACTGAAAACAAATTCGCGCACCCGCGGCGGCACCGCCGTTTTTGTGCAGCTTTTAGGGGGCCAGGCCGAACCCTTAGCGGCCAACGCTGTCCGGGCCGTCGAAATGGGAGCTTTAGGAATCGACCTAAACTTCGGCTGCCCCGCACCCACCGTCAATCGCCATGACGGGGGCGCAAGCTTACTTAAATCCGCCGACCGATTGTTTAATATCGTCAAAACCGTGCGCGCGGCCGTTCCCAAAGGGGTACCGGTCACGGCCAAAATCAGATTGGGGTTTGATGACCCGAGCGTGTGCTTAGAAAACGCAAAAGCCATTCAAGAGGCGGGCGCTACCTGGCTAACGGTCCACTGTCGAACGAAGACGGATGGCTATAAACCGCCGGCCTATTGGGAATGGATCCCACGCATTAAAGAAATAACGAATATCCCGATCGTCACGAATGGCGAGATCTGGAACCTTAAGGATTTTGTGGCATGCCAGCAAACCGCCCAAACCCAAAGCTACATGATCGGACGCGGAGCCTTGCGCGATCCGTTTCTATTTAGCAAAATCAAACAATTTCAAAGCTCGACTGAAAAGCCGAACCCGCAAGTTTCGGTACGTTAGCTGGTACCGCGCTTTTATGAAAGCAGCGTCCTTTACGCAAATGAAAGCTTTGCCGTCGCACGTACGAAAGGTTGGCTGAAGCAATTATGCTTGTCCGAGCCGGCGTTCGGGGCTATTTTCGAAGAGGTTAAAGTATTGACCAAGCCCACCGAATTTAAAAAAACTTTATTCGCCAAACTGGAGGCCACCAATGAAACAAACTGCTAAAATTAAAATGATCAAAAAAGTTCCCTGCCCTTACTGCGAGCGCGCTTTAACTTTTTTTAACGAAAAAGGATTGGATGTCGAGATCGTCGATCTTTCAAACAACCTGCAAGAGATGCAAAAAATAAAACAAGAAACAGGCTGGAGCACCGTTCCGATGATCTTCGTGAACGAAAAACTCATCGGCGGTTACAGCGATATGAAGACATTAGAAGAGTCTGGCGAATTTGACAAAATGGTTTTCGGCGCGTAGTCCGCGCGCCTTATTTTTTTTCTTCTTCGATTTTTATCTTCGGGCGCGAATCGTAACCTTGCTTTAACCACAACGATGCGGCCGTGCCCGTTACGATAATGAGCGCTACGAAAATCAAAGTAAATTTTTTCCCGTTCATGATGTCTCTCCTACTGCCTAAGTTCGGTGTGCGAATTCATTCTTTGTTCTGTTCCGAAAAATTGTTGGACGCAAATTCTAAGTTCAGAAATCGATTTGCAACGTGAAGCCCAAGCCATCAGCGTATGGCCAAATTCAAGCCATACGTGCGTCGTCTTAATATAAAATAAAATTTTTCGCATCGTAAGACTTTCGGATGCGCCGGCCTCAAGCATGAAATTTTCTTCCGCGTAATCAATCAGCCGTAACAAACAGTGACCGTATTCGGCACCTTCCGCTTCGGGCGTCGCCGGCGCCACTTGCCCGGTGAATTTCGTGGGCGCCGCAAATCCCAACTTTTCGCCAAGCTGCCACATCATCCACGGTCTTGCGGCTAAGGCCCGCCCCGCCATGACTTTGTCCGCGCCGGTCTGCTGGATCATCGCGACCGCGTCTTCATAAGTTTGAATATCACCGTTACCAATAATGGGAAACTTGACCGCTTTTTTCAGTTCGGTAATTTGGCCCCAGTCGGACTTACCCTTGCGTTTTTGTTCCGCCGTGCGTGGGTGAAGCGTTATCCAGTCCGCGCCGCTATCGGCGAGCTTCTGGACGAACGAAATCAACTGCGGCAAAGTTTTTTCACAACCGACGGCTCGTAATTTGACCGAGATCGGCACGCTTGAATTTTTTTTCGTTATTTCTACAACTCGTGCGGCGTATTCGACATCGCCCATCAGCGATACCCCGTAATTATGTCGTAATGCTTTTTGAACCGGACAGCCCATGTTGATGTCGATGCCAGATGCGCCCCATTCATTGACAAGCCTCTTCACCGATCGGCTAATCGCCACTTCTTCATTACCCAAGATTTGCGGTACCAAATTATTTTCGCTCGCCATTCGTAAAGTTTCGGGGGTGGTTTTTAAATTTTCGTCCGGAAGCCTGCGTGAGCTGAGCATTTCTGTAGGCCAATGGGTTGTCGCGTTTTCAGGCATGTAATCTTGAATAACCCTTCGTAATGCCACGTGCGTCAGCCCCACCATCGGCGCTAAACACAAAGGAAAATTTAAATCGGTGACATTCTTCATTTCGAGTTCTTTTACACTTTATTTCTTAAAATAGAAAGAGTTACTATAAACCCATGACGATTCATAAAAAGACAATCGGTTTACTTGGCGGCGGTCAATTGGCGCGGATGCTGGCCCTGAAGGCTCGGCAAATGGGTTTAGAGACGATCGTTTTCTGCAGTAAAAAAAATGATCCAGCGGCATTGGTTGCGAATTTTTACCTGATCGGAGATATTAAGTCCGAAAAAGATCTGCGAAAATTTATGAGTTACTGCGATTTAATCACGTTTGAAAGCGAATTTATTCCCGCCGCCTTACTGAAGAAAAGTTTAAAAAATATTCGGGGTAAAAAAATTCTACCTTCGCTAGATGCCTTAGCGGGACTACAGGATCGACTTCGGCAAAAAGAGTGGCTGTGCGATTACGAAATTCCGACTTTAGATCACGTCAAAATTAATTCAAAAGATGATATGTTGTTGGCCTTTAATGCTTTCGATCACAAAATCGTTTTTAAAAGACGGCTTGGTGGCTACGATGGAAACGGAACTTACGTCGTCAAAAGTAAATTAGAGCTTGAGCATTTCAAAGCCACTTTCAAGGGTGAAGAGTCGCAGTTTATCATTGAACCATTTAAGACTTTCAAGTCCGAAAAATCCCTGATCTTCGCGCGCAATGCGGTCGGGGAAATTATTGTTTTGCCAATGATCACATCGGTGCAAAAAAATAACCAGTGTGATTACGTGATGGGACCAAGTCAGCATCCCCAGCAAAAAAAACTAACCCTACAAATTAAAAAATTTCTACGCCAAATCGATTACGTCGGCGTGATCGCGTTTGAACTTTTTGATTTCGGTGCCGAGCTTGTGGTGAACGAGATCGCACCGCGTGTACATAACACCGGGCATTTTTCGCAAGAGGCTTTGAACATTGATCAATTTGAATTGCATCTGCGCTGCTTGCTGGGATTAAAACTTCCTGCAATTTATTTGAAACAGCCGGCCTTTGTCATGGTCAACCTTTTAGGGCAAACGTCACGACAGCCATTTATAAAAACCTTTCCGACAGGTGCCTTACACTGGTATGAAAAGTTAGAAAATCGACCCCGCCGAAAAATGGGACACATTAATTACATCGGAAATAATCAAAAGCAGCTTTTAAGCTTGGCGTTGAAAGAACGAAAAGGAATTCTGTTATGAAAAAAAATCGTAAACCGACCGTCGCGATCATCATGGGAAGTTTAACCGATTATAAAACCATGCAGCAAGCCGAAGTTGCCCTGACCGAATTTGGTATTCCCTTCGAAACAAAAATTATCTCGGCGCACCGAATGGTTCACGAGATGGTCGCGTTCGCTGAATCTGCTCATACTTCTGGATTTAAAGTGATTATTGCGGGTGCCGGAGCTGCGGCTCATTTACCGGGTATGGTGGCAAGTCTTACGCCTTTACCGGTCATCGGTGTCCCGGTGACGGTCAATACGCTAAAGGGCCTTGATGCCCTATTGTCGATTGCGCAAATGCCGAAAGGCATTCCGGTCGCGACGGTGGCTATCGACAACGCCTACAATGCGGGGCTTTTGGCCGCGCGCATTTTGTCGGTCGATAGCCAACTGATCTTGAAAAAGACCACTTCATTTCTTGCGAAACAAAAGTCAAAGGCTAAGAAGATGAATCAGCTTATGCTAAAACAACTTGTGAAATAAGAATCACAACTAAAACTGCGCTTAACAAAACATTTAAAGAATAGTTATCATTTTTCATAAAACCCCCGTTTATTGAAACTAGGTTTTAACATGCCGATTTCTAAAACCCATAAAGAATTATTGTTGGCTGAAAACTCTATGTGTAAAGACAATTGACAGTGAGGAAGTCTTTTCAAATTTTTGACAAATTATGTCGTCGTCGGCGTTTTTTCGAATACAATGAGCATCAGATGCCAAATGGTTCTGTCACGGCGCAAAGGATTTATGAAAAATTTAAAGAAGATTTCCGTAATGATGCTATTGATACTTTGCGGTTGTAAAGCTTCGGTGAATGAAAAATCTGAATCGTTTACTTATAAGTACTCGGTCAATAATTGCACGACCGACGAAAAAACTTTTAGCTCAAACGAGGCGATGTGCGACGCCCTTCGTAACGATTCGCTGAATCATTACTGCGCGCAAGACCTTCGCTACCAAAGATTTCAAACGGATTGTCCCGGAAGAACCTGGAACCCTTAAGATTGTATCTTAACTAATCCAGTATCAAAGGTTGTTGAGATAAAACTTTTAAGTGATTTCGCCAATTCAAACAGGGCGAAAGTTGAAAGAATATCACTTAAAAGTTGGGCTCGATAAAAGGGAATTCCCATCACGTAGCAATCGCCGAGTCCGCTTACGGTCATTGGGTACATCGTACCTTGGTACCAAACAAAAAAATTCGTAATCATAAAAAACAAAAGACTTCCAAAAACGCTGGTCGCAAATACCGCTAACCGTGAAGAGTTCAAAGTGAGCAAAGAACCCACGGCGGCCATAAGTAAAAATGAGAAATAAACGGCCGGCATCTGCGAGTGAAATCCAAGCACCGCGTCCGAAATCAACAAACTTGCAATGACAATGGTGAAGGCCACAAATCGTTTCGCGAAGAAGGCCGCACTAAAAATCGCGACTCCGCCCATAATTGTAAAATTCCACGTATGAGTAAGTAGCCGCGATAAAACGGCGATGACCACGAGCGAACCGGCGAATAAAAATAGATTTAAATTCTTTTTTAACATGCGCCTAAATTACTTGATAACTCGATTTTCGACAAGCTCTTTGACCACCGCTGGATCGGCTAAAGTGCTAATGTCTCCGACCTGATCAACAAGGTTTTCCGCGATCTTACGCAGTATTCTTCGCATAATTTTACCTGACCTGGTTTTAGGAAGCGCGGGGGCCCATTGAATCGCATCTGGCGTGGCGATAGGGCCGATCACCTGCCTGACGTGTTGACGCAATTGATTTTTTAATTCTTCTGAAGGGATGATTCCCGTTTTTAGGGTTACGTAAGCGTAAATCCCTTGGCCCTTAATATCGTGCGGAAATCCAACCACGGCGGTTTCCGTAACGTCGTGATGCCCGTCAAAGGCCGCTTCGATTTCGGCCGTTCCCAAACGGTGGCCCGAAACGTTAATGACGTCGTCGACCCGACCGGTGATCCAGTAGTAACCATCTTCGTCGCGCCGGCAGCCATCTCCGGTAAAGTAGTACCCTGGGAAGGCCGAAAAATAAGTTTCTTCGAACCTTTTGTGATCGCCGTAAACGGTGCGCATTTGTCCGGGCCATGATTCTTTGAAAACCAGAATCCCCTCGCCAGCTTTGTCTAGAACTTTTCCTTCAGCATCTAAAAGTTCGGGATAAATTCCGGGTAAGGGTAAGGTGGCTGAGCCCGGTTTCAATTTTGCCGGGAAAGTCGAATTCTTTTCGTCACTTAACGAAATGGCCGAAATCAAAATGCCCCCCGTTTCGGTTTGCCACCAGGTATCTACAACGGGACACCTACCATCACCAACAACGTCGTGATACCAATTCCAAGCTTCGGGATTAATGGGCTCTCCGACCGAGCCTAAAACGCGAAGTGACTTTCGCGAGGTTTTTTTTACCGGCGCATCGCCGTCTTTCATCAATGATCTTAAGGCCGTGGGCGCGGTGTAAAAAATATTAACCTGGTGGCGATCGATGACTTCCCATAATCTTGATACCGTTGGGTAATTTGGTACACCCTCAAAAAGTACCGACGTTGCGCCATTTGCGAGAGGTCCGTAGACGATGTACGTGTGCCCGGTAATCCAACCTACATCCGCAGTTGACCAATAAACTTCGCCGGGCCGGTAGCCAAAAACTTTTTCGTGCGTGTAGCTTGCAAACAATAAGTAACCGGCGGTTGTATGCAAAACCCCTTTTGGTTTTCCGGTCGAGCCCGAGGTGTAAAGAATAAAAAGCGGATCTTCGGCATTCATTTTTTCAGGTTCGCAAACATCCGAGACCGTTTTTATTTCATCGTGGTACCAGAGGTCGCGACCACTTTTAAATTGTACGGGTGCCGCCGTTTTTTGAATAACTAAAACTTTTTGAACCGAGTTTGTTTTTTTCTGATCTAACTTTTCCAGCGCCAGATCGACATTTTTTTTCAGTTCAATTTTCTTACCGCCTCGCAATCCTTCATCCGCGGTTATCACAAATGTACTTTGTCCATCGACGATACGATCGGCGATAGAGTCCGCCGAAAAACCGCCGAACACGACCGAGTGCACGGCCCCGATCCGCGCGCAAGCCAACATGGCGTAAGTGGCTTCTAGGATCATCGGTAAATAAATTGTAACTCGGTCACCTTTTTTAACGCCGTTTTGTTTAAGGATGTTCGCGAACTTATTCACCGCGACCGAAAGCTGTTGGTAAGTAATCTTAATGACTTCGTTAGTTGGATGATCCGGTTCGAAGATGAAGGCAATTTGATTTGCCTTTTCCGGAAGGTGCCGATCGATACAGTTCACGCTGGCATTTAAGACCCCGTCTTCAAACCATTTGATCGACACCGGTTTATGAAACGAAACGTTCTTTTCAATTTTCGGTTTCTGATACCACGACAAACGCTGCGCCACTTCAAGCCAATTGATTTCGTTTTTCATTCTTTGATCATAAGAACAGAACTTCGCACAATCCACAGATTTTTTAAGCGTCGAACAAAAAAAAGAGGCGATCAATTGATCGCCTCTTTAAATTAAATCTTTTTTTAAAAAGATTAGTTTACATCTTTAAAATCAGCGTCGATAACATCGTCGCCTTCTTTACCTTTCGCCGAAGCTCCGGCCGGGCCTTCGCCGCCGCCCGCTTC
>CAXSEH010000051.1:0-13569 GCA_964236345.1 uncultured Bdellovibrionales bacterium
TGTTAGCCGGTAAAGTTGATAATCCTTTGATGATGTACTTAATCGGAATGCGAACACCAAATTTCATGCGGCCTTCGGCATCGATCATTGGAGAAAATAGGATGTCCGGATATTTTGAAAAAGCTCCTGAGGGCATCGCTAAGATTCCATTTGGTAGCGGCAACATGATAATGAATTCGCCACGTTTTTTATCGAAGTCGAAGGTCAGTGCTTTGCCAAATAACGAGTTACTATCAATTTCGCCCTTTAGATCAATGGCGGCCACTTGATCCGCAAGCGGACTGTTCCCACCCGGATTGTAGTCGGGGTATGTGGGGGTGTTCGTCTTGTTCACTCCGTCAGAAGATGAACTGCTTGATTCAAAACCTTTTGAACCGCAATTCGTTAGAGTTACCACCGCTAGGAGTAATGCTAATGTTGTTGTTAGTTTTTTCATCGTGTCCTCTTTAGTGTCATTCATTTGACTTACAACTCTTCGGACAATGGTCCGGTCAACTTTAAGAAACTGCTAAAACAAAAAAAAACCTCAGGTTTTCACCCGAGGTTTTTGAAAAGCGTTTACAGTTTCGACATTTTGGGTCGATTACTTTTAATCAGCTAGACCTAAGTACTAACCGATCAACTTCAAAGCAAGTTGCGTTGATTGATTGGCTTGAGCCAAAGAAGCGACGCCAGCTTGTTGCATAACTTGGTTACGTGCTAATTCAGAAGATGATTCAGCGATGTCGGTATCACGGATACGTGAATTGGCGGCCGCTAAGTTTTCTTCAGAGATCGCTAAGATGTCAACCGAAGCAACTAACCGGTTTTGCATTGAACCAATGCTTGCACGCATTCCGTTCACGTTGTTTTGCGCGATATCTAAGTATTGAATTGAATCTTGGGCGCCTTCTTTAGTTGAAAGATCAACATCCGCTAGTCCCAAAGCATCTAAAGTTGCGACAACTTTAGATGAATCGAAAGAGATGCGGTCATTTTCAGTTGCGTACGCACCAACTTGGAAATCAAATACCGGGGTTGTGCCATCTAGAAGCTTCGTTGAGTTCCAGCTTGCGGTATTCGCAATACGATCAAGTTCTGATTTCATTTGGTTTACTTCCAAATTGATGTAACCACGTTCACGGTCACCGATCGTATCTGATGCGGCCTGAATACTTAGTTCCCGAATTCGGGTCACGATGTTCGAACTTTCATTCAATCCACCTTCCGCCGTTGCTAATAAGGATATACCATCATTCGCATTACGACGTGCTTGGGTAGAAGATCTCATAACGGCTTTCATGTTTTCAGATATGGCCAGACCGGCCGAGTCGTCCGCTGATCGATTGATGCGGCTTCCACTTGATAATTGCGCTAATGACTTATTCATTCCACGATTTGATTCAACTAAGTGACGTTGCGCATTTAAAGCGGCCACGTTTGTTGTAATTCTCATTCCCATTTTAAAACTCCCAATTTAATTTTTAATTAATATATTTCATAATTGTCTTCCTTGATTCGTTGTTTGATCGCGGCATCCTAGCTACGATTTTTTATTTCTTCATCCATAAAAAGCTAATCGTCCTTAAACTCGTCCGTGACTCCTCCTTCATTAGGTTAGTCAGAGCAATTACCTTTTTTGGTAATGACTCCTGAGACATCCTGCCTCGTATTTATTTGTATAAGGACTAATCGGGATGCGTGGCGTGATCTTGACAGGACGCAAGCATAGAAAACGAACTTTTATAGCAACATTATGCAAATCTAGATCAGGCCTCTGTCTTGGTTTCCAGGACACTCGTCACGTCTTAATTTGTTTGTCGCGTCGAGATCTAGTCGGGGACTAGTCAATTTCTTGAAAGCGACAAATGGCTATTTTTCCGGACATAAAATAAGATTTTTTTTGACTTCGCGCTAAGTGTGGCTCAGTCGGAAGACCCAACGTGCAGGTTTCATTCGCAGCTTTGAAATGCGAACACTCTTCGCATGAGTTAGGCAAATTATAATGAAGATAATCTTTCGCTTTGATAGCGTCTTTTTTTATAGATGCGCCTATGCGTTTTGGCGTATTTGGTTTAGGATTCTTTTTGGGTGGTTGCATTGACAAGCCATA
This sequence comes from uncultured Bdellovibrionales bacterium, assembly GCA_964236345.1. Taxonomy (GTDB): domain Bacteria; phylum Bdellovibrionota; class Bdellovibrionia; order Bdellovibrionales; family Bdellovibrionaceae; genus Pseudobdellovibrio. Next base: position 2,093 of record CAXSEH010000051.1, read on the forward strand.
GACATAACTCATCTTTAATACAGGAGAAAGCTTAAAATGAGCACCGAACTTCAGAAGATGACGATCAAAAGCCAGGAAGCGATGCAGGCCGCCGCCAAACGCGCCGAAGCGCTTAAAAATTCCGTGGTCGAGCCCGAGCATCTGCTTTACGAGCTGGTCGAGCAAGATGGCGGACTGGTACCACGCCTTTTGGAAGAAAATCAAATTAAGCCTAAATCTCTTTTCGGATTTCTAAATCAGGCATTTTTAAAGTTACCAAAACTTTCTCAACCTTCAGGGCAAGTCTACGCCAGCAATCGTTTGCAAAAAATCTTTCAAGTGGCCGACACCGAATCGCGCAATATGAAGGACGAATTAATTTCGACCGAGCATTTTTTAATCGCGATGCTAAAGTCTGACGATTCTGAACTTAAAAAATTATTCAAAGAATCAAATATTAAACTACCAGGCATTTTGGAAGCTTTAAAAAAAATTAAAGGAAATAAAAAAGTGACAAGTGATGATCCCGAAAACCAGTACGAAGTTTTGAAAAAATACGCGCGCGATCTAACCGAGCTGGCAGCCAGCGGAAAACTAGATCCGGTCGTGGGCCGCGACGAAGAAATCAGGCGGGTCATTCAAGTTTTATCCCGCCGGACCAAAAATAATCCAGTCCTCATCGGAGAACCAGGCGTAGGTAAAACCGCGATCGCTGAAGGTTTAGCTTTGCGAATCATTCAAAAAGACGTGCCTGAAAACTTGCTCGGTAAAAAACTAATGGCCCTCGATATGGGTTCGCTCATCGCGGGCGCAAAATACCGCGGTGAATTTGAAGATCGCCTAAAAGCCGTCATAAAAGAAGTTCTTGAAAGCCATGGGGAAATTATTTTATTCATCGATGAGATGCACACGCTCGTCGGGGCCGGTAAAGGCGAAGGCGCCATGGATGCCGGGCAGTTACTAAAGCCTGCCTTAGCGCGCGGCGAACTTCGATGTATTGGTGCGACGACCCTAGATGAATACCGTTTGAACATCGAAAAAGATGCGGCCCTTGAACGCCGGTTTCAAACTGTGCTTGTCGACGAACCATCCATCGACGAAACCATTACCATTTTGCGCGGGCTGAAGGAAAAATACGAAGTTCATCATGGCGTCCAAATTACCGACGCCGCCATCGTTGCCGCCGCGAAGCTTTCAAGTCGCTACATCACTAACCGATTCCTTCCTGATAAGGCGATCGACTTGATCGATGAAGCGGCCAGCAAGCTTTCAATCGAAAATCGCAGCGTTCCTGAAGAAATTGACGAAATTAATCGAAAAATTTTAAGTTTAAAAGTGGAAGTCGAGTCCCTCAAAAAAGATCACGACACGCAATCAAACGAAAGACGTCAGAAGATCGAAGACGAATTAAAAACTTTAACCGTGGAGTCCCAATCTCAAAAGGAAAAGTGGCAACTGGAACGCCGGGATATTGACCAAATTAAAAAATTAAAGACTGATATCGAATCCGTTAGAAACGATATCGCTAAAACCGAGCGGGAGGCGCAGTTCGAGAAAGCGGCGCAATTAAAATACGGAAGGCTACCCGAGCTTGAAAAGCAGTTGAAAAAACAAGAAGAAGTTATCAAGAACAACACTTCGGCGTTGCTTAAAGAAAAAGTAGATGCCGAAGATATCGCCGACGTCATTTCGAAATGGACAAAAATTCCGGTTTCGAAAATGCTTGAAAGCGAAACCCATAAGCTATTACGAATGGAAGAGGTTTTAAAATCTCGGGTGATCGGTCAAGACCATGCCTTAACGGTTGTTTCGGACGCGATCCGCAGGTCACGCGCCGAAATTTCTGACCCGAATCGCCCGATGGGAAGTTTCATTTTCGTGGGTCCGACCGGAGTTGGCAAAACCGAAACCGTAAAGGCCTTAGCCGATTTCCTTTTTGATGATCCGCAGGCCATCGTTCGCATCGACATGAGCGAGTACATGGAAAAGCATTCGGTTTCGCGCCTGATCGGGGCGCCTCCGGGATATGTAGGCTTCGAAGAAGGTGGGCAATTGACCGAAGCGGTTCGGCGCAAACCTTATTCGGTGGTACTTTTCGACGAAATTGAAAAGGCGCACGGGGACGTGTTCAACGTTTTACTACAAGTGCTTGATGAAGGCCGTTTGACCGACAGTCAAGGGCGCACGATCGATTTTAAAAACACGATCATCGTGATGACGTCAAATTTGGGCGCTGGTCTATCCGGAGAATCGATCCAAACGGCCTTACGGCAATTTTTCAGGCCTGAATTTTTAAACCGAGTCGATGACGTAATCGAGTTTAAATCTTTAGAAATGAAGAACATGCACAAGATCGTAGAAATTCAGTTAAAAGATGTTTTCAAACGGCTTGAAGAAAAGCAAATTAAGCTAAGTGTAACTGAAGGGACATTCGATTGGCTGGCATCCCGGGGTTTCGACGCTCAGTACGGGGCCCGGCCTTTAAAGCGCTTGATTCAAAATGAAATTTTGAATCCCTTGGCGAAGAAATTAATAGCGCAGGAAATCAAGGCGCACGCGGATGTTAAAATTGATGTAAAAAATCAGGTCGTCGAATTTAAGGTGTCACCTCAAAACGAGAAGGGTTAAAAGATTCCATGCATAAGTTAAAATTAATAAGTGCTTTTGTGATTTTGCTTTTATCAACCCAGATTTCTTTCGCGCAAAGAGCGGTCGATCGCGAAAAGCCGTTTGTGGGGATCGACGTCGGCGGAGCCAGCGGAAGCTACAATGGCCGTAGTTACAGCGAATTTAACTTAGGCGTAAATCTTAATTTCACCGATTGGTTTACCTGGCGGAATTCGGCATTCAAACGTTTTTCCAGTCTGCCCGAAAAAGATATAACGGGTCTTGATTCAACTTTACGCCTTATTTCCACAACTCCGATTGGCGCCGGCACCTTTGGGGTCTTCGGGGGCGCGGGTTACCGCTTCGCCGATCCATCAGAAAAAAATGCTCTGCTAGCGGAGGGTGGAGTCGGAATTAATTTTGGCGGTTTTGGTTTGGGTGCCGGAGCAAAATATTTTAAGTACGACAAAAAACAGCTCGACTCGACCGGGATTGAAACGAAGGGCGATGAAACCAGTTATTTCTTTACTGTGTCAGGCGGAACCGGTTTTAATTTTTAACCCGACCTTCGTCCATCTTAAGGCTTCTGAATCTGTCTAACTTTTTTTCGCATTTTCTGAAAAGCATTTTTTTATCTCGCTTTCTAAAAAAAAACTCTAGACTGGTCCAACGTCAACCGAACATTAGTCCAGGATGGAGTAATCATGAAAACGCAACTACTCAAAATTTCGTCGTCAGTCGCCTGCCTCGTTTTTCTAATGAGCGCAAAAAACTGTGAACAGCCGGTAACCGAAGAGCGCGTTCTGAAAAAGAACGTACGCGTGATGCAAATGAATGCCTCAAGCTTCTTAGATAACGCTGGTTTTAATTTCTCGGAAACGGCGCAAAGTCAGTTATCGGGCGTGCTATTTGAACAAAAATATTTTTACGAACGTACCGTATATCCCGTTTTGGTTTCAAACAACGAAGGTCGTTCTAGATTAAGTGTAAATAAGGCGTCGACCGACCAAATGCAAAAATGGTTCCCCCACGAATCAAAATTAGAAATTGAACTGTCGCAAGACTCTTCGTGTTTTGTAACTCGCCCTCAGCATTTTCTTGCCGGAAAAATAAATGCGCTTGAGACTTACGGTGGCGGTAGCCTGCAATTTGGTTTTAGTCAAACCGCGGCTCCGGCACTTCCCGTTTCGGGGCACATCAAAATCGATAAAATGAGGATGGATCTTTCGTTTCATGCTTATGATCCATGGACTCAGCAGGGGATAGGCAGCATCAATACCGAAGCGATCAAGAATGACTATGCAGCAGGTTTCGGAGTCGACATTGGTATTTTTCACATCGGGCCCGAGTTCTACCGAACGACAGGAATGGCCGAAACGACTTTGAAGGGTCTAAAAAAAGGTTTAGGCGAATTAGGTGATTTTCTATTAGCGCAGCCCGGTCAGGATTGGCAAACGCGCGTCCTTTATAGTCGTGATAACTACGTTCTGCTTTTAGGCGGGCAAGAGCTAGGCATCAAAGTCGGCGATAAATTTAAAATCTACAACCAGGTTCATAACTGGATCGGCGAACCTTGCGGAGCTAGTTCTATTTTAGGTGGTTCGACGATTGTTTCCGATGCAAATGACCCTTGGATCGTCGAGGTTGAAGATGCCGGAAATCAAATGGCGAAAGCGCGAGTTCTCAATCCAAAAGAAAACGTCTCGATCAATACCGGCGCTTTAGTTAAGCTTCATCAATTCGTTCAGCTTCCTGAAGTAGCCAAGAAATAACACTATGCAATAACCCCATCAATCGGGTGGGGTCTGTGCTAGATAATACCAAATATGTTTTCAGGTATTATCGAAGCCCAATCCAATCTTCTGAAGCAGTGGTCTTCGGACAAAACAATTCGTATTGAAGTTGAAAGGCCCAGCCATTTTGACGATCTCAAAATCGGCGACAGCGTCTGCATAAACGGGGTCTGTTTAACGATTGAAAAGTTTGATCACCAGAAAATTCAATTCTGCCTGGGATCGGAAACTCTGCAGGTCTTAGGCGCAGGGTTTGATCTTTGGGCCCGTTATCCACTTAATCTCGAAAGATCGATGAAACTCGGCGACCGCGTGCATGGTCATCTTGTAACCGGTCACGTTGATGGCCAGTCAAAAATTTTAAAATCGAATGCCGATGGCGAATGTTGGCAGCTTCGAATTGAAGTTTCTGATCAATTAATACCTTACTTTTGGAAAAAGGGTTCGGTCTGTCTAAATGGCGTCAGTCTGACGGTGAACGACATTCAAAAAATAAAAAACGCGAATTGGATCGAAGTTTGCCTAATTCCGGAAACGATCCAGAAAATGAATTTAAAATTCTATCAAGCGGAGCAGTACGTTAATATCGAATCCGATTATTTAGCGAAAGCCTTCGTCAGCAATCATTCTTACCCTGAGGGACCTTCTAGGTGAATACGACAGCCGAAATTATTTCTGAATTCAAGGCAGGCCGATTCGTGATTTTAGTGGATGATGAGGATCGTGAAAATGAAGGTGACCTGATCATGGCCGCCGATTTTATTACTCCGGAAGCGGTTAATTTTCTGGCGCGCGAAGCCCGTGGGCTTATCTGTTTGGCATTATCGACCGATCAAGTTGATCGGCTAAAGCTTCCCATGATGAAGTCTCCGGTTCATCAAAGCGGAGCGGCGCAAACGGCCTTCACGGTCAGCATCGAAGCTAGCCAAGGCGTTAGCACCGGGATTTCCGCTTCGGATCGCGCCTTAACGATCAAAGCCGCTTCTAATCCCAAAGCGATTCCTCAAGACGTCATTTGCCCCGGACACATCTTTCCGCTCCGGGCTCATCCAGAAGGCGTTTTGGCCCGCGCCGGTCATACCGAAGCCAGTATTGATTTAGCTAAGTTAGCAAACTTAAACTTGGCAAGCGTCATTTGTGAGGTGATTAACGACGACGGCACCATGGCCCGCGTTCCCGATCTGAAAAAGTTTGCCGAAAAGTTTAATTTAAAAATTGGGACGATCGCAGACCTGATCGATTACCGTAGAAAGAATAATGTATGAAAAAAAAATCGTCCGCAAAAAAATCCTCGTCCGCAAAAACTAAAAGATCACAAAAAGTATATAAGATCGCGGTCGTAACGTCGCGGTTCAACGAAGCCATTACTTTAAAGCTACAAGAAGCTGCCATCGACTACCTTGAAGAGATGGGAGTCGATATTTTGTCAGTCAACGTTCCTGGCGCGATCGAAATTCCGATCACGATTCAAGCTCTTTTCGAAGCCCACAAAATTGATGGCGCGGTGGCACTCGGCGCCGTGGTACGTGGTGATACCACCCACTACGACGAAGTTTGCCGCAGTGTAGAACGGGCCTGCACGACACTTATGCTTGATTACAAAAAGCCCATCGGCTTCGGTATTCTGACTACGGAAAATGAAGCCCAAGCCTTTGATCGCGCCGGCGGCGAACACGGAAACAAGGGCCTTGATGCCGCACAAGTAGTGGTCGAAATGATTGGTTTATTAAACGAAATCAGAAGCAGCAAATAGCGGCATGACGAAAACTCCCCCTCAGCCGAAAGCCAAAAAAGAAAGAGCTGCAGAGCTTCGTAAAAGAAAAAGAGAAATTCTTTCGATCTTTTCGATTTCCATTTTGCTGGCCTTCCTCATCGGGGTGGAAGTTTACATTTTTAGATCCGGGCAGAACCTACCTTCCTCGTATGTATTATTTTTTATAGGTCTGGTTAATATTAACTTGATCCTTGTTTTACTTTTGTTGTTTCTTATTTTTCGAAATGTGGTCAAAGTTTTCATTGAGCGCCGCGGGAAAGTGTTTGGCTCAAGCTTAAAATCGAAATTGATTATTTCATTCGTTTCTTTTTCAGTTGTTCCGACTTTGCTTGTCTTTATCATTTCGGTTTTTTACCTCAATAGCAGTTTTGAAAAGTGGTTTTCGCAGCGGATGCTTTCAATTTTACGAAACGCTTCGGAAGTTATCGATACCTTCATCGCGAATGAAAAAAAACGCGGTTACGAATTTGCGCGAATCGCGACGCGCGATCTGAAGGTTAAAAATATTTTGCAGCCTGCAGAGGTTCAGGCAAACCTAGCAAGAATACGAACGCAGTACCAATTGGACGCGGTTGAATATTATAAAGATTTACTCAGCGATCGCGCGGTGGTCCAAGATGAAACTTTAAATTCTGAAACGATTCCTAACCTTAACGTCGAATTTTTAGAACGCGGTTTATCCGGACACGACGAAGCTAGCACCATTCAGATTTTCGGCGATTACAACTTACTTCGCGTTATGGTGCCGGTGGACAAGAAGGCCGATCGCGGAGTCATCGTCATCACTAAATTTTTAAATTTGACGCCGGGATCGAAGTTTGACGATATCGTGGGTGCCTACCAAGAATTTCATAGCAATTCCATTGTGGAATATCCCTTAAAATCTATTTATTTCATCATGCTAATAGTCATGACCTTGGTCATTTTGTTTGCGGCGGTCTGGTTCGGATTTTACCTCGCGAAACAATTATCGATTCCGCTTGTGCAGTTGGGTCGCGCAACTAAGCGCGTAGCGACGGGTGATTACACGCAATTAGAAATCGAATCAGGAAGCGAAGAAATCAACAGTTTAATTGGCAGCTTCAACCAAATGATTGGAAACCTTTCAACCTCCGAACTCGAACTGCAACAAACCTTAAAAAATCTAAACCAATACACACAATACGTCGAAATCGTACTCAAGAACGTCAGTGCCGGAGTTATTTCAATCGACATGACCGGTCACGTAACGACGATCAATCGCCGGGCCTGCGAACTTTTGCAAATTGACCCAACTCAGGCAGTCGGAAAACATTTCCGAACTTTGATTAGCGATGAAAATTATAAACTATTTTCTGGCATCGTACGTTCCATGCAACAAAACATGCTGGTTTCGTTACAGAAGGAAGTGCGCATTCTGGTTGAGCAAGAAACGATCCCTTTATCCATCCACATCTCGATCCTTAAAAGTGAAAATAACGTCGAAATTGGGCGCATCATGGTTTTCGATGACATGACTCCATTAGTTAATGCGCAACGTGCAGCTGCGTGGACAGAAGTGGCTCGGCGGATCGCGCACGAGATTAAGAATCCATTGACCCCGATACGTCTGTCTGCCGAACGCCTTGCTAAGAAGTTTGGTGGTCAGATCCAAGATCCGGCCTTTCAAGATTCGATTCGCATGATCGTGACCCAAGTGGATGACATGCGAATTTTGGTTAATGAATTTAGTCAATTTGCGCGGCTTCCCCAAATTCGGACCGTGCCAGGGCAAATGAACCAAATTCTAAAGCAAACCGCGATGATTTACGTCGAGGCTTTGCCGCAGATTCAATTTGAAATGATTTTGGCTCCGCACTTACCCGAGTTCAAATTCGATCCTGACCAGATGAAACGGGTCATCGTCAATTTAATCGATAACGCCGTAGCGGCGGTACAGAGTGAACCCAATGCCAAAATCGAAATTAAAACAGAATATCAACCACAACACCGGGTGCTTAAAATTTCGATATCGGATAATGGTGTAGGAATACCTCAACGTGACCGCGTGCGTGTTTTTGAGCCTTATTTTTCAACCAAAGAAAAAGGAACTGGACTCGGACTACCCATTGTTAAGAGTATTATAGAAGACCACAGCGGCGTTATCCGGGCCCTTGAAAATTTGCCTCACGGTACGAAAATGTATATCGAAATGCCGGTTATCCCGATCGATAATGGTTAAAGGAGAAGTCATGGAACTTCATGCAGCGAAAAATAAATTAAAAATCTTGATCATCGATGATGAGGGCCCAATTCGTGAAGTCTTATCCGAAGCTTTGCGCGATGATGGATTCGAAGTCATGGTGGCGCCCGATGGTCCATCGGGTCTGGAAGTTTTAAAAAGTTTCAAACCCGAAATTTGTTTTTTGGATATATGGATGCCCAAGATGGACGGGCTAGAAGTTCTTAGCTTAGCGGTCCCGATCCATTCAGAGACTTCGTTCGTCATGATTTCCGGCCACGGTACGATCGAGACGGCCGTAAAAGCCACGCGTATTGGCGCGTGGGACTTCATTGAAAAACCTCTCTCGTTAGACAAAATCACGATCGCGATCGATCATATCGTGCAACTCAAGTCAGAACGGGACGAAAAAAATGCGCTGCTTAACAAGCTTCGTAAAAGCATCGCGCTTGTCGGTGAATCTGCAGTGATGCAAAAAATTCGCGAAAAAGTAACGGTCCTCGCCCAGAATTCGAATACGATTTTAATCGAAGGCGAAGTAGGCTCGGGGCGGGAATTGGTGTCGCAAAATATTCATTACATGAGCGCGCGCGCCAGCGGTCCGATATCAGAAATCAATTGCAGCACGCTTCCCCAGGATCTCATTGAAATCGAATTGTTCGGTATTGAAAAAGGCACCCTTCCAGGGATCGATAAGACCCGTCGTGGTAAAATCGAACTGATGCAATCGGGAACCTTAGTCATCGAAGAGGTCGAAGAAATGCCTTACGTGTTGCAGGAAAAACTTTTGAATTACCTCAAAACCAAAAAGTTTAAAAGATTCGGCACATCCAGCGAACTGACTAGCGATGTCCGTTTAATTTTGACGACGACGTCGCAGCTTGAACAACTGAAAGCTAATCAGAAAATTCACCCCGAGCTCGCCGAAATGGTGGCGCAAGACGTGATGCAGATGCCGCCATTACGAAATCGCCCTGAAGATATCCACTCGCTAGTCGTGCACTTTAGCGACATCGTCGCGAAACAAATGGCCTCCTTACGTAAAACTATTTCGGAACAAGGAATAAAACTTCTTAACAAACACAGCTGGCCGGGAAATGTTCGCGAGTTAAAAAACTTTATCGAACGGGTTTATATTTTAACTCCTTCTGATTTCGTGGACGTCCATGATTTACGATTCGCGGGGCTTGTTGAGAAGAAAGATTCGGCACCCATCACTTCGGATCATTCCGATATGTCGACTTTTCGCGAAGCCCGCGCCGAATTCGAAAAAGATTATTTAGTGAAAAAGATCCAAGAAAACGGTGGCAATATTTCAAAGACCGCCGAAGCCATTGGACTTGAACGCAGTTATTTACATCGCAAAATTAAAGCTTACGGGATCGAGGTTAATCTATGAAATGGTCAAAAACCCACCTCTTCACTTTAAAAGAAGCTCCGTCAGACGCCGAAATTCCGTCACACAAATTGATGGTACGCGCCGGCTTTATGAAAAAACTGGCTCCAGGTCTTTACACCTACGGCTTTATGGGGCTACGCGCGATTCGAAAGTTTGAAAGCATCATTCGCGACGAACTTAACAAAATCGACTGCATCGAAATCTTGATGCCCGTCGTTCATCCTAAAGAATTGTGGAGCGAAACAAATCGCTGGAATGAAATGGGTGCCGGCCTTCTTAAATTTAAAAATAGAAACGATCATGAATTTTGCCTGGCCGCAACCCACGAAGAAGCCGTGGTAGATTACGTCCGTCACGATTTGAAATCATGGCGCGATTTTCCGAAAAATATTTATCAAATTCAGACTAAATACCGCGACGAGATTAGGCCGCGATTTGGTTTGATGCGTGGGCGTGAATTTTCGATGAAAGACGCTTATAGTTTTGATCTGGATCAAGCCGGCGCGCTAAAGGCTTACCAGCAAATGTACGACGCCTATTCACGCATTTTTAATAGGTTAAATTTAGAATTTCGGATCGTCCAGGCCGACGCGGGAAACATCGGCGGTAGCCAAACTCACGAATTTCAACTTTTAGCCGAAGCCGGTGAAGATTCATTGCTGGTCAGTGATACGACATCGTTTGCGGCTAATATCGAGGTTTGTCCCGCCATTGATCCGATCGCGCAGGTTTCCGAAGAAACTGCTTTGCAAACCTCGGAAAAATTTTCGACGCCGGGACAAAAAACGATTGCGGAGCTATCGAATTTCACCGGTAAGGCGCCAAATGAATTAGTTAAAACTTTATTTTTCACGGCGAACGAAGGAACCGATCCAAAAGACAAAGGACTCAAACCATTCGCCGTTCTGCTACGGGGTAGCGACGAAGTAAACCCCATCAAAGTAAAAAATTTACTAAAGATGACGAATCCGCCCCTGATGCTGACTGATGATGAAGTTCGTGCCGCCAGCGGAGCCAGTCCTGGATCTTGCGGGCCTGTGGGTTTAAAAATGCCGATCTATGCGGACAACGGAATCGCCCACTTAAAGAATTACATCGTCGGTGCCAATGAAGACGATTTCCATTTAAAGAACGTAAATCACGAACGCGATTACAAGGTGACCGAGTTTGCCGACTTAAGAATGGCGCGTGAAGGAGACAAGTGTCCGGAATCGGACGGGCGGCTTAAAGCTTACCGCGGAATAGAAGTCGGACACGTTTTTTACTTAGGTCAGAAATACGCTAAAAAGATGAACGGAGTTTTCTTAGATAAAAACGGCCGGTCTCAGTTTTACGAAATGGGTTGTTACGGAATTGGCGTGACCCGCACGGTGCAAGCTTGCATCGAACAAAGTCACGACGGTGACGGAATCATCTGGCCCCGCTCGATTACGCCCTATGACGTCCACATTTGTAGCTTAGATCCAAAAGATGAAACCCTAACTAGCTACGTCGAGACATTAGATCGCGGATTATCCGAGAAAAAGTTCGACGTCTTTATCGATGATCGAGATGAACGTCCCGGAATTAAATTTAAAGACGCCGACCTCTTAGGTTTTCCGGTCCGCATCGTCGTTGGCAAAAAGGGTTTCGAAGCCGGCCAAGTCGAAGTGGTGAATCGCAAAACCAAAGAAGTCATAAAATGCGCGCCGGAAGAAGTTTTCGCTGCGGTCGAGAAGATTTTAA
>CAXSEH010000051.1:13669-17068 GCA_964236345.1 uncultured Bdellovibrionales bacterium
CTAAAAAAATTAGCCCCCGTCATCGACCTTATTGGAGGGGTGAAGATTGGCCCTCGTTTGGCCTATCGTTACGGAGCGGCGCTTGTACAAAAGATTTCCGAACAAACGTCGGTTTTCATAGATAATAAGTATTTCGATATCCCATCGACCATGAAGGCCGCAGTGCAGGCCAATTTCGATGCGGGGGCCACTCTCGTCACCGTACACGCGATGGCTGGTGCCGAGGCACTAAAAGAATTGGCAAACTTAGAAGTCGAATTAAATCGTATTCGACCTTTTAAGATATTGGCCGTCACGATTCTGACCAGTTGGGAGAATTCTTCCATCCCGCCAAATTTTCATGCTTGGTCAGTAGAAAATCATGTCAAATCTCTTTCGCAATTAGTTTACCAATCAGGCCTTCGTGGTTTGGTGTGTTCGGGTCATGAACTCGATTTGATCCCGCAAAAAGATTTTTTTAAAGTTGTACCCGGCATTCGCTTATCAAGCGATGAAAGTGTACACGATCAAAAAAGAGTCATGACACCGAAACAGGCCATTAAGGCCGGCGCGCAGGCGATCGTCGTAGGTCGGCCCATTTTAAATTCCGCAAACCCGCGAGAAACGGTTCTCGAAATCTTAGAAAGTTGTTCCTCATGAGAAAACAAAAACCAACTCCGCAATACAAACCTCAGTCAAAAAAACGGGTTCCGGGTCGCGTAGTCGCCGCTCTCAAAAAAGAAAACAATAAGCGCGCCACCCAATCGCAAGAAGACTCGAAAAAATCCTTTGATAAAGGGCCTCGCAATCAAGAGCGTGGCGCTTTTCCAAAGTCTTGGCGGCAAGTTTCCGGAACGCACGCCATCATGGAGTTGCTTCGCGTTCACCCGGCTAGCGTGCAAGTGGTGATGCTGCAGTCTAATTGGCGATCTTCTGCCGATTTGCGCGAACTCGTCGATCAACTAACCTTGAAAAAAATCAAGATCGAAGAAAAAAGCGATTCGCAATTGCAAGAAATCAGTCGTTCTCACCAAGGCGCCATCGCGTACTCAAGTCTTACCATTGATTTTAATTACAATAATCTGCTGGTCGCAAAACAGGGCTTGGTCTTGGCTTTAGACGGAGTTGAAGACACGCAAAATCTAGGTGCCATTTTGCGAACAAGTTGGCTGATGGGCGTTAATGGAATCTTTATTCCCGAAGACCGCGCGGTGGGATTGACGCCGGCAGTTCACAAAGTCGCCTGTGGAGGCGTCGAACACGTCCCCATTCACCGCACAAATCAGTTTTCTGTCCCATTCGACAAATTGAAAGAAGGCGGCTTCTGGGTCTTTGGTCTTTCACACAAAGCCGAAAAATCTATCTATGATTTAGAAATTCCCGACAAAGTAATTTGGGTTCTTGGGGCAGAAGACAAGGGCCTTCGCAACCCAACCGAAAAGTCATGTGATGAATTAGTCAGTATTCCACAAACTTCACCGCTGGCAAGTTACAACGTTTCCGTTTCGGCCGCACTTGCATTGGCCGAAACAAAACGGCAATGGAATGCGAAGAATTTAAAATAATTGGTAACTCGGTCGACTAACAAAAACCGCGGATTTCGTGGTTATCGTATGTGAAATACGTCTTATTCGAAATCGCGGGCCCAGCCCTTGCATTCTCTTAATTTAAAGACCCTATTCAAGGAGTGTTCATTTTGAGACATCTTATGATTGTATTGCCTCTCATCTTCAGTGCAGCGTTCGCGACCGCCGAATGCCTTCCGCAATCGCCAAAGGATGAAGTCATTTACAACTCAGATTTTCATTGGGACTACGACCTACCTACCATGATGGAAACCTTTCAGAAAATGTACGTCAGTCCCAAAAGACTTGATCGTCACGCCTACTTCGATACGAAAAAAAATAAATTTTATTTACCCTTTGGCGACGCTCAAGGTGGACCCATTGAACTTTCATCATCTTTTATCGATTCCGTTACCCAGCATATCGAAAAAGCCTTCCAGCGCAAATTCATCGACGCGGTTTTTTTTCCTGATATGGGCCATTCGCACTTTTTAATCCCTGAATTAAAATATCAAAAAACTTACGCGAACATCCCGGTTAACAAGACCAATACTTTGTATCAAAAAGCATTTATGGATCCTGAGTTGAAAGTTGCCTATCACACGGCCGAACAATTAAAAAGTATCGATTCTTCAGGAGAACCTCTGCCTTCAAAAGAAATTCAATGGCGTTTTTACACAAGAAATCTAGTTGGTGATAATGCCGGAGAAAAAAAGATCGAAATCTATAATGCCTTGGCCACAAGTAAAGCCAACACTTTGAATGAGGTTCCTAACTATCACTGGTGGGGCGCTGGATTTAACTTAAGTGCTAATAAAAATGGTTGTTTCACTTACAAACGTGACGGGAAGTCCTACAATTATGACATCAGCATTTATGATTTACCCATGGACCCATCAAAACCGGTCGACGAAAATTAAGACGTGTTTCCTAGTCTAAACTGGCAAGCTCTTTTTTGAATTCGTCATTCTCCTTATCCAATTTATATTTCACCGAATTTTTTGAAGATAACTCGTTGTTCAATTGCCAGGTGCGATCGTTTAATCGCCGGCGCTCATCGGCGTAAGGGTCGGCATCACCCACTTTGACATATGGTAGTACCGAAGCCCGGCCATCGGAAATTCTTTTTTCGTACGATAGTCGATCGATGTCGACATTTAATTCTCGCAATTTGCTTTCATTATTTTGCACTAATGCTGATAGATATTTCTTTCGTCCTTGGCGGTAAGAAGGCATGAAGGCCTTTTCTAAGTCAGCCGAGCAGACATTTTTATATTTTTTTCCGCTTAGTCCTGCGCCCAACCCATCTCTGCAGTAGGCATTTAATCCTTCGCCATGACGCTTTCTTAAAGTTCCTAATTGTCCCGGGTCACACAAATCCATATTCAGAAGTTCGCCTGACTTCCCGGTTTGAAAAGCCGTGTCCGGCTGACAGTATCGAGACATTCCCGCTTTAAATCCCTGGTCCAGTTTTGATTCTGACATTTCGGCTTCCGCCTTACGGCATTTGTTAACCATATCGTCATTTGAAACACGGTCACCCCGCATGGCAATGTCTTGGCCGTACTGATACCAATTAATTTTTTCACACTCCTGCCGAATGAAAAAAGAACTACAAGAGGTTAGAAACAAAAAACTAATCACAAACAGCTTTTTAGACTTGGGTCGTGCTCCTCAAGGATGTAGATTATCAATTTGAGTTGTAAATTCAATCGGCTAAATGCGTGACTTATTTGAAACAGCTCATAATTGTGGCAAGCATTTCCAAGACGCCCGCAGGGTTCATTCGAAAAACGACGGTCAATCTAAATATATTTTGACCTGATCTGAATTTGTAAGTAGAAATTTCATCTTA
>CAXSEH010000052.1:0-16878 GCA_964236345.1 uncultured Bdellovibrionales bacterium
AGTCCATTTTTGGATGTTCCCCTGAGGGGATGCTCGCTTTCTTACATTGTCTAAAAAATAATCAAAATGACGAGACTGCGTTGTGTAACTTTCAATCGTCGTAATCTGAAGTTTGTCTTTTTTATTCTCGAAGAATTCCTGCAGCAAATTTTCAAAGGTCATCAATTTAAGGTCGGGTAAACGCGCGAGGTCGTATTTCATCCGCTCGCGCCACTTCCTCGCATCTTCAATCGAACCGAACGATTCTGACTTCGTCCTATGATTTTTCTCAACTGTTGCGAAGTAGCGATTCCCAAAATTCCGTTGAACGTAGTCCTGTTTTTTATCCGACCAATCCCAAACTGAACGGACGCCTGGAAAAGATGTCTTTCTGTAAATTGTTTTTCTTGGATTGGTTTCATTTGATTCTGTCATTCAGAATCTCCTTTCAACCATCGATCCAAATCTGACTTAAAGTAACGATATTGACCACCAACTTTGCGGCAAGGGATTTCTCCACGCTTCGTAAGCCGAGATAAAGTTTTTGTCGATATGCGAAGGATTCGCGCAACTTCGATCGGGATCAAAATATCGTTATCGGTTTCCATATTCTGTTTAAATGTCAAAGAACGTGGACCGGATTTTAACACGTTCAATGAAGCATCTCTAATTTCATTAGTGGCTTTATAATTTTTACTGGATTCCATAAAAGTAACTCACTTTTGCATTTCAAAAAAATCGACCATTGATTCGACTACGAACCTTAATACGAAGCCGTAAGCTTAACTTTATTCGCTTCACCGTCTTGCGGTTTCCGCTAATTTCGCGTTTTTATCTGACCTAATTTATTTAAGTCGCCATATTAGCCGAAACCGCGAACCTGACGGTCACAATTCTGTACACTTTTCCACTTTCCACACCTGTTTTCGGTGCCGCCCGTCAAGCGTCATGCCTTCCGCTACCGGCAATAAATGACCATGATCAACTAGAATGCTAATCGCTTTCTGTGCAGATTTTTTGTCGCGCATCGAACTGGGACCACTCTTATAAACCTGCCCAGTATAAATAAATTCATTTTGCCTATGGCACCATTTTAATAATTTTTCAGCTTGAATTAACTCTGGGTTAATTGCCGACACGCTGAAAAGCCGCAGAGCTTCGGCCAAATAATATCCCATCAACAAAATACCGGCTTTCATTTTATCGTCTTCAATAGTAGTTGCATCTATATTTTCAACGAGCGTTAAAGTCGCCGCAAGTCGGATAGCATGCTCGGCAGCTTTAGCTCCAAAACCTCGAATAGAGTGAAACTTTCCATTCTCTGCCAAATTTTCTTCGACGAAATCATGAAATTCAATCCAGGTCGCTTTAGCATTAACAGTTAAATTCATTTCCAGGGGTTGAAGTACGTTCTTGCCTTGGTCCTGTAACGGCATCGGCTTATATAAAATGTTTTTCATTACAGAATGGAATTTTAGGATATCAAAGTCTTGCGAAACATCTCCCGAATGATATTTTCGCGTTCCGACAGTAGAATCGGGATACGTCGTAAGACATCTTGCAAGAAAGCCTTGCTCCGTTGCCATCGAATTACCCGTCAATTGCAGGGCGACTATGGGCTGCATCATTAAATGAATCGAAAATCTTTTTCCGTATAAATTAGTGGACCCAGTTTCAGCTCGCACTTTCGAAACAGCTTTCCCATCCCATAGCGAACAAAATCCAGACATTGTTTTGAGCTGGTTATCTGTATTCATACCGTGGCCACCCACCATTCTTCCGCCCTCGTCTGAAAACAGACCGACACTAGGGCGCCCGTGTTCAAGCATTTTAATAAGGCCTTCGAACGTTGGCTCCTGCATCAACATTATTCGCGATATTGGCGCAATAGGTGGACTTCCAAGTTCGCCAAGCATCCGTGCAATTTCGTCTTTTTTTAGTTTCTTATCGTTTACTATTCTTTTTCGCTGGGCACTATCGGCCTCAAAAATTTGTTTATACTTTTCGTACTCTACTTCAAATTTTTCTATTTCAGATCGTTCAATTTCTCGGTGCGCTTTCAAAGCTATGTTGTCGACCGCAGTTTTACGCTCGCCTGACTCACCAATCGTTAAAAAAAATTGTGACGTGGGAAATGTACGTCCATCTATGGTTACGTCTTTGAAGGATTGCACCGCCAAGGTACTTGCGCCCAGAACGCTCTGAGCACACAGGGCAGGGGGTGCTTTAATCAGTTCTATAAGTGCCGTCACCGCTGGGGCTAAAACCTTACCTAATGCCTCTACAGGAAATTGGGGAGGAGGCGGTAACTGTCTGAATAATGGCTGAGGGCCAGATTCCTGATGGAGCTGTCCCTGATTAAACTCTGTACCTGAAAAATACTTGGGATCAACTGTTCTGTTTTCGTAGATGTCTTTAATCTGGCGCAAGTCTTCCTGGGTTAGATCACCATAGTGACCCACCGACGCTTTTTTGATTTGGATAATTGCCTCCTCATGCGAAAAGTTATTTTTCTTCAAATCAAAAGTAGCGGAGACTAGTCGCGGATGCCATTTGCCATCAACTTCTCCGTGCGCAATAAAATCCAACGTTTTCTGCGACAAGTTTCCTTTACCCCGTGGCTGTTCGCTTTTCCGTTTTAAATTATTTATTGAGGAAGTCCCCGAATATTGAAATATTTCGTCGGCGAATATATTCAAAATATCATATTCCAGAATGGCTTCCAATTTAGGATCAACTTCAAAAGACATTCTGTGCGGTCGCTCCAAGCTCGACTGGCCTTTGATGTTTAATGTTCCGAACATCCGACAAATTCTACTGGGATTATGCACCGTAGTATCCACGTGAGCTTCGGGCGTAGAGAACCTTCCATCCAAATACTCTAAAAATGATTTCAATTTGCTTTTTCCGTCGATCATGTACGAGGGAACCCGAATCAAGATGTGAAATCCATTTCCAGACCCAAATGTTCTGTGAATAACTCCTTTTGCGTTTAAGAAATCGCTAATTTTTTTTATTACATTCCAAGCATGCTGCAATTCCGTCTGTGTCGACGCGGTATTTGCGGCCCGGGCCGGGTCAACATCAATCAAGGCATAGATAATTCTAGCGACGTGTACATCCGAAAAGCCATTCCCTGAGGCTAAGCCGTTGATCATGAGTCCTTGAATTTGTTGTATCGGATTTAAGCCACAATAAATTTGCGAGCTGCCTGCTTTGTCGATGACATCTTTAACTGCGCAATCGTAGTTGTTGTACAAGCCGTTTAATATTTCCTTACTGTTCCCAAGTTGCTTGATAGTGCGAATACCTAAAAATTCATTTTCCCGTAGTTCTGAAAACCGTCGGACTAGATATCGCTTAAGTTCTGCTTCATGAAACCCTAGTTGATTGGATATGCTCATAGTTGTTCTCTTTTTTTGAGGAGCGTTTCTGATGGCCCTTTGTTTTCCAAAAGGGCTGTTTTGATTTTCTCCAACTCTGCTTGAGTTGCTTTTACATACCCACATTCAATAAGGCTCAGTCTGTTCCGGCTTATTCCTGCCTTCTGAGCCAATGTATATTGTGAGTATCGAAGTTTAATTCTGCGCGAACGTAACGTTTCTATTTTCATTTTTTCCTTTCGATCAGCAGCCCGCTGCTGATTTTTGTTGTCCGACACTCATAACAAAAGTACTAAGGATCATTCCAGGAGGGGGTTCGAATGGAAAATAGCCCTATTCCGGTTCCAACTCCCTAGGGGGGAATTATGAAAGAAGAATTCGAAATAAAACATGATTTATGGAAAGAAGAACTGCTGGCGTCCCCTGCATGGGAAGCCCTAACTGTTTTTGGCCCGCGATTTAAAGGATTCAGCGGTCCAGTTAAGCCGTTGTTGGACCGAATTACAAACGCGCAAAAGTTTGAAAAGGAAATCATCCAACTTTGCGCAAAATTTAATTTTAACATTGAACGCCCATACGACGAATTTGGCTTAACCCAAGGCGCTTCAATTCTAATACAGGCAGGAAAAATTGAGCTGCCCGTTGCCCATAAACTCTTAGAGCTTATGAACATTTCCCTTAAAAACATCGCTCAAATAAGTCAAAAGTTGAACGAAGTAAAAAAAAATAACGCTACGATGAAATCAGGCCCTCCAGGAGTTCCGTTATTTTTTGCGAAAGCAATTCTCGTGGCCATAGAACTGCAAAGGGATTCCCCTGAAGGCTTATCATTATTGCGGAACTTCATAGAGCCCAAAGGAGAGCTTGAAGCTTGGTTAAATGAAAGAAAACAAGTTCATGAAATTACTCGTTTAATAATTACCTCAACGGGTGACTCGGGAAATATTAAGGATTGGGCTAGCAAAAAAAAACAAATCCTAGAACGGGCTTCATTGGGAGCTAATATAAAAAGTATCAGCGGCCATGAAGAAAGACTGGAAGAGCTACGTAACGAAATATCAAAATCGGCTAAAATTTTGGATAAAAAATAATTCCAGGAAAAATGCGTTTGATAGACTGCCGGGGTATCGGAGCCTGGGATTTCGCTTTGGAGTGATCGAGAAAACTCTGATAGATGACCTTATCTCGCTTACATCGATTTATGGTGCGCCCCTGCGGTCACTAATTTACGTTATATGACGATAGCTGTAACACTTTTATTAGTGCAGTCATAAATGTAAAGTTTTCTATTGTGTCCACTCGATGAACAGTAGAATCTTAAGCGGTCTCAATCCTATTTCAGCACAGACCCGAGCCTGCTTGGCATCATAATCGCATTGTTCAAAAGAAAAAGTTCGCGCCGAAATTGAAGGGGTTGTCCTTTCTAAAAAAGCGACTTAAATCAAAAGGAATGTTTTATGAAAAATCATTTGTTACTTGTCTGTTCAATCATTTCGTTGGGCTCCGCTGCTTTAGCTAAATCTCAAATCCGTACATCGTCGAACGAAGTGAAAGTTCTAAACCAACTTTTTCCGTTAGACAGCAGCAGCTACTATTTACTCGAGGGATCAAATCAGGCGGAAAAAGATTGTTCAGTTCTTGTCAGAGCAACTAAAGCCGGAGATTATGACATGCCTTCAGTCGATGGACAATTCGGGGAAATTAAAAAAGATAGCTATATGATAAATACGGCGGTTTCCTACGGTCGCTACGTTCCGTCACAAGACACTATCTTAGTTAACACAAACAATTTGCTAAATATTGCGATGAACCCTCCTTCGAATGTAGAAGACAAGTTTATTGGCCAAGTAATCGTTAGTCGTATTGGATCGGATACTTTGGAAGATACAATTCAAAAAAGCCAACTTACTTTCACTTACATTTCTAAGGCCGGCGAACTGAAAACTTCTTGCAAAATACGCTCGTCTAAAAAATTGAATTATTAATTTCTGAATAGAGCCGCATTAGTTGCTGCCTATCTTAAACATCATAATAAACAGCCATGCTTTCAGTAAGCATGGCTGTTTTCTGTAACTAAATTTTACTATTGGTGAGGCGATCCGGTATCTCTTTTTTGCGAATTACCGCCGAAGTTTTACTTAAAAGAGAACTATTTCGTAGAATATTACTGAAATCTATCAAATCGCTTCCATAGCTAAAAAAGTGGCCGCCATAGGTTACATTCTGGTTGCAATGTCGCTTGCACCTGTTGAGCTTAATCAAACAGACTTACAAAAAAATAATTCCGTAACGGTCCTCAAACGCAAAGCGGACTATTCGCCAATCTGCATATGAAGCTGTCAAACATGATCACTACTCGATTGTGGATTTTTAGGATCCGAGAGTAGCTTTTATAATTTAAGGCTTTTCGAATACCAAATTTTTTTTAATGTTTGATATTCGGTCAAAGCTTTCAGGGTCCGGTATCAACTTGTTTGCGCTTGAAAGATTCTCCTGAAATGCAGCTTCCTAGCAAGGTAAGCTTATTTAATCCTTCGCATTTCAAAGAGCGCGCTCCCATTTCAACCGTGGGGCCGGTTATCAGTAACCTTGAATTCTTCATACATATTTTTCGGATCTTCCTCTGATTGGCAGGGAACGCCGATGTAAAATCAGGGTAATCAATCCAACCGATATTTTCGTCACCCCCTTATGGGAACGGCCTAAAAGCTAATAAATGAGGCTTTCTACAATTTATTTCGAATTTTTACTGTGGTTCGGAACATCCAACTGCATTTTAAGCTCCGAATCGCGACCCGCAGGTTCACTTTGTTTTTGAAAAAGCCCCCTGGACTTTCCTAAAAGCTCAAGCGCCCGCAATTTTCCCGTACACGGCCCATCTAAAATATCAGCGAAGGCGATGCGTCTTAACGTTTGTAGAATAACGTCCCCATTTACGTCGATTGCATCTAATTGTTCGGCTATACCTTTTTCGATGGCGTTAGAAACAGCAACAAATGTTAACAGCCTAGACCCTGCTGAGCGCGCAGTTTTAGCTGAATACCCTGCGGCTATTGCGGCTTTCGTAGCATTTCTACGTTGTAGATATTCTTGAATAAAAAACCGTTGTTTTGGTGTCAGTTTATTTCCAGACATAATTCCTCACTCTGAGCTGTGAGCTCACCAACCATTGTAAGAAATATCCGAGAAAAATAAAAGCCAAATGCAACCAGTCCTGTATGTTGCCGGCTCATGAAAGAATTTAAGTAGTTTCTGCCGTGATTTCTTTGATTAAATTTCGAAGGTCTTGCTCCCAGGAAAGAAGGTTTTTATTGGCTTGGTCGCGAGTCAAACCTAAAGCCTTCAGCGAAGGTCCGATTCGTTGCTGAAAGCTTTCGACAGAAAAGTAAGATTCCGCCTCTTGCTGCGATTTTCTTTTAATGCTTGAGTCTAACTCGTGACTGAGCATATCTATCAAGGCACAAGCTTTTAAATCATTCAGACTGAATTGTTGATTCAGTCCACCATAGCAATCCTGCGAATGTACTACGAGGCCGGCAATACCTGAATTTTTATATATTTCTACGCTATTTATCAAAGTAGATTTTACGAGATTTAATTTTTCATTTTTTACAAAGCTTGTTGGTTCATTTGGTTGACCAGACGACTTGGCGGTATCGTGTTGCGGTTGGGACACATTCGTAATCAGTGTAGCGTCGGCTTTTTCCGAATTCTTCAAAAAAGTAAAGCCGGCTACTGCTATCGCTACGCCAGTCATTGATCCTAAGAAAGTGTATCGATTAAAAAGCAAACCGCGTACACCCTGGGCAGCGAAAAATAAACTTAAGATAAAAGTCATTAGTGTGGCGATGGGTAAAAATAGAAGCGTCATGAATGAAAGAGCTATGAATCCAAAAAACCAAATAAAAACCGCCGAAAGGATGATCTGTCCGATTAAATTCGCCACAAGATATGTAGAAAAATGGATGCATCCGTAAACCATAATTGTTGCCAGGAAAAGCTGATTAAAAACAACCATCAGCCCGAAAGCCGTTCCGCGTGCGTTTCGGCCCAGTTTAAACCGAGTATCAAGAATAGGCCGCATAAACCATAGAATACCCGCAAGAACCGCTTTAATCGCAGTCGGTCGATGGGCCCAGCCTGGACGATCAATAGGCCGTGTATTTAGGTCATTCGCAACATGGGAAATGCCTGAAATGATGTAACCGATAATGATACTTATAACTAAAATCATAGACCCACCTCGTGCTATTAAAAAAGTTTTGTTCAAAAAATGAGAATAAAAATTCTGCGTAAAAAATTGGAAAAATTTTTCTAGACGACCTTTATAATAAAAATTTTAAATTCCAATTTTTGACCCACCCCACTTGATTTGAAAATTATTTTTTAATTCTTCTTATTTTCATTTCAAAAGTTCCGCTGAGCCATTCGTCGCCAAGTAGTGCGCTGAGGTCTCCGCCTTTGACCACGTCGCCGTCCTGACCATCGCCAAACAAAAGATTGTCCAAACTAATGCCGAGAGCATCGGCTACACGCTTGACCTGCTTGACGTCTCTGGGATTACTGCCGGCAAGCCATCCGGATAACGATTGCTTTGGAACGTTTGCCTTCCTAGCAAGTTGAGCGGCGACAATGTCATTTCGCTCTAAGTAAAATTTGAGCTGTTTTTTTAAGGTCATTGAACTAGGTTTCGGAGCTAACGTCTTTGTCCTAAACGTTTTGTCCCTATCGATCATACGAAATCCTCGGCACCGTACTTAATGGCTTGGATGTCGTACGAAAAATATATTTTAATATATAAAGAAACAAAGCAAACGGGAACACTCGAGCCATAAACGATCCTTGTCAGCCACAATGCTGACTATGAAATGTTGTTTCGTTGGAACATCCGAACGAAACGGCTCAGTGAAATTTAAACGGTTAGGAACATGCGCGAAATCGGCTGGGCTACTTGAGATTTAATTACTTCTCAGGTTTTCTCAGGTTCGCATGGGTGATTTGGCCGATTGTGACTTTAAGTGTCTAGATTTGTCCGAAGGTAAGTTATTGTTTTTCCTAGAAGCTGAATGCATTCTAGGACTTAGGAAAGTACCGACGCTAGCCTGTACTCCCTACCATTTTTTCTCTATCAGAAAATGGTTTTTCGCTTTCGACAAATAAACAAATAATAACAATGGGTTGGACAAGTAATTAGAGCGCGTGCGCTTTTCTATAAAGTTGGGCGTAATTCAATATAACCGTACTTGTTGGGTTTTTTGTAGTCATCTCGTCTACTTGATTGGAGACTTTGCCTTTGACCTAACCAACTTGATTAACCAGGACAACTTTTCTTTCACCTTATGCCTGCCGCCTGGCGCTTCAAAAAGGAGATAGCTACCAACCGCAACTGCGATTGTTGCACCTATAGTGAAAAAGTAGACAAATACCATCTTACCTAAAGACTGAGGATTAAAAAATCCTCGTACTTCATTTATAATTATTTGATGAAATAAATAAAATGAATATGAAATTTGCCCTAAGTAAATAAGATATTTATTAGTTAAAAATTTAAAATCAAATTTTAATACTAAGTAAATAAGATAAAGAAAAATAATACCGGCAGCGATAAAATACCCACCATTTAGATAAAGCTTAGAAAGTATGGTCCAATATTTGGTAAATAAAAATTGAAGAAAAATAATAAGCAAGAAGCATACTACTAATAAGATTCGATCTTTAGTATTTGTTACTGAGCTTCGCGTAACAGGATATAGTAAAGCTCCTAAAAATATATTCATCATTCGGTCAGCTTCAGGAACGTTAACTGAATCAAAATGCAGTTGGCTAAGGACAAATAAGCACGTGCACAAAACAAATCCAAGGATCAGAAATAGATTTATTGTTTTTATATTTGAAAAAAATCTTCGGCCAGTAAAAATAATAAAAAATGCCGATATGTAAAATAACCATTCGTAAAGCAAAGACCAAGTTACATGGTTATAATTTATGACATTCTTAAAAAGGGAGGCTGTGAAGGTAAAATTAGCCAATAAGTATTGTGGTGATTTATAATAGTATCTTAAAAAATATATGACGACTGAAATAAAAAAAACTGGATAGAGCCTGCGGATCCTTTTGGTTAAAAAAACAGAGAAGCTAAGTTCTGACCTTTCAACTAAATTTTTGTATATCAAATAACCGCTTATAACGAAAAATAAGTCGACCCCTATAGCTCCTGCATTTAAGACTGAGAACACTTGAAATAAAAAGCTATCTTTTTCAACAAAATAATTTTTTGGGATAAGTGCGCCAAAAAAATGTACATTAAAAACGAGAATAATTGCGAATGCTCTAAGCGCATCCAGCTGAACAATTCTATTTGGCTTCATATAAAGCAAACTATGAGATTTTATGTAATATTGCAAGGCTGCGTTTTTGCTATGTACTACTTTGATCCCAAAGCTTCGCTGGTTTTTATAGACAAAGAGGCCCAGGTTTACCTTTACCCCTACAATTTCCGTCTCAGCAAATTAGTTCTGGATATCGTCATAATCACATCGTTAGCCCTCTTCGCGTAAATTAATCTTTCATTTCTCAGATCAAATCCTTGCAGCAAATCTAACTCCGCATTCTAATCGGCAACTCTTGCTGTCTGCTTTCTTCGCACAGTAAAATTATTCGCTGCGTTTCTAAGGCTTCTAATAGCGAAGGGGAAATAATCTCTTTAGCTTCGAAACCCGCTGAAAATTTCTTATAAATCGATATCAGCGGAGCGGTTCTGGAATCAAGCGTGCTTAAATACGGGTTTGCATCTTTTTCTAGAAGTTCGAATTTTTTCTCTTCATTCTGAACCGTTAACTTAAATTCTCGTACGTAATCACTGCCTTTATTTTCCAAAACTAAACTTCCTTTGGAGCCGTAGATTTCGAATCGATGTCCGGCGCCGAAAGGGGCCGCCAGGCTACAATTGATCGAGACCGGAACTTGATTCTTTAAGACCAACTGAATCAGGCAAATAGGAAGACCCATCTCGGGGCCCAAATCAGGCGCGGGCTTAGAAATACAAGAAACGGTTTCAACCGGCCCGCCGAAAAACTGGATGGCATGAATCATATGGGGCATGAAATGAAATAAGGCCGAGCCACCTTTTTCCGAAGTACTTTTCCAGTTCTTAATTTTATTCTTGATGGCCGGAGATTCGACTCGCCAATCGACCGACATGGAACGAAGCGAACCGAGTCGGTTTTGTTCAACCTGTATTTTTGCAGCCTTCCAGGTTTCCAGTTCGGGAAATATAAAGCTCGCGGCCGAGTAATTCTTAGTTTCGGCAAATTGAGATCTGATCGCTTCGTATTCAGCTTGTTTCAAACTGAGTGGCTTTTCCACCATGACTGCTAAATTTTTTTTCATGGCCGAAAGTAAAATAGGTGTCTGTCCTTCGGGCGGAATCGCAACGACGGCCAAGTCCAAATCATTTTCTTGCAGAAGTTTCTGCCACTCATGCGACTCATAGATTTTAACTTTGGGTGAACTTTTTAGAGATTCTTTAAATCGCCCGCCGCAAACTGCCACGACCTCAAATTCGGGTAATGTCTTCAGGGCGTCGAAATGGCCGTAATTTCCAAACCCGGCTCCAAAAATACCAGTTCTAATTTTATTAGACATTAAGATCCTGCCTTTGGTTCAAAGATTACTTTAACCGGGACGAATGAACTTTAGCAATACTTCTTGTTCCCACAAAATTTGTGTGGAACGCTTAATGTTATGAAAATAAAACACCTTATTTTTTTAATATTAATTCCACTCGTTACCCGAGCACAGGAATACGAATTTACCGAAGACTACGGCGTCGGCGGCTATGACGACCAGCTGAAAAAGGACGAGGAAGCACAAAGGTGGCTGTACGAGCTTCTATTTTCTCAAAATTTACGCGTCAGTCTACCAGACGAAACTTTCAAATCTTTTCGCGTACATTTAAAAGATTCTTACAAAACATTTCCTAATCCCGCTGAAATTTTGCGTAATAATTTAAAATCAACAAACCGAATTGAAGGAAAAATTACTTACGCCGGCATTGTTAAAAAAAGATACACCTACGACGTTGTAACCACGACAACCAACCAAATAGTGTTCAACATTAAAGTGTTTTTGAAGAATCCAAACTCAAAAGATCTTTTTGACTTCAAAATTAAAGTGCAGCAAGCCCAAGATATTTGGAATGCTAGCCGGGTCAAAACTGATTTCGAATATGCATTTAAGTTCGACTTAGTAACCGAAGAATCTATGGCGCACTTTTCGGTCAATGTTTTAGATTCTACTCGCGGTCCGTACGATACCAATTGGGGTCGCGATTGGACGGGCGCGGTGATCGCTCACGAAGTGGGTCATATGTTGGGTCTTGGAGATGAGTACCAAACGATCAGTGGAAAATTTGACTGTTACATGCCCTCACTAATGTGTTCAGCGTGGAAGGGTAGCCTTATGCCGCACCATTATTACTTTATTCTTCGCCGTATGGTGAAGTGAAAGGTGGAATAAGATGTTTGATAATATAGGCTTCTTTAGAAGAAGATCTTTGATCAATAAAAAGTTTCAGCTTGGCATTACGACCTATTTTCTTACATTTTATTTTATCGCATTGGTCGCACTTTATATCTTTGTTCGTTTTTCGATAAACGCCAACGTCGAGCATTTAAAAGATTTGGATCCATTAAATTTTTCAACTCTCGATTTATTTATGGAAAATACCGTGGATGTTTTGAATTTTGCATTTGGCGTGTTCGGAGCGGTCGGAGGATTTTTTGCATTCGTCGGCGGAGTGATCGTTAGTGGAAAAGTCTCAGGCCCCTTAGTTCGATTGCAAAAGATCATTCAGCAAATGACATCACGAAATTATAAGGGAACCTTTAAGGTTCGTAAAAATGATTTTTGCGCTGAGTTGTATGATGACCTTGAAAAACTTGAGCAATCTTTAGCTACAAAGGTTTAATTGCCTAACCGCAAATCGAATTTTTCGGTCAAGTTTCCAATTCCAATTTCCAAAACTTGCTCGTTAATCGTAACTTGCCCCGAGTTTAAATTTGCTATGGCCAGTGAATACACAGGAGTTGCGACCCACGTACATTGGCTCATTTTGTTTAAGTTTAAAATCTGAATAATATCGGCTCCCGCATTCGTAATTCCACGTAGTCGTGCAGTTACCGGGCTCGTTGAACAACTTTCGACTTTGATTTGAATAGCTTCGGCATAAATATT
Organism: uncultured Bdellovibrionales bacterium; assembly: GCA_964236345.1. Taxonomy (GTDB): domain Bacteria; phylum Bdellovibrionota; class Bdellovibrionia; order Bdellovibrionales; family Bdellovibrionaceae; genus Pseudobdellovibrio. Next base: position 12,597 of record CAXSEH010000052.1, read on the forward strand.
GGCCGCGGCCGACCCAGGAGTCACAACCGTTTCGCTCCGATAGTTTATTTGAACCGGAACTGCGGTTGAAGTTTTTAACTCAAGACTACGATTTATCACATTGATAACGGCACCGTAAGAGGCTGAGGAAAGGCCGAAGGTTAATGCGAAGATCACAATACTTTTAAAAAATGCGGTGTTCATGTTTGATTCCTTTGGAAGAAAGGTCTATTAACGCATATTGTTAAAATGGGCAAGTCGGTTCTTGGCCGGACGGGAATTTTTTTCAAGTGACTAGCTGATACGCGCACCCGCCTCTAATATTCATGTTCAAAATCGACCCCCTGTGATAAATCGAATTCTTTCTCAGGAGACCAAATGAAATCCATTTTTGCTTTAGCCCTTATTATTGCCGCCGGTTCGCAATCGGCCTTTGCCCAAGTTTGGGAAGATGGCTCTAATTCGACACTTGAAAATGCGGCTCCGGTTGAACCGACAATTCGTACCTTCAGCCCGGACGATTTCGAAACGCATCCGTGGATGAAAGAATTTACGAATGTGATCGTTATCAATAAAGCCGATGCCGGTGCTGATAAACAAACTTTGAAACTTTACGTCAAAGGGAAGTTAACCTTAGTTTCCAAGGCCTCAACGGGACGCGAAAAGTACGAAAAAGGATGCGCCGAAGGACAAGACCCAAAGAAAGACCATTGTTCAGAAAGAGCTTACTGGTCGACAACTCCGGTCGGTTACTTTGATGTGGATAAATTGGTTGAAAACTATTTCTCGAACTTGTGGAAAACGTGGATGCCGTTCGCCGTCTTTTTTGAAAGCGGTATTGCGACTCACCAAGCACCTGCCGGAACTGAAAGCAAACTAGGATCCCGCGCTTCCGGGGGCTGCGTTCGTCTTCATCCAAATACCGCACCGGTTATTTACAAAACTGTTCAAGATGCTGGTCAAGGGTTGGTACCCATCATTACGCGCAGCGGAGACCTTAAAAAAACGGCAGCCGGTGATACCATTCGAAGGATTGGTTACAAGACATTAGTTATCGTTCAAAATGTTGAAGTGAAATAAATGTTAACTGATCATCTTTTAGTATCCGAAGAAAATCGAAATCAGGTTTGGGACGAAAAATTTTTTAAAATCCTTTCAGAGTCTGATTTAAAGATTTTGTCTGAAGATCCACAACAGGGACCTGACGGTTGGCCCTATCTAATTACCGAAACTCTACTGACCGAAAGAGCTGGCGAAGAGCGTATCGATTCGGCCCAAAAGATATTGCACTGGTTATCTACCCGGGGCATCGGCTTAGTTGTAAACCCGCGGCGGCTACCTTATCCGGACTATGTTTTTTCGTACGGTATGATTTGGTCATTTCGCGAAACCGGTTACTTTATGAAATACAACGCGCACAATGCATCTTCGGACTTCAAAATCGAAGCTAGCGCTGCAATTAAAACGGGGCCAGCAAGCGCCGAATACCTACCGACTTACGTGAGACAAGTATTGAAAAATTTTTTAGTCGATCAGGGCGTGTTTACCCCACGCATTCTGATGGTCGCCGTCGATGGTGTAAACTATGATCTATGTTTTTCTTTAGAGTCTTTCGCAAATCCACCCGAAAAAGAACATCAAGGAATTTTGGAAGCCATCGCGTGGTTTTTGCCACCACATTATTCGGTTGCACTGGTTAGCGACAAAGGCTTTCCACCCTTTGAAAACCTGTAAGGAATTTCGCCTCACCTTCGTCGAGGTCCTGCGTTACGAAGCCTGACCCGTCCATTCTGAAATGCTATGATACTTTTGGCTTTTAAGCTTGAGGTTTTCATGTTGAAAAAAATTTTTCTAGTTTTGCTTTCGTTGGCGATCATATCTTTTGCCGGCATTTATTTCTTTTATTTGTCAGTCAAGCAGACATTACCCGAGATGATAAAAATTGAAGATTATAAACCCTTGTTGGTCAGCCAAGTCTACGATCGCAACAATAAAAAAATTGGAGAGTTCGCCGAACAACGCCGGGTTCTTATCCCGTACAAAGATATTCCTAAACACACGATTGAAGCGTTCTTAGCTGCCGAAGATGATCAATTTTTTGAACATGGCGGTATTAACCCTCAAGCCCTGTTTCGGGCCTTCCTGGCGAATATGCGCGCCGGACGAAATGTTCAAGGTGGATCGACCATCACTCAGCAAGTCGCTAAAACACTTTTACTGACCAGCGAAAAAACTTTTGATCGAAAATTACGGGACATTCTTTTGGCGATCGAAATGGAAAAGAATTTAACAAAAGAAGAAATTTTATTTCTATACTTAAACCAAATATATTTTGGCCAAAGCGCTTATGGAATTGAAATGGCAGCCCAAACGTATTTTAAAAAATCAGCGAAGCAATTAACAATTGCAGAATCCGCCATGCTTGCGGGTTTACCGAAGGCTCCGACGGATTTTTCTCCGGTTAAAAATCCGTCGCGCGCGAAGGAACGTCAAATTTACGTTTTGCATCGAATGGCCGAAGTAAAATATATTACTAAGCAGGTGGCCGATGAAGCGGTGCAAACTCCGGTTAAGGTATTCCTTCGCGAAGATTACGAAGCCGTGGCTCCGTTTTATTTGGAAACTTTGCGACAGCTTTTAACTAAGCAATTGGGGAATGAAGTTTTATTTCATCAGGGCGTTAAAATTTATACGGGTCTTGATGCTAATTTTCAAAAATCGGCTAACGAATCTGTTGAAAAGGGTCTTAAAGAATTAGACAAACGCCAAGGTTTTCGCGGGCCTTTGATGAACCTGACGACGGAAGAGGAAATCAAAACCCATCTTGAAAAATCGAAATATAATTTGATCGTGGAATCTAACCCTGAAAGAACGATCATGCCAGACGGCCAGTTCGCAGAAATTGAATGGCACATTGGTAAAAAGGGACAAAGAGTTTCGGAAAAAAAGTTAGACTTTAAAGATCTAAAACTTCCTTCATTTTTAAAAGTCGGTTCCACTTATGAAGGTGTTGTGACGAACGTTGACGATGCCTTAGGATTCGTTGAAATTCAACTTCCCGAAGCAAAGGGCATCGTGGAATTCGATACGATGACTTGGGCTAGAAAACCAAACTTCGATAAAAAATCAGAATACGATATTATTAAAAAACCGTCGCAGGCTTTAAAAAAAGGCGACGTCGTTTTGGCGAAAATTGCGAACGAAACTTTTCAATGGGCTAAAACCAAAGCCAGAAAAACCGACCCGATCGCCGACGTTAGCCTGTACTTAGCGTTAGAGCTTGATCAAGAGCCCTTAGTCGAAGGTGCCCTATTATCATTCGATCAGCAAACTCAAGAAGTGGTCGCGATGGTGGGCGGCTATAATTACGCCCGCAATGAATTCAATCGCGCTTTGCAAGCGGCCCGTCAGACCGGATCGGCTTTTAAAGCGTTGGTGTACGCGGCCGCATTAGAAAAGGGATATAATCCTTCAACGCAGATTATAGACGCGCCTATCGTATACAAACAAATGAACGCGGACGAAGAAGGCCAAGGAGACGAAAAAATCTGGAAGCCTTCAAATCACGGACGAGAATTCAACGGCGAAATAACAATGAGAAACGCTTTGGTGAAATCGTTGAACATCCCGTCCGTCAAAATCATGGAAGACATCGGGGTTCCTTTCGCTTCTGAATTTGCGCAACGCTTAGGGGTTTTTTCAAAACTCAATCCAGATTTTACTTTGGTTCTTGGTTCGAGCTCTTTAACGTTATTCGAGATGACGAAAGTTTTTTCAGAACTTGGACGTATGGGTCTTAGAACTCGTCCGCTGTTAGTTAAAAAAGTAATTGATCGTTCTGGAAAAGTTATTTTAGAAAATCTTGACCTCGATGTTCGATTTTCTGATGAGACCCAAAAGGTGACTCAAGATTTCGAACAGAAACGTAAGTCGTTTCTAGAAAAAGCGCCCGAAACGGAAGGGGCAGACAGTCCTTTTTACTTCGGTAATCCAGATCAACTTATTCGCCCGCAAACGGCCTACATCATTACGAATATGCTTCGTGGGGTCGTCGAAGATCCGAACGGAACAGGCGGCAAGGCAGCTCAGCTCGGGCGCGAAGTGGCCGGTAAAACGGGAACCACGAACGGATATGCGGATGCCTGGTTTTTGGGTTACACGCCCAATATTGCGACCGGCGTTTGGGTAGGCTTCGATAAAGAAAAAACCATCGGTAAATCTGAAGTGGGCGGCAAGTCAGCCCTACCGATCTGGCTTGACTACATGAAAGACGCACACAGCAATTTGCCAATTTTGACATTTC
>CAXSEH010000053.1:0-16297 GCA_964236345.1 uncultured Bdellovibrionales bacterium
AGGTCATCACTAATTAGGAGGAAATATGGAACATAATTACGAAAAATGGGCCCGTAACAACGGTCGACAAGCGACTAATCGCCCCACTTCATCACAGAACGCAAACGTCGATAAAATCATCAACAGCGTGAATTCGATGCCTTGGTTATGGTCAGCTCTGGGTTCATTCGCGATTTCGGCCGGGATCTCGGCTTTGAAAAGTCCGCGAGGCATTGGAAAACTATTTCGCTACGTCGGACCGGCCGTTCTACTCTACGGTTTGTATCACCAGTTGGTGAAGCAGCAATCTGACGGCGTTGATCGCGACGAGTTACATTAGAAACATATGAATAAAGGCTCCGGAGTTTCAAATCCGGAGCTCCAGCATAACTTATCTTTACAGAGAATTTTCCAAGGTCTTTTGCAAAAAGTTTGTTCTGTCTTTCACATCATCTACATTTGAGTGGGGTTGATGATCGATGCTCAAAACTCCGTTTTTAAATGAGATCGCTTTTTCCGGAGAGTAAAACCCACCTTCATTTGAGATCATAATTTTTTTGAGATTATTTTTCAAAGCATCTTTTCCCATTTGATCTGTGCACACGGCCTGAAAAGCATTTATAACCGGTTGAAAAAAAACTTTGGTGAAAAACGTTTCGTAATCGCTACCGTAACCTTCAGATGCTAAAGTATCCCATTTAACTTCCATCGGAACGACGAAGCCTGCTGCCGCATCAATTTCTTTTTTGAGGGCGGGAAATTTTGTTTCTTGAAATGCGGTAATTGCCCGTTTTTCGCTGAGACCCATGATCAACTCCTTAGAATAGTTTTTCGGTTTTGTCTTTTATGACGTTTTCAAATTCACTCAAATTAAAATCTTCAAGGTCAATTGCGGCTTGAATACTTGGTGGCCCCACCCCGACTCGAACGGGGATCTAACGTTTAGGAAACGCTTGCTCTATCCTGTTGAGCTATGGGGCCTGTCATGGCCCCTTTTTTCGCTTTTTATCTACTCGTCGTCAAGCTCGTCGTCACCAACTACACCGAGATTGTATTTCTCGATTCGGTAGCGCATGGATCTGAAAGAAATGCGTAGAAGTTTAGCGGCTTTCTTTTTAATTCCGCCCGCCGAATGAATGGCTTTAACTAAAAGCTCTTTTTCGATTTGTCCCATGACTTTATCGAGCTCAAGCCCTTCTTCGCCGATTTCAATCTCGTTACTAGAAGCCATCTTGCGACCGCTTGAAGTGTTCACCATGGGTGGTAAAGATTCTGGTAGAATCGTGGAACCCGCTTCAAGGGCTACGGTTCGTTCGATCATGTTTTCTAACTCTCGCACGTTACCTGGGTAATTATACTTTTTTAAGATATCCATCGCTTCGGTCGAGATCGTCGAAATACCTTTATTCAATTTTTCGTTGTACTTGCGTAAGAAAAAATTTGCGAGCAATGGGATATCTTCTGATCGTTCGCGAAGTGATGGAGTGCGAATTCCGATGACGTTCAGACGATAAAATAAATCTTGGCGGAACGTGCCTTTGGCAACCATGTCTTCTAAGTTTCGGTTCGTCGCGGCGATGATGCGCACTTCAATTTTAATATCGTCAATGGCGCCCACTCGGCGAATGACGCGCTCTTGGATGGCGCGAAGTAACTTAACCTGAATTGAAACCGGTAATTCACCGACCTCATCCAGAAATAATGTTCCGCCGTCGGCGACTTCGAAAAGGCCGGCCTTGTCGGAAATGGCGCCCGTGAACGAGCCTTTCTTATGACCGAACATTTCGGATTCCATTAAATTTTCAGGAATGGCGCCGCAGTTGATGGTAACGAAGGGACGATCTTTTAAGGGACCGTTGTAGTGAATCGCTTTGGCGACCACTTCCTTACCCGTTCCAGATTCGCCCGTGATCATGACGTTCGTTGGCGCCTGGGACACGCGTTTAACAAGGTCAAAGATCGCGTGCATCGGGGCCGAATTACCGATCATGTTTTGGAATGAATATTCTTTAACTAATTCTTTTTTTAATACCCGAACTTCGGTTTCTAAATTCTTTGATCTCAGCGCGTTCGCGATGTTGAGGCGGACCTCATCAATTTTAAACGGTTTCGTTACGTAATCGTAAGCGCCCATTTTCATCGCGTCGACGGCCGTCTCGGTGGTACCGAAGGCCGTGATCATCATGAAAACTAAATCGGGGTAACTTTCTTTCACGTGCTTTAGAAGTTCGATCCCCGTCATGTTCGGCATTTGCATGTCTGAAATAACCATGTCGAAAGTTTTTTTACTTAAGACATCCTTAGCCTTCATGCCATCCTCTGCGGTGGTCACTTCATAACCCTCTTTTTTTAACATTATCTCAAGAAACTCGCGGATCGACTCTTCGTCGTCCACGACTAATATTCGAGATTTCATCATTGCTCCTATCTTTATGACCCCATCAGTGGGAATTTAATTTTAAACTCAGTTCCTTTATTTAATTCACTATTAATCACGATCACGGCCGCGTGCGATTCTAAAATCTTGTGCGTGATGGCTAATCCCAAACCCGTGCCCTTTGCCTTCGTCGTATGAAAGGGTTCGAACATTTTCTTTTGAGTTTCGGGCGAGATACCCGCCCCGTTATCTTGAATGGATAGTATAACATTATGCGCATCTTTTTTTAGCGATATGTTGATCACCGGGTTTTCGACGGATTTCAATGCTTGAATCGCGTTGATCAAAATATTTAAAAAAGCTTGGCGTAATTTTTCAGAGAAACCCATAATCTTTTCAGACGGCGTGTCGAGCTTCCATTGTAAATTCGCCGGGGCTTCCTTGTGGGATTTCAAATTCAAAACCGTTTCCTCGATCAAGTTCTTAAGATCGACACTTTGATCGGGTTTCTTTTCTGGTTTAGCGTAATCTAAAAATTCGGTGATCAAGTTATTCAAACGATCAATTTCTTTAAGCACGATGTTCATTAACTTTTTCTGGTCGGCCTCTAAATCGTCTTGCACCAGCATCTGGATGCTGCCGCTGATACCCGCTAAAGGATTGCGAATTTCATGCGCAATACCTGCCGCAAGTTGGCCAACGGCGGCTAACTTTTCATTTTGCTTCAGCTGATTTTCAAGCTGACGAATTTCGGTGACGTCTTTAATCAGCATCAAAGTTAATTCTTCTTCGATTTCTTCGTCATAGTACTGTGTACGGTCTAACTGGTAGACGATTTTATCTAGCGAATTCGAATTTTCGTATTCAAAATCGTTTAGCTGATTATTTGTTTTCGGTTGCCTGGAAATTTTTTCGACCAAGCTTTTTAATTCAAAATCGCTTAATTTCAGATGCTCGGATAGAAACGAATTTTTCAAGGCGATTTCGCTATTTTGATGTGTTACCAGAAGGCCTAATGGCATTTTTTCAATAAGCGTTTTTGAAAACTCTGCCTGAGATTTCCATTTTTTCTGCGTGACCGAAAGGTCCGACCGTAAGCTAAATATTTCTTCTTTAAGCTGGCCCGAAATGACGATCACCGAAAGGTACGAAAGATTAAATAACGTTAAAGATAAAATACTTTGAGTCGACCCAGCTTGGTAAGCCGAGATATTCATCACCGAAGTTCCTACCGAAGCAAAAAAGCCCAGCGCGCAAAGACTTAAAAAACCAAGGTCAAAGCTTGCGATAAAAAGCATAAAAAGTTGTAAAACCAATAGGAAACTAGAAAGCTGCGGAAACGACTTCATGAAAAAAATCATGATCATAAAGTCGAAAAAATAGGAAAAGAAAATATTACGATCTATCCACTCGATTTCTTGCGCATCTTTTAAAAAGTGCAGGAAGAAATGGTGCAAAAATAGCAAACTAAATGACCCATAAAAATATAGAATAAAATCAAATTGCAGAAAAGGTTTTTGCGTTAAGATTAAAATCTGAAAGATAATGAAGTACGTAAACAAAATCATCGTTCGCAAGCTCTTGCGAGAACCCTTATCTAATAAGAATTGAAGGCCGCGAGCTTGCGACAATTGATTTCTAATTTCCAATCGTATCTCCGAGACTGAAAATAGGAAGGTACATGGCAATCAAGACCACGGCGATAATTCCGCCTAAGCCGACCATCATGATTGGTTCGATAAGTGACGTCATGGATTTCACTGAATTCTCGACTTCATCTTCATAGAAATCAGCAATTTTACCCAGCATGGTATCTAAGGCACCCGACTGTTCGCCGATGCCAACCATTTGCGTGACCATAATCGGAATTTCTTTTTGTTTTTGTAAGGCCGAATTAAACGGCTTTCCGATCGTGACCGCATCTTTGCAATTTGCTAAGGCGTGCTCGATAACGTAATTTCCGGCGGTCCGCGACGCGATTTCAATAGCCTCGATCAAACCAATACCTGACGACAGTAAAGTAGATAGCGTTCTGCTCATTCGCGCGACGCTTGATTTTTGCACCAGATCGCCAAAAATTGGGGCGTTAATAATGAATTTATCAAAATTTCTTTTACCTTCAACTGTTCCCAGGTAGTACGTGATCGAACCTCCACCCGTGACCATTCCCATTATCATCAAATACCATTTGGTCCTGATAAAACCCGACAAGTCGATCAACATTTGGGTAATCGCGGGAAGGGCCTTCCCCGAGCTCGAGTAGAATTGTTGAAATTTTGGAATAACGAAAAGAATGATTCCGGTAACGACGCAAAATGCCACGATGGTAATAACCAAGGGCATGACAAGTGCGCCTTTAACCTGATTCTTAATTTTTTCGTTTTTTTCAAGGTAGCTCGAAAGTCGTTGCAAAATGGTATCAATGATACCGGCCTCTTCGCCTGCCTGAATCATGTTACAGTAAAGGCGATCAAAAATTTGCGGATGCTGGACCATCGATTCGGACAATCGTTTTCCGGTTTCGATCGATCCTTGAATCTGCAATAGTCCTTCTTTAAGAAGCAAGTTTTGCGAGCCATCCGCCAGAATTTTGATCGAGTCTGAAATCGGAATACCCGCATTAATGAGCGTCGCAAATTGACGAGTAAAAATTTGCAAATCTTTTGATGTTAACTTTGGAGCTAAAAGATTTTTCAAAGCAGTTTCAAAATCTGACTTTTCGGCCTTTTTAACCAAAGTTAAAGTCAGTTTAACGGGAATAAGTTGTTTGGCCCGCAATTTAACTCGAGCATCATTTTCATCGCGGGCTTCGATACGCCCATTCGCCGGTTGGCCGTTGATCATGCGCGCTTGGTAAAGATAATTTGCCATTTTATAATCCTAACTTTTTAAGTTGCACATCGAGCTGATCAGGGTCACTCGATGCCGCAAAGGCCGATTTAACATCGATTTTTCGACGGATAAGTCTTTGGATGAGGGACTGATTCAGTGACTGGTAACTATCCGCACCGAAATCTTCCAGTTTCATTTGGTAAAAACTTTTTTTGTCGTTAAAATCGCTATTCATTTTTATTTTTTCTTGATTGCGTAGAATTAATATCTCGTGGGCCGTTACTTTTTGCGAGCCCACAAATTTCTGAACTAAGATTCCATTCAGGGCATAGATAAGTCGCTCGAACAACGGTAAGGATAGTTCTGTCGATAGCCGCTGAAGGATCGAAGTAATCGAATCGGCACTGACCGTCACTAAAACTGACTGGCCCTGCTCAACAAAATTAATCCATTTTGCCCAATCGCGAATTTCGTTAAAATCAACCACGATTCGTTCGATCCCATCGTATAAAGGATGCTGAACCTCCAGGTTCATGGTGTCCGCTCCGAGGTGCACGACCGAATCAAGTTCTGGCCACCGCTGTTGATTAAGCCGAACGTGTAATCCCGTCAGCCGCAGACGGTCTTTATTGTCGTTCATGATGATTTCGCCAAGTAATGTCGATTTACCCTGTTTCTTTTCACCGGCGATAATAAAAAGCCCTTTGTCTTTTTTTACCATGTCCCAAAAATAAGGATTTTCAAGACCCGAGTTCATTTGTTCAATGCGTTCAATGAGTGAAAGGTAGGCCTTAAAACATTCTTTCTTTTCGGTAAATGAGAATTTCCAGTGGTGCTTAGACTGGTAGACCCCGGCAACAAAGCCCTTTGTTTCAAGTTGAATTTTTTCGTTTGGTAGAAGGCACAAGTCTTTGAGGTCTTCCCATTCGGATACCGAAAATGCGTCGCCTTTAAGTTCAAACCAATCATCGGCGGTTTTCGCCAATATTTTGTGACCTAAGATAAATGAAATTTCGTGCCCCAATTTCTGAACAGATTGATCCAAAATCTTTTCAATCACACATCATCCCTTACTGAAGCATTGATGACTTCTTCGATTGTCGTTTGGCCTCGCGCTAACTTTAAAAGTGCACTTCGTCGTAACGTGCGTAGACCGAGCGTGCTGCACATTCTACGAAGTTCACTGCTGTTTGCGTTCGCTAAGACCGCGTCTTTTATTTTTTCAATCATGGGCATCAATTCGTAAATGGCCATTCGGCCTTTAATCCCGGTCATGTTGCAAGCCGCACAACCCGCGCCACGGTGAATATTAAAACGGGGTATGTCCGCTTTCGAGATACCTAAATTTAATAAGGTGTCCTCGGGAACTTTGATCGGTTCTTTGCACGACTCACAAATTTTTCCGACAAGTCGTTGCGCTACTACTAGATTTAAAGTCGACGTAATCAGATAAGGCGGAATTCCCATTTCGGTCAATCGCACAATCGTCGATGGGGCATCATTCGTATGCAAGGTGCTGACAACCATGTGACCCGTCGACGCCGCTTTGAATCCGATTTCGGCCGTCTCTAAGTCTCGCATTTCTCCCACCATGATGACGTCGGGATCTTGACGAAGGAACGCTCTCAGCGCCGTAGAAAAAGTTAAGTCGATGTCGGCGTTCATCTGAACTTGGTTGATACCTTCCAAATTGAACTCGATGGGATCTTCGGCGGTGCTAATATTGGTGTCTAGTTTGTTAAGCTCTGCTAATGCGGAATAGATCGTCGTGGTCTTTCCGGAACCGGTAGGGCCCGTAATCAGAACCATTCCCTGAGGCATGTTCACCATGCTTTTAAAGAGCTTTAAATCTTCTTCTTCAAAACCAAGCTTCGTCATATCAAGCTGCAAGTTTGATTTATCTAAAAGCCGCATGACGATTTTTTCACCCCACATGGTGGGAACGGAACTTACGCGAAAATCCATCTCGCGATTTTCTTTGTTTAAAATAATCTTCAGACGTCCATCTTGCGGTCTGCGCTTTTCGGCAATATCCATTCGCGACATAATCTTGATACGCGAAATAATCGCGGGCCCGGATGAGGTAGGTGGAGAAGCCGCTTCAACTAAGTTTCCGTCCACTCGAAAACGAACTCGAAACTTTTTTTCGTAGGGTTCAAAGTGAATGTCGGAAGTTCTTTTCCGAATAGCTTCCATCAAAATACCGTTCACAAATTTTACGACCGGGGCATCGTCGGCTTCGGCGCCAACTTCAACGGCCGTAGCCGCCGTTGCCATCACCATTTCGTCGCCCATTTCCGTTTTAGTTAAGTCTTCCGTAGACATCGCGAAGTATTTCGCGATCGCCGATAGGATCGTAGATTCGGTTGCCACCACGGGTTGAATTTTACATTTCGTAATGTAGCGTAAATCGTCACGAACTTGCAGATTGCTAGGGTCGGCTAAAGCTACAACTAAGGTCGTTCCTGCCTTTGAAATGGGAATGATGCAGTTTTTTTCGCAGAAATCCTTGTTCACCATCGCGATGACGGCCGGCTCGATTTCGAACTGAGCAACGTCCACTCCGGGGATTGAAAATTGTTTTTCAAGGGCGCGCAAGATTTGCGAATCTTTTAACAAGCCTAAAGTAACAAGCGTGGGACCTAATCGATTTTTTGTACGTTGGGTTTCCGTAATTGCCGTTTGCAATTGATCTGAACGAATCAAACCTTGCTTGATTAAAATTTCCCCTAGCTTATTCGGCAACATACAAACATTTTAGAGACTGTGACGTTTTTTGTAACTAGACGAAGGAAGAGATTTTACCGAATTATATCAACGATTTGAATTTTAGAGTTAAAATTTCCAACTCTTCGACGACATTTAGCTCGGCTCGTCTAGCTTCTTCGATCAGACCCGCGTCACCGTAAGACTGAAAATCCACGAATATCGCACCGTGAGACAAGAAATTAAAATAGGTCAAAGATTCAAAAGCTTCTTTATCGGTTGTCGCATTTAAATTTGAAATCAAAATTCCGCTGGTCGTTTGTAACCGAGTTAAATCATTTAGTTCAATCGATTGAACGTTTAAGTTAAAAACGAAATTTTTAATATTTTTTGCTAGCTGTGCACTGCTAGTTTTATCTGGCAAAAAAACGATGATATGCGAATACCCAGATAGCGCAATTTTCAATGTAACACTTAACACGAAGTCGTACGTTCCGATAACCATTGCGGTATGCGATGTATCAAGCTTGAAGTGTCGATCTTTTAAAACTTGTAATATGCAATCCGCATTTAAGTTAAGGGGTTTATAACCAGCCGGCGTTTTCAACAAAGTATCGGCGACCCCTAGGTGATTCGTTTTGTAACTAACTCCTTTTAGCAAGGGTTTGAAGAATTCATAGTCCCCTTCTCCGAGCAATATGCTGTCAAAATTCGCGCTTAAGGCTTCCGCCGCGTTTAAACCTTGGAACGGCACGATCTCAAGCTTGCCTGTCACAAAATCCAAATCTTTTAAAAATTCGGTGTTGGTATTCTCTGCGAATAAGTATACTTTTTTCATTTTAACCCAAAATAGATTCGAGCTTGCTCGAGATCTTTGTGAATTTGGTTTTTCAGAAGCTCGAGCGAGCCGAATTTCATTTCGTCGCGCTGAAATTGACATAGCTCGACTTTCAAATGCTCTCCGTAAATATCTTCATCAAAATCAAATAGATGAGTTTCAACTTTAAGGTAAGAATCAGAATGTTCAAAAGTAGGATTGTATCCAATGTTGGTAATGGAAGGAATCTTACGGTCATTTAAAAAGGCCCATGAAAAATACACGCCCTTTCGCGGAACGAAATCGATTTCGGGACTTAAGTTAGCGGTGGGTACGCCCAAAGTTCGACCACGCTTATACCCTAGCCTGACGGGACCGCGTAAGTAGTAGGGACGCCCCAAATACTCTTCCGCTTTTTTCAAATCGCCGTGTTCGAGTAACATTCGAATTTGCGAAGAAGAAACAATTTGACCATCTATTTCAAATGCATCGACGACCGTCAATCCCCATTTTTTCTTTTCGCAAAATTCTGTTAGGAACTCGGTATTTCCGAGCCGAGATTTACCAAAGTTAAAATCGTAGCCAACGACTAAGTGCAAAGGACGAAAAATCTTTTCAATATAGTTTTCTAGAAATTCTTCGGCCGACATCAATGAAAAATCTTTACTAAATTTTTCTTCAATTAAATAGTCGATTCCCATTTGCCCCAAAACTTCGAACTGATCACGATGATCAAACAACCGATGGTGCGGCTCTTGAGGTCGCAGGACGGTACGCGGATGAGGCCTGAACGTACAGACAACCGAAGGCACTTTGTAAATTTTAGATTGCTTCAATAATTCCCTTAGGAGCTTCTGATGCCCGAGATGAACCCCATCGAAGTTACCGATCGTAAGCACCGACGATTTAAAGTGAGGAAGCGCGGTCTCTTGAGATTTGATCCATTCCATCTTCTTAATTTATTATTAAGCAGTTGAAATAACGACAGAAATTCGTTATTTTGCGATGCGTGAAAGCACCCTTTCTTCGAACCCTCCAAATTGGCCTGAAAAGGCGAATTCTAACAACATTGCGATCAATAACGGCAAAACGCGGTTTCCTGATCCGGGCCTTGATTTGCTGGGTCTTCTCACTTTTTTTTCTTAAATTTGACGACAATGGGAATTACGACATTCGATTTCGATTACGTGGTCCGCAAAAGGCCGCGTCAGAAATTGTGCTAGTCACCTTAAAAAGTTCTGACTTTTCAAAAATGTATGATCTTAAGACAAGTTCTCTCATCAACACGAACGAGATGTCCGATTTGAACGATAGTTTTTACTGGGATCGCCATGTCTGGCAAGACCTACTGTCCCGCCTTCTCACTCAAGAACCCCGCAGTATCGGCATCACGCTTTACATCGGTGACAACGTCGGCGAGATCAAACTGACCTCGCAAGAAATTATCGCTTTCAAAGACCCGCGCGTTTTTTGGTCGACGAATTCCTCGGAGCCCGAAAAATTATCGCTTCCGATCGCTTCACGGCACGACCGTTCAAATTTAGGGCATATCGATAATCTGAAGGATGACGATGGAATCACCCGACGTCTTCTGATGAACCCCGGAAACATCGTTCACTTATCCGAGCGACTTGTTGGAAGCAAACGCAACGACCAAAAGCAAAGTCTTCCGACAATCAACTACAAAGGGCATACGCTTTTCAAAGAAGTGTCGCTATCCGATGTATTGAATAATCGTTTTCCAAAAGATTTTTTCAAAAATAAGATTATTATCATTGGCTCTGAAAAGTCGATCAATTCGCAGTTACAGACTCCGTTGGGGCTGATGTCGCGGCACGAATTCTGGGGCCAGGTCACCGAAAATTTACTGACGAATAGCTTTATCATAAAAACGCCTAACTGGATCTACGCACTTTTTTTGTTGGCGTTAACCGTCGTCGCGATCCTTGTCATCACCAATTACCCCCAGGCAGTGGCATTATTTTTTTTCGTCTTTATCGGCACGGCCGTCGCCGCCTTTTCCGCGTGGATCTTCGACAGTTTTTCAATCTGGATTCCCATTATCAGCCCGCTAAGTCTTTTAATTTTTATTTGGGTACTTTTCATTGGTTACCAGGCACTGAAGATTGAGCAAGCGCATGCAAAGCTAAAACAAGAACAAAATTATTTCGCCGAACTTGAGCAACTAAAAAACAATTTCGTCAGTCTGATTAGTCATGACTTGAAGACGCCCATCGCAAAGATTCAGGCCGTGTTGGACCGGGTTATCACCCAGGGTCCACACCCGGCTGAACTACAGTCAGACCTTACGAGTCTGCGAAATTATTCCGAAGAACTGAATCGCTACATCCAATCAATTCTTAAAGTATTGCGGGTCGAGTCCCGCGAATTCAAAATCCTAAAAGAAACCGCCGACATCAACGGCATTATCGAAAACGTTATCGACCGCTTAAAACCTTTGGCTCGTTCCAAAAACATCCGGATCGAAATTGAATTAGAACCCATGTTTCTGATCGAACTCGACGTGACGCTGATGACCGAGGTTTTTCTTAACATTATTGAAAACGCCATTAAATACACTCCGGAGCAGGGATTCGTGAAAATTAAATCTTACGAAACCGATGATGCCGTCTTTGTTGAAATTAGCGATAGCGGAGAAGGCATCCGTCCGGAAGATCAAGATCAAGTTTGGAAAAAGTTTGTCCGCGGCAAATCGCAAGATCATAAGACAAAGGGAACTGGACTGGGTTTGTATTTGGTGAAATACTTTATCGAGCTGCACGGCGGGCGTATTTCTTTTAAATCCGAGCCCGCAAAAGGCACTACGTTCTTTGTTCAGCTTCCTTTAGAATCAAATGAGAATATAACGGAGTTACAATCATGAATTTAAAAACATTAATTGTTGATGACGAAATCGAATTACGAAAATCGGTGGCTTCAGTTTTAAAAAACACCCAGCTAGATATACAATTTGATATCGATGAGGCCAGTGACGGAAAAGAAGCGTTGGCCAAAGTTAAGACCCAGTTTTACGACCTCATCCTGATGGATGTTCGCATGCCCGAAATGGATGGTCTGGACGCGCTTAAAGAAATAAAAGAGCATGACCCACGAACCTTCGTCGTCATCATGACCGCGCATTCTAATTTGAATGATGCCATCACCGCCATTAAAGATGGCGCGTATGACTATCTAGAAAAACCCGTCAGTCCCGAAAAGCTTACCGACATTGTTAAGAAAAGTATCGAGGCCCACGAAATGGTTTCAAGCCTAACCGCTTCGAATCCCATATTTGATGACGATATCGAAAGCGAAATCATCGGCAATAATTCCAAAATGAAAGAAGTCTTTAACTTAATCTACAAACTTTGTAAGGTCGAGACGACCGTCCTGGTTCGAGGTGAAAACGGAACCGGCAAAGAACTAGTGGCACGCGCTATTCACTTCAACTCGCCTCGGAAAAGCGGCACGATGGTCGCGGTGAATTGCGGCGCTATTCCAGAAAATTTGATGGAAAGCGAATTCTTCGGGCACGAAAAAGGCGCCTTCACCGGGGCGATTGAAAGAAAGATTGGAAAATTTCAGTTAGCCAATAACGGAACATTGTTTTTAGACGAGATCGGAGAATTGAAGCCCGAAATGCAGGTGAAAATACTGCGAGCCATTCAAGAAAAGAAATTTACGCCCGTGGGTAGCAACCGTGAAGTGAAAACGAATGCGCGCATCGTGGCCGCAACAAATCGCAACCTAGAAAAAATGATGGAGACCGGCGATTTCCGTGAAGATTTGTTCTATCGCTTAAACGTCATGCCGATATTCTTACCCCCACTTCGTGAAAGACCGGATGATATTCCAGTCTTGGCCATGACGTTTCTGCAAAAGTTTTCAAAAGAACATGGAAAAGTGATCACGGGTCTTGATGCGGAATGCTTAGATATTATGAAAAAGTATCGATGGCCCGGAAACATACGGGAACTTGAAAACGTCATTGAGCGGGCCTTTATTGTCGAGTCAGCTTCGATCATGACGAAATCAAGTTTACCGGATAACATGAAAAAAGATTTGGCCGTTGCCTCGGGCCTCACAACACTGACGGCAAGCGCCGCCGCGGGCGCGACCAAAACGGCCGGGGAACCACTGAATTTCGAAATATTCAAAGAGCAAGCCGAAAAAGAGTTTATTACCAGCGCCCTTAAGGCGAACAAGGGTAAAATCAACCAGACGGTTGCCCAAGCGAATATTCCGAAAAACACGTTGCTTAGAAAAATTCGAAAATATTCGATCAACGTGAAAGATTTTACCGAGAATTAATTAAACTTAAGGCCTTCTGCGTGACGGTTTCGGAATCGATAAATCGCATGCAGTTGTGGTGACCCAATGGACAGATTTGATGACCATGCTTTCCGCAAGGACGGCATTCTAGGTCGGTTTGCACGACACGGGCTTCATTCGTCCAGGGTCTGAATCCCAGATCAAGGGTCGTTGGACCAAATATCGTTACCGCCGGAGTTCCCGCGAAGGCCGCCATGTGTGTAGCGGCGCTGTCATTGGCCACGACTAAATCACTTTCGGAAATTTGTTGAATAGACTGCGCAACGGAAAGCTTTGCGGCTAAGACTTGAGCCTTCGGCACGACCAGGGCGATTTGGTCGCAGAGGTCTTTTTCGTCTGGCCCACCCAGTAACAAAACCTCGTAACCCAGCTGGATGAACTTCGCGGCCACCTCGGTGAAACCTTCAAGCGTCCATCTTTTGGTGGCCCAGACGCTTCCTGGAAACAGGCAGACCTTTAAAAATCGTCTATCAGTTTTTCGGGGTTGGAATGAAAAAATTTCGGGGACTGCGGGCATCGCGCCTTCTAAATTCACGCTATTGAGTCCACCGAAATCTCGGCCCGCTAAGGCAGATTTAACTTCGGAATCAAGATTCGCTAATAGCTTAAATTTTCGAACGGCATCAGGCCAAGAAAGCTCATATGAAAAATGATCGTTAAAAATTAAAAAACTTAAAAAAGATTTAAATCCGATTTTTTTACGGGCCGTAATTTGGGCGGCAAAAAGTTGGCTACGAATAGAACGGTGTACGCAGAAGAGATTGCTAATGGAAAAAGATTCTAAAAATTTAAGCGCAAGCAGGTAACTTTGCCGGTCACTTTTTGCGATTTCGAAATAATCGTCGATCAATTTTAGTTCTTTAAGAAAAGATCCCAAGCCCTTCTTGCAAATTAAAACCAATTTTTCATCAGGATGCAAATTTTTAACTCGCTTTAGAAACGGGATCGAAAGTATCAGATCCCCCAGAAATGCCGTTTGAATAACAACCTGAGCTTTATCTATTGTCAAAGAATCAACCTGGATTAAGGCTTGTGATTTCGGATACCAAAGTTCCAATTTTAATTTTCGCTTCGATACGTAGAATGTAATGATGTTCATCGTCCGACAGCCATAATAGTAAATCGCCGGTTTGGGTCAAAGCACCACGCGAAACAATTTCGGCTTTAATTTTGATGGCATCAAATTTACCCGCGTCAGTTTGCAACTGAACTTTTTCAAGGGCGCGACCTTTAAAGACCACATTTTTTTCATCATCCGAAACGCGAAAAGCGTATTCCTGTCCAACGTTCCATTTAAACAACCGCATGTAAAAGATCGAACTAAATGCATTCTGTGAAAAAGGAAGAATTTCCCAACTTTGTTTTTTCTCTTCGTGGCCGTTTTTTTCCGTATATTTATTTTCCCAGTAATTCGCCCTCAGGGCTTTCTGATCAAAAAACGATTGGGCTTGCTTTAACTGACCGGATTCCTTGATGTCCAGTTTAAAAACATGGGGCACTAAATCCTGATAATCAACGTAAGTTTCCACCTGGTCGGCCGCTGAATAAAAGCTTGAAAACAACCGGCTTGAAGTAATCCCGATTTTAAAGTTATAGGACTTGCGGTTATTAACTTCAACAAAGGGACTCACGGAAAAGGTCAACACGCCTGCAGTTGTTCCGAAGTAGCTGACCGTATGGGTAACTTTTTCGCCCACGCGAAATGGATCTTTAAGCGGACGCCGTTCGTTTCCAAATCCTTCCGTATCTTCTAGATCGGGTTGTCGGCCTTTCGTTTCAACGGAAGCTTCTCCCTGGCCGGAAGTCTTCGATATCTTATACTTTGATTTTTTGTTTTTTTTGACTTCGGCGATGATCTTTTTTTCAGCCGGCGAAATCACGGCTTGCAGGGGGACCGGTTTTTTCTTCTCTACATCGCTTTCCTCAGTGACCGGCGCTGCCTCAACGGGAACTTCTTTGATTAGAACTTTTTTTTCAAATTCTTCATTTTTAAAAATATCTTTTTTGGAATTGTATTTCAAGAATCCCGAAGAGCATCCAAAAGAAACAAATATGATCAAAGGATAGATAATTTTTTTCATTCAAACTTTTTCCATCTTCTATGAACCCACATCCACTGTTCGGGATGTTGGGAAATGATCGTTTCTAGTACGCGATTATACCCGTTGGTTATCTGCTCATTAGTTTCGCTTAAATCAGTATTCAATGCAATGGGTTCACCGAAACAGATATGAATTTGACCGTTTTCGCCCCAGTAGTTATAGATCGGCATCACGGGAAGGCCCGTCTTTTTAGCGAACAGGGCCAGGCCGTAGGCGGTTCCTGTTCGGTGCCTAAAAAAATCAGTTTCCACCCCAAAGGGCATCCCCATAAATTGATCCAGCACGAACATAACGCCCCTTTTTTTCTTTAGGGCACCCAAGATTTCAAATGCGTTACGCTGCCCATGGGCATCGATGAATTGGGTTTTCGATCGGCCTCGCAAAGAAAACCAAAATTCGTCTAAGAAAGCACTGCGAAAACGTTTACTAATCAGAGTGCTCGGCATAAATACTCGACTGATTATGGCCGCTCCTAGGTCTCCACTGCCTAAATGTAATGTCAAAAATAGGATGCCTTTTTCATGCTTTTGTAAATATTCAGTCAGCCGCTCTTGCTGATGGAAAACGACGTTCTTCTGAATCCAATCATCAGACAGGCTCGGAATTTTGATCACATCGAAAAAACTTTTGCAAAGATATTGCATCGACGTTCGACCGATACGAATTCTTTCGTCAGCGGTGGATTGAGGAAAGGCTAAATGAATATTATCTAAGATCACCTGCCGCCGAATGCGAAAAACATCAAACCACAGAAATGCTAGAAACCTTCCTAACAACAGGTTGGTTTTCCAGGGTAAGAAAGACCAAATAAAAGCTAAACTATGACTTAAAACTTGTGCTAATTTTTTCAAGTAAATCCTGCTTCTGTTGCGCACCCATGGTCATCTGGTAATCGATGACGATTATCTTTTCGCGCAACCACGGGTTATTTATCTTCATCATATCTTTTTCGGTCGTAACGATTTGCAGTCCGGGATTTGACTTCATGAAGACCAAATACTTTTCAACCAACTGACCTTGTAGTTTGTCGTCGTATCTTTGATGATCTTCAAATTTTTCAAAATGAACAACCTGGAACTTTTCATCGAGCAAGTTTTGTCGCAAAGATTCCGGATTTGCAATTCCGCAGAAAACGAAAAGTGGGGTCTTTTT
>CAXSEH010000054.1:0-15927 GCA_964236345.1 uncultured Bdellovibrionales bacterium
TGGCTCAGAAAAAACAGACGATCGTTATTAAAAAAATTATCGTTTCGGGTGGCGGTCATCACGGCGGCGCGTGGAAAGTGGCGTTTGCCGATTTCATGACGGCGATGATGGCGTTCTTCCTGGTGATGTGGCTACTGGGGCAAAGTGATGAGACTAAAAAGGCGGTTTCGGATTATTTTTCGACTCCCTCTATTGTTGAATATAATTTTCAAAATTTTGGTGCCGAGTTAACTTTAGAAAAATTATTTTTGGATTTAGTGAACGAGCCGCTTAAGGCTTTTCAAAGTTTTTTAGAGCCGGCAGATAAAACTCCGAACGTTTTAGATATGGGATCACAAAAAGTGGTCGCGGCCTTTATGGCTGACAAAATGACCGACCTTGCGAAGAACGTAACGATTTCCCGTGATGGATTTGATTTTGATATTCCTGATATTTACCTTTTTGAAAAAGGAACTTCTTTACCAAATAAAAAATTTATCGATGTGATGAATAACTTTGCGCAAGTGACTTCGGGATTGCAAGATTCAGAGATCAAGTTAACGTCGGCAATGTTCAATCAAGCCGTGCCGGATAAAAAAGAAGCCAGCGCTAAAAAAGTTGCGCAGGACCGACTGGATCTGGTGACGAATAAAATCAAAGCTTCCTTTGAGCATACTTCGAATGTCATATTCGGAAATGTGTCGGTTCGCGATAAAAAAGGTGATTTGGATCCAGAAAAACTAATGGGCTTCATTCGCGTGAGTATTCGTCAAAAGCCTTCAGAGAATAAGAATCGGCGGAAATTAGAGACGGTCTTCGGTGACAAAGATAATTCTAAAGGCGTTTACGATAATTTCGCGAAGCAAGTTGGCGATCGCAAAAAAGTGGGCGGCGGAGACGGAGCACCCGGTTTCGTTAATCCAGTTGATGCTGAAATAAAAAAAGCTAGCATCGAAGCGGATCCTGCCGCGGCGGCCTTACCAGAAGAACACGAAGAATAGATTCAATAAAACAACGAAATGGCTAGATAGATGGCCGGTTTACCACGGCCGCCGAACTGTGACTCGCTAGAGATCATGGTTATTCCCGCTTCAGCGATTGAGTTTGTACCTAAAGCGTAAGTTCCGATTGCTTTTAAATCGATGTAACTAGAATAGCCTTCGGAATTGGTTAAGGTATAACCAACCTTACCGCCGACTTTAAAAACCTTGTAAGGATACATTTTTCCAATGTTAAGATATTCAGAATTCACGTGCGTGCCTTGATAATTATTCATCCATTCAATTTCGCCTAAATAATCTAGATAATTAATTTTAACTCCAAGAATTTGGCCGTTACGTATACTTGATTTGTAATAGTGATCATCGTTGATGTACAGAAGCATCCCCGAAGTTGGAGTAAAGTCGACTCGAACATCGGCCAAAAACTTGAACCAAAAATTATCGTCGGTTGACGAGACGTTTGAAATATTTGATCCCCAAAAGCCCATGCGAAACTGCGGACCGAAATTATAAAGAAAAGCCACGTTCATTGCCGGGTTGGTGTCACTCATCGACAGGCCGCGCTCGATATAATGCGAATATAATTTCGCGTCGACCGAGACCTGGTACGTGGGAACCGTCGACGGCTTTTCGTTCACGGCGAGGGCTTGATGAAAATAAGTAACGACGGCAAGGAAGGAAAGGAACTTCATTTTCATAGTTTATGTTAATTGCCCGATGTTGCAATGTACGGCTAGACCTTTGGACTTATTTCACTTAATCTGCACAGATGTTATTTGATAATTCCGTTCCCATGCATCAATACCCTGTTGTGGCTTTCGACACCGAAACCAGCGGTGCTTATCCGGTTGAATCTGAAATAATTGAACTGGGCGCGGTGAAATGGCACGAAGGAAAAATAGTTGGCCAATTTCAAACACTTTTAAAACCCTCTAAGCTCTTGGTTGACGATAACATTCGCATACACGGTATTACGAATGAAATGGTCGCGGACGCCGTAGAAATGAAAACTCAAATCGCTGAGTTTTGTAAGTTCATCGAAGGAAGCATCTTGGTCGCTCACCATGCGCCATTTGATTTAGGATTTTTAACCTTAGATATCGAGCGGGCGGGTTTGCCTTTTCCGAACACGATAAATCTTTGTAGCAGCTTACTGTCGCGCGCGTTGCTAACGACAACCAATCACAAGTTGCAGACGTTAATTAAGGAATTAAATCTGCAGGGCGGAGCCGCCCACCGTGCGTATGACGACGCGCACGCGTGCATGCAGGTCTTTTTTAAAACCGTTGAAAAACTTGAACCCGAAGTCACCCTTCGAGCTTTGATGGATGTGCAGAAGAAAGATTTAAGTTGGGAAAAGTACCGGGTTTTTTCTTCAGGCAACTCGAAATTGATGGCCCTGGCGAAAGCCTGTCAGCTTGGTGCAACGATTCAGGTTGTCTATGATGGCGGGCAGACGAAGGGGAAGCCTCGACCAATTAAGCCATTTGGTATCGTTAGAAATCCCGACGGAGACTATCTTCACGCCGAATGCGGCCTTGATCTTCAACGTAAAAGATTCTACGTCGATAAAATCTCGGATTATGAATTAACTTAATATTAATTATCTTAGACCGTTTCTGAATCGGGGTCGGATGGCGCCGTGTCTTTTAAAGACGTATCTTTGTATTCAACAACCTCTACGGTCTTTTCAGAATTTATCTTGATCAACTGTAATTTTATTTGCTCGGCCAGCTGTTCTAAATGTTTAAATTCATCGCCGGCACGTAGCTTAAGGGCCACTCCCTGCTTTGATAATCCTTTTCCTTCCAGTACGTCCTTTAGGAATCTTTCGAAAGCGTAAAGGGGCCCCGCAATCCGGTGCGAGATCATTTTACCAACGGAAAACAACACCATCGAAAAAGTTAGGGCCAAAATAAGAAAGGTATATAAGAACGGCTCAGAAAATTTACTAATCAATAATTGATTGGGACCGGCTATTTCAGCAATTGTAACTTTAAGATAAGTGTACGAATAGACTAAGGCAATTAAGTTCAAAAACAGGCCCGTGGCCATGAACAAACTAGAATATTTAATTTGAAATTTTTTATTTACCCAAAAGCTTTTCCTAATATTGTTATCGGGCCAGATTTGTTCCCCGTACTTAATGATTGAATACACAATGAGCACGTAACCAATCCACTGAATCACGTCGGCGACGTTCCAAATCGGCAAGTGAAAGTCACCAAACTGCATGGTGATGAAGTCGATGACGTAGCCGTGTAAGATGCGATCAACTACGTTACCTAGAATGCCGCCCACCAGAATGGATAAGCCAACGCGTAAAGGCATCAACCGAACTGGAATTAAGTACTGGATAAGGGCATACAAACTTAACAGAAATACCCCGCTCGTCGACAAAGTAACTATTCGCAAAACGGCCGGTAGTTCAGAAAAAAGGCCCAACATGGCGCCATGATTATGAATTAAGATGAATTTTAAAAAGCCAAAATCTCTTTCGGTAATTCCAGAAGCCCAAACTTTTGTTAATTGGTCTAGAGCAATGATGATGATCAGCAGGCCAATAACGATAAACCAATCTTTTCTTTTCATAGATGTATTGTGCCGGTATACTTTATAAAATGAAATCTCAAAAAATAAACTTCTTTAATGTGGTCTTGGTCTGTTTACTTATTTTCAACTTTGGTCTAGCTGAGGCGAAAAGAAAAAAAGTATTAATCAAATCCACCGATTCGTTAAGCGATATTTTAAAAAAATATGATATAAATCCCGCGCATCTTAGCATGGAAGTTAAGATTGATGATGAAGACTATTTAGGCTTAAACCAATTTGAAAAAAAAATTCCGGCTTCGGTTTCTAAAGTTTTGACTTCTTACGCCGTTTTAAGAATGTTCCCTTTAGGCTCTAAATTTCTAACCCGCGTGTATTATGATCAAAAAAATCTTTACCTTAAAGGTGGCGGTGACCCTAGTTTTGTTTCTGAAAACTTATGGTATTTAGTTAATGAATTAACTCGGCAAAATCTTAAGTCTATTCCTGGGGACATCGTAGTCGATGATTCTATGTTCGACCAAATTCGCTTTGACGAAAGCCGCGAGGATAAGCGGGTTGACCGGGCTTACGACGCCCCCGTAGGCGCTATGAGTTTTAATTGGAATGCGGTCAACGTTTTCGTTAAGCCGACTAAGGTCGGGTTAAAAGCGCAGGTCACGTTAGATCCCCAAAGCGACTATTTCCAATTGCGAAATACCGTCATGACCGTAGCGGGAACGCCGAAAAAAGATTTGGTTATATCGGTATCGAATGCCGAGAAAACGATTACCGTAAGCGGCGAGGTTCCTTCAAACGTTCCCGAAAAGGCCTATTTTAAAAGTGTAAACGATCCAGATATTTGGGCGGGCATGAATCTGAAAGCTTTTCTAAAGCAACGCGGAATAGAAATTATGGGCAAAGTGCGTTCGGGAAAAACTCCGGAGCTGGCCGAGCTTCTAACCACAGTCGAAAGTAAAAATCTTTCATATATTTTAGCCGACATGAATAAATTTTCTAACAATTTTGTCGCGGAAATGTTGACGAAGAATCTTGCAGCCCAAGACGGAAAAGTTAATGCTTCATTGAAGCAAGGGGTTGATATCATTCGGACGGAATTGAATAAATTAGACTTAACTTCAAAAGAATTTGAAGTCGAAAATCCTTCAGGCTTTACCCGAAATAATAAATTAACCGCGCACGCATTAAATCAAGTTCTTACCGCGATCAAAAATAATTTTTCGATGTTTCCTACTTTCTTAGAAAGTCTTCCGATTGCAGGAATTGATGGTACATTGAAGAAGCGAATGAAAAATACCGACGCCCAGGGTTTCGTCCGCGCAAAAACCGGTTATTTAACTGGAGTCGTGTCACTTGCGGGATACGCCGGACGTAGGGATGGCTCGATCTTAACATTCAGTTTCCTATACAATGGTCCCCGAGATGAAACAATAGTTCGGGAAGCTTTTGATCAGATCCTGCTTTCAAGCTTAAAATAAAGATGTGAAATATATTATATTCCTTTCTTTGTTATTGAGCCTAAAATCCGAAGCCCTGGTAAAACAGTGGACTTCGACCTTACCGGAAAACTCGATTTTTACTCCCAGCCTTGATATGGCAGACCGGGTCGATTTTTGGGTTAAGATTTACTCGTACTACTCCACAAGTCAGGGAGTGTTTCACTTAGTGGATGATCCTAGTTTCGTGCTCGGTGAAGTGGACGTCACTTCGATCATGGAAAACTCGGTGCTTTCGGCGGCCGAAAAGAAACGGCAAGTAGATTCCTATTTAGCCCATTCCCGAACCGAGATCATACGTAAATGGAAAATATCAGATGGTCGAAAAGTTCGGTTACAAATGGGACTTAAAGATCGAATGGAAAAGGCTTTTTTTCTGTCGGGTCGATATTTACCTTTAATGGAAGATATTTTTAAAAAAAAGGGTCTGCCGGTTGAATTAACTCGTATCGTTTTTGTGGAAAGTTCATTCAACATATTGGCCCAATCCAAAGTCGGCGCAAGCGGCCTCTGGCAAATCATGCCGAACGTTGCGAAGCCGCACGGTTACATTAGCAATCGCTACGACAAACGAAACCATCCTTTCTACGCGACGGAACTGGCGGCGCAAATATTGACAGACAATTACCGGGGGCTTAGTTCTTGGCCCCTTGCAATTACCGCCTATAACCACGGCTTGACCGGAGTCAAACGAATGGTCACTCGGAATAATTCGGAAATGATTGAAGATTTAATTGAGTCGCAAGATACGACGCCGACTTGGGGTTTTGCTTCAAAAAACTTCTACGCCTGTTTCTTGGCGGTTCTAGAAGTTGAACGCAACGCGGACGTGCTTTTTGGTAAAAAATTATGGCAATCTAAAAAATTAAACGTTCGTGAAATTAAATTAGGCCGCAATATTCTGAAATCAAAATTGTTAAAAGTTTACAGCGGTAGCTTGACTCGGTTTAAACAGATGAATCCCCACCTAAATTGGGGTCAAATTTTAAAGCATAAAAAAATTGCTGCCGGAATTCCTTTGCTAGTGCCTTCCGAAAAATATCATTTGATTAATACGTACAGATTTTAACGAAATTTAGAAATTATTCTGACAATGAGCAAAAAGATGATTGCGTTTTGCCGGATAGATCATCTTCCGGCTAACCTCGACGCATTGTTTTTCAGAAATGAAAGACTGGAATTGCTTGTAGCAATCAAAAATGGCCTCGTCGTGGTTATCAGCAATTTTAAATAATTTGGCGCCACCGAGGCAACTTTTCAAATCACTGAACTCCTGGGTCTGGTAAAAACAAATCGAATTTAAGGTTTCGGACATATTGAGTTGACGCTTTGATGAACCGATTCGACTGGCCGCTTCGAAGCACTTCTTTTGGGGGATGGAACTAGCCCGGCTCAGAAAACATGTTTCGATCGCCTGCTGTTGGTCGATGACGTGAGTTTTGCGGGTAGCTTCAGCCAGGCAGGAATCGATTTCCATCGCCGTGACGCTAACCGTGCAAGCCAAGCTAACCACTATAATTAAGAGTTTTGAAATTACGTCCACGGTAACTTCCTTAGCGAAATTAAAACCAACTTCAACTTAGCTTTAAAGCAGCTTACGAATTATTGTTGGTTAACTGTTGTACAAACAGCCCCAAACGGGCGCCGTGTCTAAACTTTTGACGATAAAAACTGGTCTAGCCTTACGATGAGGAGACGCCATGGGTAATTTGTTTGTCTATCGATTTGGACTATTATTAGTTTATCCCAAACAAAGGATTCTATGATTATGCGCTTACTCTTAATTTGCGGCCTGACCCTACTTTCGGTAAAGGCCTATTCGGCCGCCTCGCTCAGCACTAAAATAAATCATCAATACGATTCAATGCGCGCACTCGGGATGGGTAATGCTTTTACCGCGGTCGCGGACGACTATTCATTAATTTATTATAACCCGGCGGGCTTTGCGAATAAGAAGTATAACGAGGTCCAATTTACATTAGCGGGGGCGGGTGTTTCTCCGAAGACTTTAAAGCTGATGGACGACGTTAAAAAGGCGTCAGATACCCAAGGCACGGATCCGCAAAAAGCGCAGGCCATTTCGACGGTCCTTGAAGAGTATTACGGCAAGGCTTTAGGTGGAAAAGTTCAGGCAGTAGAAATGTTTTGGGTTCGAAAAAATTGGGGGGTCGCTTTGATTCCGGTGGACTTAACGGTCGATATTTCGATTGATCGTCAGCTAGGCCCCGCGATGGATTTAAACGTAAAGGGTGATACCTCGATTGCCTATGGTTACGGTGCCTTCGTTTCAAAAAATGTTTCGCTTGGGGCTACCGCAAAATTTGTTCACAGAGTCGCGGTCGAACAAAGTGTAAGTGCGCTAGAGCTGGCTTCGAATTCAGATATTCTCAGCAAAGACAGATTTAAAGAAGGTCAGCTTTTTGATTTAGATATCGGAATGATGTGGACCCCCGCATGGTTCGGTCGAACGATGGTTGAAGAAGAACAACCGGTTGGACTTAAAGTTGAATCGAAGCTTCCGCCCGCGGCGAATGAACAAAAAGAAGAAGTGCGCACACCCCAATCTGAACTAGCGAAGGCCGTTGATGCCAGCGGTGATTTGACCTTAGGTGAAATGATAAAGTCGGATGATGCTGAAGTAAAACCGAACGTTGCCGAACCCGTTAAACCCATCGTAAAAAAGATCTACAAAGACAAACTTCCTTTGACCTTGGGTGCAACTATGCACAATGCCTTCGGCGGCAGTTTTTCAAAATCCAAAGTGGTGAATAAGAATGCCACTGAGACTCCAACCAAGATGTACCGGGTCATCGATCTTGGTACGCAATACGTCATTAGTGAACTGGGGGATTTAACCTTACGATCAATGATTGATTTTCGCGATCTCATGCATCCGGAAAATAATTTTAATAAATCTTTTCACGCGGGGATCGAGCTTGATTATTCGCCAAGCGGTTGGTTTAAATCGCAGTTGCGTGCGGGGGT
This sequence comes from uncultured Bdellovibrionales bacterium, assembly GCA_964236345.1. GTDB lineage: Bacteria > Bdellovibrionota > Bdellovibrionia > Bdellovibrionales > Bdellovibrionaceae > Pseudobdellovibrio. The sequence continues at coordinate 8,012 of CAXSEH010000054.1, forward strand.
AAATCAAATGTATTACACCGCGGGAGTAACGCTACTTTTAGGCGTTTTAAATATTGATGCCGTAAGTTACGGAGAAGAAGTTGGAACCGCGACCACGAAAATTGAAAATCGTGTTTACGCGGCCAAGGTTGGATTTAATTTTTAAGGCGCGGCCAACAGCGCTTTAAGGCGGGTCCCGATGGCATCGGCACCTCCGCCTGGAGTGACTGCCGAAGAAAGCTGCGCGCAATATTTTTTCGTTGAATCAGAAGCCTTTTCGATATCCATGCATGTTGAGTTATAAGTAGAGGAAGCGATATTTCCTAAATCAGCGGCAGGCAAAGTCGCTAAGGCATTTTTGATATCAGTTTCGGTTGGGTTTGTAGTTCCCAAAGCATAAGCCTGATTGGCCGCAAGTGTTCCTAAATTAAAAAGGGAACTAATCTGCATGTAAATTGGAGTTTCGGATTGACCACAGTAACTAAAAGCTAGGCTAGCCGATGCGCTACTGCGAGCGCGGTCCGCCGCATTTGCGTTGTTGGCATTCTTAAATGTAAGCGCAGATATTGCGGCCACGGTTGATGAGCACGTACCCGAACAACCACCGCCCGCATTTATTTTATCTAATGCATCAATGAAACTACTTGGCGTGTTGTAACCTTCAGAAATAAAAACCGCTGCGCAACGAAGTTTGTAAGCCTGCGCTGAATTGTTTGACGCAATTTTATCAGTGCACGCAATTGCCTGCGCTGGTGCCGCGGTATTTAGGCAAAGTTGGGTTTCTTTTAAATCGTTCTTTTCAGATTTCGCGCAAGAATAGAAGGCGCAAGTCATAATTACAAATGCATATTTTAATGAAGTTTTCATTCTCGACATACGTGAATTTCCTTTGGAAAGTTTTAAGAGGCGATGACTCGACCTGAAAGTTTTTCAACTAAGTTCTTTTTCTTTAAGAAGTTTATTCCCAGGCCCAAACCGCGCGCCCAAATAATTTCGCCGTCGACAATATGCGTTTTATTCAGTTGGCGTAACATGACGGTGATTCGAATGAGGTCACCAGAACGCGGAATATAATTTGAATTAATAATTTCTAGAAATGCGCCCGACTCGGACAGATTGCCAAGCTTACAAAAAACTTTTCCCATTCGGCCATACACTTCGATCTGTGCCATTTCTTTGGTATTATAGCGCTGTGCGGGCGTGGGACTATTCTTTTTGAAATCTTCGCTACTCTGTTGGTTTGACATCTTATCTCCACGATTGGTTCTACATGATCAATCGGTCGATTTCGAAGGGCGACTTAAATATTTGTTTACTACAAACTGTCTATATTTTTGACGTAATTACTCATCCGCAATTGTCTGCGCTTTAGACCAAATTTCGTAGCGTAAACCAGGCACTTCATCACTAAATTGACTAAAGGCAAGACCGAACTCTTTTGGGATTTGTAGCGAATAACTAGCGTCCCCCGCATACTTTCCCGGAATGCGTGTCAGATAAATGAAATCGATGTCTGGAAGGCTTTCTTTATAGATTTGGGCGCCACCTACGACCATGACTTCTTCAGGCCACTGGCCCGTTAGGGTCATGCGCTCTGCGAGAGTGTAGGCCTCGTTCAACGAGCTGACGTACTTTACCATCTCGTTTTGAGAATCCATCGTTGTACGTGAAACGACAATGTGAAATCTTTTAGGTAACGGTTTACCTAAGGAATCAAAAGTCTTTCGGCCAAGGATCATAATTTTTCCGGTCGTTCGCTTTTTAAAATAACGAAGATCTTCGGGTATATTCCACAGCAATGAATTGTCTTTGCCGATAATTTCGTTTTCGCTGACCGCGACGATGTGGGACAGAATCAAACGGCGACCTCGGCTTTAATCATCGGGTATGGATCGTAGCCCGTGATTTCGATATCTTCATATTTAAAATCAAAGATATTTTTCACCTTCGGATTTAGTTTTAGTTTCGGAAGTTCTCGGGGAGTGCGGCTGAGTAATAACTGCACCTGATCCATGTGGTTCGAATAAATATGAGCATCGCCCAAGGTGTGAATAAATTCGCCCACTTCTAAATCGCACGCTTGGGCAACCATGTGGGTCAGCAAAGCGTAACTGGCGATATTAAATGGAACTCCCAAGAAAATGTCCGCGCTTCTTTGATAAAGCTGGCAAGATAGTTTTCCGTTAGCGACGTAAAATTGAAAAAAAGCGTGGCACGGCGGTAAGGCCATTTTGTCAATTTCGCCTGGATTAAAAGCGATGACCAAGTGTCGTCGAGAATCGGGGTTAATTTTTATTTGGTGAATGACGTTTTCAATTTGATCAACCGTTTTGCCGTCGGCCGTTTCCCACGATCGCCATTGCTTCCCATAGACCGGACCCAGATTTCCGTTTTCATCGGCCCACTCGTTCCAGATTGAAACGTTGTTTTCCTTCAAATACTGAATATTTGTTTCACCTTTTAAGAACCACAACAGTTCGTGAAATATGGAACGGGTGTGAAGTTTTTTAGTTGTTAATAACGGAAATCCATCTTGCAGATTAAATCGCATTTGATAACCGAATACACTTAAAGTGCCGGTCCCGGTACGGTCCGCCTTTTGGTGGCCCATTGCTAAAACATGGTGAAGAAGGTCGTGGTACTGTCTCATAAATTTCCTTATGTTTTATTGTCCTAAAATCGGAAGATTTGTCGACAGTTTGCTGAAAAATGTCTGAAGAAAAAACAGATTCCTGAGTCTAATCTTATTCCGACTGATAGGGCCTGCCTACTTTTTTTGCTTGGTTGCATTGCAACATAATAATTAAAGTTGCGAGCGTTTAAATCCGAAAAGTTGGGGTATGTCAGTCGCCCCATTTGTTTTAAAAAAATATAATATTATCGACAAAATCGCTTCTGGCGGTATGGCCGAAATTTTTTTGGCCACCAGCAAAGAATCGCAATTTAAAAATAAGTTCTACGTCATCAAGCGAGTCTTACCCGGACTACCGAACAAATCCGAATATTTAGTTTTTTTAAAAGATGAAGCCAAGGCAATTAGCTTACTTGATCACCATAACATTATTGGCTATCACGATTTTTTTTACGAGAATGAAGAATTTTACTTAGTCATGGATTTTGTAAATGGAAAAACCCTCAGAGAATTTTTTAGCGATTTGGCAAAAGCTAATCAGTTTTTGTCGATTGAATACCTACTTTATATTATAACTGAAATTGCCGCCGGGCTCGATTACGCTCATCGTAGTTACGATCATCTGGTAGATAAATCGCTTAATTTAGTTCACCGAGATCTAAATCCGCAGAATATAATGGTGTCGTACGAAGGACAAATTAAGATTATCGATTTTGGTATTTCGAAATTTGATATTCGCGAAGATTTCACGAAGACCGGAATGTTAAAAGGTAAGTTTGGATACATGAGCCCCGAACAGGTCGAAGGATTAGAAGTAGACGCCCGCACCGACATCTTTGCCTTGGGGATATTATGTTGGGAGCTTCTAACGAACAAAAGACTTTTTGATGGCGAAGATGATTTTGAGAAATACAACAAAATCAAAAACCATCAATCGATATCGATCTGCGAACATAATTCGCTCGTTTCAAAAGAACTTGATAAAATCATTACGAAGGCGTTGGCGCCCAAAGCAGATGATCGATACCAAACTGCATCTGAGCTTCGTCATGATTTGAATCACTATATTTTTACTCGGTTTCCCGAATTTCGGCCGGAACATTTTCATAAAATTATTAGTCAGCTTTACGTGAACGATTTTAAGGCCTCGATCGAGAAAATGAAAAAGCATTTTCAAACGGCGACGGACGAAGAGATCATGACTCATACCATGCGCGAAGACAAAACTGTTGTAACCCCTCGGGCATCCGTCGCACCGGTAAAGGTATCAGCCCCAACTTCCGCGCCTGTCCAGAGCGCGCCCGTTTTACTTCCGCAGCAAAACGCTTCCGACGGGCTTGAAGCCGAACTTCTTAATTTGCAGCCCGCACCGATTCTAGTTTCATTGGGTGAAAAAAAACGTAAGAGAGTTCCGCGAGTGACTGCGCAAGAACCGGCTCGATATAGAGTGCAGGTCGGTGGAATTAAGTCGAGTGCCCTGCATTCATTTATGAATAGTAAAACCTTCGATCGCTTAGCGTACCTTGTGATTTTTGGCGGCTTGAGCTGTGCTGGTTTTTTTTCGTACGAGCTAGGTTATTTTCACCTAGCCTTTAATTCACTTTATCACATGCTCAAGTAGCCGAAAACGGAAGCTAGTGCTTACGGGCGTGCTTCTTTGCGTGTTTCTTTTTTTTCGGATGCTTCGGCTTCTTGACGGTTTTTAATTGCGATTTCGTTGCCGGCGCAATCGTACCCACGGGCGGATCTACTTGGGGCGATGTCTGAGGAGCTTCCAACGTGGTCTTTTCGGTACTTACTTCCTGCGCCAGCGAAAGATTGAAAGAAAATAATAGGGCGATTGCTAATATGGATTTCATATATACCTCTTGTTATTGAAAATTTTGAACTTGTGCAATGTAGGGAAGATTACGAAAGTATCCGTCATAATCAAGGCCGTAGCCCACGACAAATTCATTCGTTATCTGAAAACCAACGTGGTCCAATTTACAAGGAACCTTTAGGGCTTCTGGTTTTTCTAAAAGGGCGACCGTGGTCAAAGAAGCCGGGTTCCGAGATTCGATTGATTTTTTAAGGTAATTCATCGTAAGGCCGGTATCAACGATGTCTTCCACCAAAATAACGTGCTGACCTTCGATCGGTGAAGACAGATCCAATGTCACTTTAACTTCGCCGGAAGAACTTGTGCCGCCATGGTAACTGGATACGCCGAAAAATTCGCAAGTAATATCCGTATCAATTTGGCGGATTAAATCAGAATAAAACATGAACGAGCCTTTAAGTACGCAGACGGCCGTCACTTTTTTACCTTTGAACTTTTCCGTTAAAAGTTTTCCGATTTCGGCGACCTTTTTTTGAAGCTTTTCTTCCGTGATGTAAGTTTTTAGTTCAAGATTTTTAGCGTTCATCATTTCTCCTTACACGAACGAGTTATTCAACAACTCGCCCAATCCGCCGGCCCCCGGTACGATATATTGTTTGTCATTCAACCCTTTTTCTTGATCCCAGTAAAGGCCTAAAGGGGATTTTAAAACCTCAGTGGGCGATAGGCCGCGGTCAACTCGTAACGCAAAAACCCTAACCCGCGACGAATGCCGTAAAACTTTACGCAGATACTTGGGCGTAACGATTAAATGAAGAGCAATAAAGGCCTGAGCGGGCCCCGGGATCTGGTTTTCATAGTAATCGATCGCGGAAGTCAGGGTGCCTCCGGTTGCACCCATAGGGTCTGGAAAAATGACGAACGCCTTTTCAACGTCACCACCGATTTTAAAACCACCCAAATGAGTTCCCGTGACCTGCTCAGCATTGTTGGTCAGACGGGCTGCGAAAATATGATCTTGCCGCAAATTTTGCGCAGGTAAAATCGAATGCAAGAAATCGTAACAGATATGGCTTGGAAAGGTTCCCGCGCGCGCTAAATTTACGCTGACAGCTTTTGTATTTTGAGAAAAAGTTTGCGCCGTCAATTCAATATCGGGATGAACATGATTCATTCGAGTTTTAAAATTGCGTACTTCTTTTGGAAACATGTCGTTGATCGCGCATTGAATAAGACCCTGATACAGTTTTTCAATGAGGCGGTTAATTTCAGGTTGTCCCGTTTCCGCTAAGCAGAGGCGGGTTAATAATGATTCCAAATAAACATTATCGATCAAATGAAATTGCGGACCGTAATGGTGGTTTGACATAATGAGGCTATTTATATTCTGGTTCGACGATGATGACAAACTCTGATTTGCGTGTCATAAACTCGGGCGATTTGAAAATTTGAAATGGTGGCATATTTAATTGGCTTCGTTCATTTTGAAATGAAACGCTACGGATTGTGCCCAACATAAAAAAAGCAGCGTTCTTAGGTAAATCAAACTCGGCCGGGAAACTATCGCGAAGGGGTCGTTGATTGCGGCTCACGATGACGGTTCCGTGAACAACGCCGTTTTCGTGTGATTTAAAATCGATCACCGTGGCGATACCAATCATCTGACCACTTTCATTGCCGATGGTTCCAGAGAAATTTGTTTCCGATTGGCCGGGAAGCATTTTTTTCTCTGCTATTTTGAGAACATTCACCGAGGCGTCCATCTTTTTTCTGAAGTCCGTTAAAATTCCGGCCGAATATTCTTGTAAATTTTGGTACAGTCCGGCGTTTGAACTTTCGTTAATCCATTTTACGATCACGTCCGTGGGAATCTCGGCGTAAATAATTCGAAACGTAGGATTGGTCAATCCCGCATCACGGCTGAGCTCTTGGCCCGCGGAATTACCGGTTTGAATAGGTTGTTCGACGGTCGCGTTGACCGTCAGTTCTTTATTTCGTAATGAATCGAGCTGTTCGCCTTTTACGTTTTGATTTTGACTATCCGAGGCTTCGCTTGACGAGTTTGTTGCGCCCAGAGCTGCCGCTTGATCAAATTTTGCTTTCGTCTGGCTAGCCCCTTGTGAGCGAGTCATTTTTTGAACCCAGCGCTGCGGTTCTTCGCTGCGAATGATATACTGTCCAGCAAAAAGGGCAGCGATCAGTAAAAGGATAACGTGAGTTTGCGTGCTTTGAAATAATCTTTGGAAAACCGGAACGGCCTTTGGTTTAAAAGATTCCATATCAACGCCACATTGAGCGCAGTATTGGTCCTTAGGTTGTGAAAACCCACATCGCGGGCAGTTGATCAGCATTGGCTATAAATTCCTTCTGTTTAGAATAGTTTATTCTGTCTTGACGCACAAATTATGGGACTTTAACATCATACTTTAGTCGAGGTATAAGTCCAACGTATGATTGATTTACATGTTCCCGTCTTACTCAATGAAGTTTTGCAGTCTTTTTCAACGATGAGCGGACGCGATGATCTTATTTATTTTGATGGAACTTACGGTCGCGGTGGGCACTTTAAAGAAATCATTAAAGCTTACCATCCTGTAAAAAGTTTTTTGTCTGATCAAGACGGTCGGGCCATAGAAAAGGCCAACGAAGATTGGGCTAAGCAGATATCGGACAGTCAGGTGATCGTGAAAGCCATGAATTTCGCAGATTTTGCCGAACTTGATTTGGCACAAAAATTCGACATGATCTTACTGGATTTAGGCGTCAGCTCGCCACAATTAGATCAGGCCGAACGTGGTTTCAGCTTTAATAAAGACGGCCCGCTTGATATGCGGATGAATCAACATTCAAAATTGACCGCGGCGCAAATTATCAATGAATTTCCTGAAGAAGAATTAAATGATATGTTTAAAACATACGGAGAGATTTATCATTCGTCACGCGTCGTGCGAGCCATTGTTAATGATCGCGCAACTAAACCATTCGAAACCACGTTACAGCTTTCGCAGATGATCGAACGAATAGATGGGTGGCACAAGAAGGGCTTTCATCCGGCTACTCAGTATTTCATGGCCCTACGTCTGGTCGTTAATCGCGAATTGCAGGTCATTGAAACTGCAATTCCGCAGTTGATAGAAAAGCTTCAGGACGGAGGTCGTATTAGCGTCATCACATTTCATTCTCTTGAAGACCGTCTAGTGAAAAATCTATTTAAAGATTCGGCATCGGGTTTCGCGGTGAATAAAAAAGTGATTGTGCCTTCTGACGAAGAGTGTAAAATAAATCCAAGAGCGCGAAGTGCAAAGTTACGTATTTTTCAAAAAGGCAGCGAGCCCGAAAAACCCGATAAATTTGCTTTACGCAGAGCTCAACGTAGTACATGACGTACTTCGAAACACTAGAGGTCTGGATGAACTCGAAACATATTAAGCAGCTAAAGCCATTTTTGAGCTTGCTGTTTGTGATTCTTACGCTTTTTGGTTT
>CAXSEH010000055.1:0-11184 GCA_964236345.1 uncultured Bdellovibrionales bacterium
TTTGTATCAAATTTAGTATGAGATTCATAGCTTTTGACTTAGAAACCACTGGTACCGTTCCCGGAGTCGATCAAATTGTCGAAATCGGAGCGGTTCGTTTTAATAACGGTATCGTTGAAAGCGTTTTTTCAACCCTGGTCGATCCTTTAAGATCCATTCCTCCTGGCGCCTCGGCGGTGAACGGAATTACGGACGACATGGTTCGGGGTAAACCCCGGATTGAAACCCTGCTAGGCTCCTTCGCGGAATTTTGTGAAGACCTGGTCATGGTGGCTCACAATGCACCTTTCGATTCGCAGTTTTTAACTTGTGACATTAAGAAGCATGAGTTGCCGGCGCCGCGCGGATTGGTTTTAGATACGCTACCCATCAGCCGTAAAGTATTTCCTGGAATTCCCAATTATAAATTAGGAACTTTAGTTCAGCACCTGAAAATTCCAACAACTGGCTTTCACCGCGCCGAAGAAGATGCGACTTATTGCGGTCACCTTTTTATAGAACTGATCAAGCGGATTTCGATTGGTGGAAAGCCACCTCAGATTGAAAACTTAATTGCCTTAACGGGTAAGCCTGAATTTAAATTTCCCCAGATCGAACGCCAACCCAAACAAATGGGATTCATGTTTTAGTTTTTGAACTTGCCTTATGGGCTATGGGGTAACGACGGCCACGGCCAAACGAGTGTTCGGAAACTTTTAAAATCGGTGCTGCCTGCCAGCGTTTAAATTCAGTTCGATCTAAGATCGGCATTAACCAACGTTCGGTTGCAGAATTTTCTTTTCGTCGCTTTTCAACGATATTCACAACCGCCTGATCTAAAAGTTCGTACGGGGGCAAACTGTCTTGATCTTTTTGATTAGGCCTTAATTCGGCCGTTGGAGGTCGATCAATAATTCTTTTCGGGATCAGTTCGTATTCAAGATTATAGTGGTTAGCCAAATCATAAACTTGCTTTTTAGTTAGATCACCGATAACCGCAAGCCCACCGCACATATCGCCGTATAAAGTTGCGTAGCCGGTTGCGTATTCCGACTTATTTCCGGTCGTTAGTAACATACTAGATTTTAAATTAGAGTACGCCATCATACTTAAGCCGCGAATGCGAGACTGAATATTTTCATGCATCAGTTGAAATTGTTTTACATCAAAGGCGTTGTCTAAAACGTCCTTTATTTTTTCGTAAATGGGCTGAATAGAAATTGTTTGAAGATCCAGCCGCAAATTTTTTGCAAGCTGCGTAGCCAAATCAAAACTTTCGGCATGATTAAACTGAGTCGGCAAAGCGAAAAGCTTCACATGATTGGCACCTAGCGCGTCCACGGATAGGCAAGCGACTAAAGCCGAATCGATACCTCCGGATAGACCCAAGTGCACATCTTTCATCCCGGTTTTTCTGACGAAATCTTTAAGACCTAAAACCAACGCCTTTCTTAGCTGTTCGGTGGCTGTTTCTTTTTTAGAAGATCCTTCCGAATTCCAATCTTTCAAAGTGCTTAGATCAAAGACGTTCAAATCTTCTTCAAAAGAACGACAAGAAAACTTTTGCTTTCCTTTCGCATCGGTCAAGAAGCTTTGACCATCATAAATAATTTCGTCTTGGGCGCCGACTATGTTCACGTAAATCATTGGAGCCCGAAAAAACTGCGCAGTTTTGGCAACAACGTACTGTCGTTGTTTAAGTTTGCCTTCGTAAAACGGGGAAGCGCTCATGTTGATGACCAGATCAACTTTTTGTCTGGGCATTTTCTTAAGCGGATTATCAAGATAAATAGATTTTCCTTTTTTATCTTCCCAGGCCCAAATGTCCTCACAGATAGTCAGCAAAAATTTCTTGCCGCTTATCGTGAAATAATTTTCGCTGATTTTACCTTTTTCGATAAATCGCGCTTCGTCAAATACGTCGCCCGTAGGCAACAATTCTTTACGGAAAGTCTTAACGATTTTGTTTTTTTTACATAAGAAAGCGGTGTTAAAGTATGGTCTGCCTTTATTACTTTTATTTTTCTGGAAGCCACCGACTAAAATGTGGATCCCCGGCGGTATTTCTTTTATCAGTTGATTCAGCTTTTTTATTTGGGTGTCGACGAGTTCGGGGCGCTCTAAAAGATCAAAGGGGTGGTAACCAAAAAGACTGGCTTCAGGAAAAACGATCAGATCGGCTTTTTTCTCTTTAGCGCGAAGGACGAACTCAACTATTTTTTCTTTATTAAAATCGAAGTCGGCTAGGGTCGGATTAGTTTGTGCTAGGGCAATTCTCATTTGATTCCTCGTTTGAGGAAATCAGAATACGCCCAGTAAAGCCATCTTGGTAGCCATGTTTATGTAATATTTTAATTTCGGGAAATTTCCAGCAAAAATAACCATTGCCGTAGTCAAAATCAGCAAGCCATAAGCCCTTTGGTTTTGCGCCGAGTCTTTCAAGCTTATTTTGCCACTTCTCGATGATCTCGTTGATTTGCTGCTGAATCTCGATCGCACGTCCCGATTTTTTATCGGGCAACGCTTCTATGCAACACATCAGATATTTCACTTCACGCGATGATTCATCGGTTAAGCGATAAACCAGTGGCAGCATGGCTTGAGCCTCGTCTAAGGAAAAATATCGACCCTGCTGACGGTTTATGATTTCAATCAATGGAAGTCCCTCGAATGTTGAAATGCAGTTATATTTTTAATTCAATCTAAGTTTCAATCACCAATTTTGCTTTTGTAGATTATTTAGATCGCGCGAGGCGTTGCTTGAAAACGACTAACTGTCGCTGTTTGAGTAATTCAAGACTTGTCCGCCGAATAGAACGAAGCCAGCAATCACGATTCCCGCAATGATCAGCCACTTCAAAAAGTTACCAAACTGAAATCCCTCGTCCGGTGGCTCGACCAAGTCAGGCTTTCTTTCGGGTGGAGTGAATGTCTTTTTATGTGGCACGAAACGATAGCCACCTTCGTCGCTTGCTAAAAGGTTTGAGCTCGGTTTACGGGGTCGCAACTTTGAGTTTTTTTCAATCTGTTCTGCCATGCCACCGGTAATGGCTTTGTATTTTCCATTCTGGTAGCCGACACGACGTTGATTCGAACGGCTCGAGTCCGTCGCGGCGGCGTTTCGGCCTTTTCCGGTTTCATCTTCGAGGATCTTTATTTTTTTATCTGCTGCAGAGCCTGGGGCGTCCGCTGCCGAGTAACTTCCGGAATTACTGATCTGTCCAGTGGTGTACGGAGAAGCTCTTCCAGCGGACCGTTTAGAGGCTAAGTCCGAACCGGATGATGACTCGTTGCCACTTTTGCTTGCATCGGAATTGGCAGATTTATTCGATCCATCAGAACCCTTGGTGGGGTTGGATCCAGATTTTCCGCCGCCACCGGTTTTTCCATTGCCGGGTCCCGATGTCCCGCCCGACCCACCGGACCCACCTGAGCCCGAAGACGCAACAAAGGCGGCGCTGTATTTTCTGAATTCACACTTTCGACCTGCGCCACCATCTTTATGCTGCTTAAGATCGGCTTCTTGGACGCCTAATGCGGGTAACTCTCCGTATTCCATTAAGCAGACGACATACTCGCCCATGAAGTCGCTCATGAAATTATTCATCGACGAAAAGACGCCTCGAAAACCTAGAACCAAACTAACCGTCACGACCAGCAAAAGAACGTATTCAATGACGGCTTGGCCTTGCTGATTTCCAGCAAAACCTGCCCGACGAATTTGACTCAGTTTTTTAAAATATGTCCCTTGTTTCACTCAAAATCTTATCGGATGATATTCTTAGAAACGATACAAGGATGGTATGGTCAAATTCTCTATATGTTTTATAGTTCCTTTTTTGTGTCTCAATTTGGGAAACGCACAGTTTGCTACCCCGTCCGGTACCTCGACACCGGTCGTGGCGCCCCCAAATCCGTCGGCCTCGCCGACGGCGAATGCACTTCCCGGAGTGTTGGGGTCAATCAACGCAAGCCCCGGAAAATATGACGAGTATCAATCGATTTGTCGATTTAACGAGTACGATCTTCCCTCTTTTGAAGAGCCTCAAGAACAACAAAAAAAAATAGATGCACTAAATGACAGAATAAAATCGACGTTAATTAATCCGCGGCTGAAAATTAGACTGCTGAAAGAATATATCGATCAAGGTAAAAATTCTGAAGCCGAAAAGTTTTACCAAAAATTTAAAGAAGAGAAGATTTCAGACGTTGACGGCAAAATGGCCGACGCTATATTCGCGCTCGTTCGCAAAGATTACAAGCGGGCCGAATCATTGTTAGCAAGTATCGTCCTGGACGACGGCAAAAACAAAGACGCTCTTGAATATTTAGCAGAGATTTATAAAACCGATGGCAATTACTTTGAATCCGCGGCCGCTTATTACGATTTGGCAAAGCTAACAAAAGAAAACTACGATCTACAACTGTGCGAAGTTCTGACTTTAGATTCGCAGCATAGCGAGTCCGACAAAGTATGTAAAAAGGCCGCTCAAAAATATTCCACTAATCCATATCCCCTCATCTATTTGGCCATTTCCCAACGCGAAAAATTAAACTATAGTGATGCGATTCAGCGCCTAAAAGATTCATTATGGCGAAAGCAGACTGAAATGGGTTTCACTTGTTTGGCCGAGATATTTTATATAAAAGAAAATTACGCTAATGCCGTAGAACTTTTCAATAGGGCGTCAAAAATATCACCGAATTCTGCCAGAGCCATACATGGTCTAGCATGGGCGCAATTTAAAGACAAAAAAATGACCGAGTCACTCGAGACGTTTAAGTTAGCCTGTAAAAAAGATCGAAGGGTTAAAGCCGAAATTAGAAAAGCCTTCAAAATCTTAACGGACCAAAAATCAAACATGGCGAAACAGTTTGCTGATTTGGCCCAAAATTGCTCAGATTAGAAATTAATTAGTTTTTGGTTATCTCGAAATATTGTTTTAAGACAGGTTCAACTTTCGGAATAATCGCATAAGTACGAGACCGTATTTTCTCATTTGCCAGCTGCAGTCCGGCCAAATCTTTCGAGGTAGAAACTAGAATTATGTTAAGCGGATAAGTTCGGATAACCCGAAAGTCGACGAGGTCTATTTTATTTAAAAACAAAATGTCGGCCGCAGTAAATCCTTCGGAAACAAACGAAAACTCTTGAATCAAAAGGTTAGTTGCAACGACAGGTACATTTTGACTCAGATATGTTTTCAATAGGCTTACATTTAAATCTATAATTAGTGATGAAGATAGAATGCTTGCTTTATAATAAGAAAATATTTCATTTTTCAGTAACTCAGCCGTCGTCTGATCTTGAATAAGTAAAATCAAAATGCCGGCCGTACCAACCGGACTAACTTCAAAAACCTTTGCTTGGTCATCATCACAAAACTGGTTAATGATTGCTAACGCGGTTCCGTAAGAAGCTAGGTCCAAACAAAGTAAATTCGAATGACTATCCAACGATTTCTCCGATTAAATCGTATTCCATACTTTCGGTGATTAGCACTTTAACAAACTGGCCCACTTTTGCTTGGCCATCGTTGATTAAGACAACGCCATCAATTTCTGGTGCCTGCTGAGACATGCGGCCTTGTAAAAGCAGATCGGTCTCGTCACTTAAACCTTCAACCACAACGTCCAATGTTTTGCCGATAAAAGCCCTGTGTTTTTCTCTTGAAATATTTTGCTGAACTTCCATAACGGCTTCGTAACGCTTTTGCTTCGTCTCGTCGTCAATTTGATCTGGCATTTTACCGCCCGGAGTGTTTTCTTCCGGTGAATACTGAAAACATCCTACGCGATCAAATCTTTGATCAGCAATAAATTGTAAAAGCTCTTCAAAATTTTCGTCGGTCTCGCCAGGAAATCCAACAATAAATTGCGTTCTAATAACTGCATCGGGAATTTCTTTGCGAATTAGATTCAGGGCCGCCACGATTTCTTCTCGGGTCATCTTACGATTCATTCGCTTCAGGACGTCGTTGTTTACGTGCTGCAATGGCATATCAAAGTATTTAACGAACTTGGGATTATTTTTTATAAGGTCGATCATTTCAGAAGTGATTCCATCTGGATATAGATACAACAAGCGAATCCATTTAATTCCATCTACATCCGCAAGCTTTTTTAAAAGTTCAACGGGACTTTCCAAAGCCTCAGTGTTTTTACGCTTTAAATCCAAGCCGTAATCGGTAAAGTCGTGACTGATAATAATTAATTCTTTCACTCCGCTGGCCGCTAATAATTTTGCTTCATTGACGATATTATCGATTTTCCGAGACTGCAAATTGCCACGAATCAAAGGAATGGCGCAAAACGCGCAACGCTTCATGCAACCCTCAGAAATTTTTAAGTAGGCGCGATGTCCCGGCTGGGAATTAACACGCGGAGTAGTTTCTTCTTGAAGGTAAGTCGGCAAATTAAAGAACGTTTTTTTCTTTTCACCGTCGCCGTGATTCTTTAGAATTTTCGCAATATTCTGAAATTCACCAGAACCCACAAAAAGATCTGCTTCCGGTAGCCCATCAACTAAGTCGTTTTTGTACCTTTGAGTTAAACATCCCGCGACCACAATCTTTTTTATCTTTCCCTGCTGCTTAAGTTCGGCCATGTCTAAAATTCTTTGGATGGATTCTTTTTTTGAATCCTCGATGAAACCACAAGTATTAACAACGACCGTATCCGCGTCTTCGGCATCGGCAACAACGCTGTAGCCATCTTTCATGAGCGTGCCGGCCATGATTTCGCTATCGACCAAATTTTTTGGACAACCCAAACTAATGAAATGAACTTTGTTTGGGGCTACTTGTATCGGCGTACTCATTGGTTGGTTACCTCATCGGACTTTATTTTTTTGAACTCGAAATCAGCGGCTTGCATTTTTTTATTTAATTTTAAGTCAGATAGCTCGAGCGTTGTTTTCGTATCGACGTCGTCCGTAAATAGGACTTGTTTGATAAGACGGTCTTTCTGAGAAATGACCACGGTAAAAGATTTTAGATTTTTTTGAGCCGGTTTAAATTCGACCGTCAACTTGTCGCCATCTTTTTTTTCGCTTAAAACTTTAAATTCTTTTAAGAACTGTTTTTGATCGGAAAACAAATTAATAAGTCCGCTAATCAGTACGGGCTTACTTTTCTTAAGAATTGTAACTTTTCTTTTACCATTCTTATCAAAATCTAGATCCGGATATTCCACTAACCAAATTGTTTTATTTTTATAAAAGAATTCAATTTTTTTATCGCCGTTTAAAAGAATAAAAATTTTGTCTTTAGCGAATTTCAAAGTGCCTTCGCTGATGGTTTTGGTTCCCAGCGTGGATTTTTCATCGGTCTTTTTAAGGCCGACCTGAATGCTTTCGGCCGAAGCATATTTATTTAAAGTTTTAGTGAATTCTTTCGCTGCTTGGACTTCCAAAATGAAGCTGCTGACCAAAGCGAAAACAAAGATAAATTTCATGCTCACTTTATAGCAAAATTGCCCCTTAACAACAAGCGAAGTCTCTGTCCTTAGGCCGCCTATTCCTCGGTAGCAGGCTTTTCAAACGCGGTAGTCATGACGGGTCGGTAGAAGATTGTCAGTAGGCAGGCCTTTTGTTGCACGCCGACCGCTTCTCGGGCCGCCTTAAAGGTGCTACCGGTCGTTAAGATGTCGTCTACGTAAATCACTTTGGCCATTTCATTACGAAGGCCTGTAATTTGTTCAGGTCCGTATGCAGGCAAAAGGCTTAGTTCCAATGTTCTTCGTTGTTGCACGTTCAGCGTTTTCTGCGAGGTTTGGCTTACTTCTTTAATTAAAATGTCTAAAAACGGCAGGCTTAATCGTTCAGAAACTTTTTTAGCGAGGATATACGAATGGAGCGAAGTTTTTTTGGAGCCCGGCAAAGGAATCACCCATTCAAAATCCGAAATAGCATAACGTCCCACCAGTAGCTGCTGGGTTAATAGGTTGGCGTAATACTGAAGGGCGATGGAACAACGATTTCCCTTCAACTGGTAGACGAGTCCTGAAATCAGATCACTTTCACCCGGATTCCAATCGAACAGATAATAGTGTTCAAATGTTTTGTTGTTTTGAAGGATGGTTCGTCTTTTTATTTCAACCCGCGGCGCGATGTGAAGATCAAAACAGGGCTCACAAAATAAATGATCCTCTACAAAAAAAGATCCGCATCTAAAACAAGTCGGATTGTAAAAATATTGTTTCAGCGAGCGCATCTTTTATGACGATGCAAAAACACCAAGAGCTTCGTCTTCATGGTGCTTCGGCGCCTAGGCGTTATGGTACGGAATCCGATTCAGAATAGTTTGGGCGCGATAAAACTGTTCAAGCAGTACCGCTTCCGCAATCAGGTGATTCATTGTCATGTCGGATAAGCATATTTGAATTTCGCTGCGTTTTTTGATTGAGTCGCTTAACCCAAAGGCGCCGCCGATGACGAACACTCCCCTTTTTTTTCCAGATGAGGCGGCCTTGGCAACCAAGTTAGAAAACTGAACCGAATCCATTTTTTTGCCTTTTTCGTCAAGGACAATGACATAATCGTCGGTGCTTAGTTTTTCAAGTATGACTTTTTCTTCAAACTTTTTTTTGATTTCAAGCTCTTCACGATCAACTTTAATGGTCTTCAAATGAAAAATTTCAAAAGGCGCAAAGGGTTTTAATTTTTTCTCATACAGCTGGCTTAGCTCATCGAACCAAGGCTCTTTTGCCGTCTTAAAATCTAGTAAAACCCATTTGAACATGGTCTTTAATGCGCAGGTTGCGTAGCGGTTTCGTCCGAAACCTTTACTTCTTTACCGTCTTTCCACAAATCTTCTAATCGATATTCTTGACGGACAAAATCATAAAATAAGTGAACGATCAGGGGCCCATAATCTACTACGACCCAACGGCCTTCGTCGACCCCTTCAACCGCAAGCGGATAAAGATTGAATTCATCTTTGACGGCCTTAACTAAATTTTCGGCCATCGAAGAGGCGTGTCGAGTACTAGTTCCCGAAGCGATCAAAGAGTAATCGCAGGTCGTTGAAACGTTTTGCAAATCGTAAGCTTTAACGGCGATGCCTTTTTTATCGAATAAAACTTGCGCACAAAATTGCGCGAAAACTTTGTAGTCAGAAATTTTTTGACCCGTAATTTTGTAAAGATGTTTTTCTTTGATGTAGCTTTCAACTGACAACGGAAGAAATTTTTCAGTGGGTCTTCCGAGCCTTAATTTTTTTCGTAACTCAGAAGAAGAAATATCTAAGTCGTTTAACGTCAAAAATTCAACCGAACGTCCGGTTGTTAGTTCCAAAGTTCCAAAGTCGCTTTCGGCTACTAACGGAGTTAAGTAATCGGGCCATTCATCTTCGTTTTCGGGGATTTGGTAGCCTGGGCGGGTCGTTACGACAATGTTTACCAGCTCAAGAATTTTTTTATAATCTTTCCATTCAGAAAAAGATTCGAAGTTGTCCGCGCCGATGATCAAATAAAGTTCACTTGATTTGTGGGTCTTCAGTAATTCTTTGATCGTATCAATCGTGTAGCTTTTTCCTCCGCGCTTTAATTCAATGTCATTGACCTGAAAAGCCTTTCCATAGGTGCTGAAGGCTAATTTAGCCATTTCAACCCGGTGTTCATTAGAAGGGCCGTCCATCGGAATTTTTAAAGGGTTCTGGTTGTTCGGGATAATATGAATTTCGTCGAAACCCATTTTTTTCTGAACCGTTGTCAAACTGTTAACGTGACCATTGTGGGGTGGATTAAAACTTCCGCCAAATATTCCAATTTTCATAATTTTATCCTACTTTTAATAAGTTCTTTTTAGTAAATGACGTTTTTTGCTTTTAGAATTTTATCTGCAACGTACACCAGAAATTCTTGGGTGTTTTTCCCGGTGATTGCGGAAATTGCAAAGACGTCTGCCTTTGTTTTCTTTTTAAATTTTTGTTTAATCTTTTCGATTTGATCGGGCGGCAACAGATCGATTTTGTTCAAGACGATAATTTGTTCGCGCTCCATCAATGGGAAAAATTCGTCTTTACCTTTGTTCAATTGGTCATACATTTCTAATTCGTACTGAATATCGTCGTAGTCTTCGATTGGATCTCTGCCACTCATCATGGACACGTCGACTAAGTGAATAAACAAACTGGTACGTTCAATATGCTTTAAAAATAAGATGCCTAAGCCAACCCCTTGATGGGCGCCCTTGATCAAACCTGGAATATCGGCCACCACGAAATTACTGTAATCACCGACGCGAACCACTCCTAAGTTGGGCGTTAGCGTTGTGAAAGGATAATCGGCGATCTTCGGCTTCGCGGCAGAGATTCTTGATATTAAAGTTGATTTTCCGGCGTTTGGAAACCCGATGATACCTACGTCGGCGATTAATTTAAGTTCAAGAAGGATGTCTAACGACTGCCCTTCTTCTCCGGGTTGCGCATATTCAGGAGCTTGATTAACGCTGTTCTTAAAAAAGGTATTCCCTTTTCCGCCGCGTCCTCCTTGTAAGATGACGACTTCTTGATTTGATTCAAGATCGTACATCACGTCGCCATCGGCACCACGGATGACCGTTCCTTCAGGAACGATGAGTACCAAATCTTCGCCCTGCGAACCGAAGCAATTGTCGCGCGCTCCGGATTGTCCATCTTGGGCCGCATATTTTTTGTAAGACTTGATATCCACAAGAGAATTGATGTGACGCGAAGTTTTAAAAACCACGTTACCACCGCGGCCGCCATCGCCACCATCAGGACCTCCACGAGGAGTCATGGATTCGCGCCGAAAGCTAACCGAGCCGGGTCCGCCATGGCCAGACGATATCGTTATTTTTACTTCATCAACAAACTTCATATAAACTTCTTTTCCTGAACAAAACAAAAGGAGCCTTTACGGGGCTCCTTGTACAACATTTAATCTATTTATTAAATTCGTTTTACGCGGCTTTTGGATAGACGCTAATCTTAAATCTTTCTTTAGAAAATCTTTCAAACTTTACGTGTCCTTCAATAATCGCGTAGATCGTGTGGTCACGGCCCATTTTCACGTTATTTCCTAAGTGAAATTTTGTTCCACGCTGACGAACGATGATTGTTCCAGATAAAACATGCTGTCCGCCAAATCTTTTAACTCCTAAGCGTTTCGACTGCGAATCCCGACCATTTTTGGTACTACCACCAGCTTTTTTCGATGCCATACATAACCTCGTTTAAAATT
>CAXSEH010000055.1:11284-15905 GCA_964236345.1 uncultured Bdellovibrionales bacterium
TTGCCGCCCGTTTTGATAATTGCGTACATTTTTCCACCTTTTTAATATGCGTTCCGAGAAATGAATAAATGCCATTTTGTGCCTCGTCCTGTCAACGCGTTTTATTTTGGACTAGCTTTTGGAACCCCCTCAAAGTATAAACGGGTCACATTATGACCCAATTAGACGATACCCAAATCAATTTTATCTGGCAAAGACCCGAGTGGCCGTCTTTCTATTGGGATAGCTCAGCGCTCTTGGAGGCTTTGGTGACCGTTCGTCATCAACAAGGGCGGCTTTTAGCATTGACCAACTCGCCCCGATTCCTTGAGAAATCTAAGCTAACTCTGGAAAGACTCCGTGAATGGCAAGGTGCCGATTTTCGCGAATTAAATGGCCCGCGGGGAGTTCCCGTTGATCAACTGGCGGAAGATTTAGGCAAGTTTTTAAGTTGGTGGAATGAACCCCCGGTAGGTCTAGACGGAATTATTCGGGCTGGAATTACTTATTTTTGGTTTATGACCCTTTTACCATTCCAAGAAGCGAATGCCTTTTTAGCCAAAAATCTAGTCGATCGAGCATTGGCCCAAGATGAAAAAATCGACCAGCGTCCCTATAATTTAGATCAGATATTTATCAAAAACGAAGATCAAATCCAAGTGCTGATCGAAACCTGCCAAAGGCGCAACGGCGACATTACCCTTTGGCTGAATTGGTTTTTTGAAAAACTAGTTCTTGGAATAAACTCGAGCCTTGAATTACGAAAAAAAAGGGACGGCCATGCATTGAATGCGCGCCAAAAAAAAATACTGACTTATCTATCCACAATTCCGGGAGAGTTTGGCGCGATCACCAATCGTGAGTGCGTTGAACTTTGCCATACCAGCCGCGAATCGGCGAAGCGCGACTTGGCAGGACTGGTGGAAATGGACTTGTTATCACGAAGTGATTCCGCGGGTCGCTCGGTTTGCTATCTTCTCAAAAACTAAGGGAGTATTCATGAATGTTAATCAGATATTGATGGAAATTATCGGATGGATTTCCACGGGACTTTTTTTGTTTTCCATCCTAGTTCCGAATCGCCTTCACCTGCACATGCTAGGCGTGTTGGCCGCGATCACCACGGGCGTTTACGCTTACTACCACGGTGCAACGGCAATTTGGGTTAAATGGTTCATCGCGTTTTTCTTTCATTTGTACATGTGGAAAAAAACGAGGTCTTCACCTATTCGCTAAAGATCTCGTACTGCTCGGTGTGGTAACTTGGTTCGATTTTGAAGGCGATGGTTCTGCCGATCCTTTTTTCTAATGCTTCAAGCGCTTCAGATTCACTTTCGTAAACCCAATCAACGATTTCCGAATGGCAATGCACGATAACGCCCGATTTTTTCGAGTTCTCGACAAGACTAATTTCACGTTCAAGTTCGCGAAAGATTTCGTTAGCGATTGTGTTTTTCCGCTTAATGTAGCCCTTGCCATCGCAGTACGAACACGGCTGACACAACGTCTTTACTAAACTGGGGCGAATACGCTTGCGGGTCATTTCAACTAAACCCAGTTCAGACATTGAATTGATGTTAGTACGACTTCGATCTTTTTTAAGCTCGTCTTCCAAGGCTTTCATGACTTGCTCACGATGAACTTGTTTTTCCATGTCGATGAAGTCGATGATGATGATGCCGCCCACATTGCGAACGCGAAGTTGGTGGGCAATTTCTTTGACCGCCTCTAGGTTTGTTTTCAAAATCGTGTCTTCTAAATCTTTTTTACCAACGTAGCGACCGGTGTTAACATCGATAACAACCAAAGCCTCGGCTTCGTCAAAAACGATGTAGCCTCCGGACTTCAACCAAACTTTGCGTTCAATCGCGCGCGAAATTTCCAAATCGATGTCATACAGATCGAATAAAGGTTTTTTCTCTTCGTATAAAATAATATTTTGGCGGTATTTCGGCATTAGCTGCGCTACGAACTTTGAAACCTTTTTGTAACTTTCGACGTCGTCTACCCACACCGTCGTTACGTTTTCGCTCATCAAATCTCGAAGGGCACGAAGCTCAACGTCTAATTCTGCATGAACTAGGCCGGCTGATTTTTTTTTCTCGAAGTTTTTTTGAATTTCTTTTCCTAAGCGGTCTAAGTACTCGATGTCGGTTCGAAGGCCTTCTTCGCTTGCGCCTTCAGAAGCAGTTCTAACGATGACGCCGCCGACGGGATTTATTTTTTGAATTATTTTTTTAAGGCGCTCTTTTTCGTTTTCATCTTCAATCTTGCGCGAGATGCCGGTGTGTTTGACGAAGGGCATATAAACTACGCCTCGTCCCGGTAACGAGATGTGCGTGGTGATGCGCGCTCCCTTAGTCCCCAAGGGATCTTTCGCGACTTGCACCATGAGATGCTGGCCTTCTTTGATCAAGTCCTGGATGGGAGTTTTAATTTCTCGTGAAGGTCTTGTCTCTTCGGTGTTTTCGTTTTGGGTTTCGGTTTCATCTTCTTCAATCAAGTATCGACCTTCGTCGGTAATGATATCGCCAACGTAAAGAAAGGCTGCTTTATCAAGGCCGATGTCAACGAACGCCGCCTGCATGCCCGGCAGGACGCGGGTGACGACTCCGCGATGAATGGTGCCCACCATTGTGGGTGAAGTTTTTCGCTCGATTTTAAGATCCATCAAGGTCCCCGACTCGACGTAGGCGACGCGGGTTTCTAAGGGCCGCACATTTATCAAAATTTCAGCTGCCATCGCGACCTCCGGCCAAATTAGTCCTTAGACCTGTTCAAAATATCTTCATACATACCGAAGAATAGAATGATAAGCAAATTGGAGAAATAAAAAATGGCTACGATTGATGATCTTTTTAGGCTGATGGTCGAACAAAAAGCTTCAGATTTGCACTTAACAAGTGGCGCACCGCCGTTTTTGCGACTGCACGGAAACATGGTACCCTTAAATTACCGCCAGCTTAGCAATCAAGACGTGCAGGGCCTTATTTTCGAAATCCTCAGTGAGAAACAGAAAAAATCTTTCGTTGAAAAATGGGAGCTTGATTTCGCTTACATCGTTGAAGGCCTTGGGCGCTTTCGCTGCAATATCTTTATGCAGCGCAAGGGACTCGGAGCGGTCTTCAGAACGATTCCAGAAAAAATTAAAACGGCGCAAGAGCTGAATCTACCAGCCTCTATTACCGATCTGGTTGATGCTGATCGTGGGTTGATTCTAGTCACTGGCCCGACGGGATCGGGTAAGTCGACAACGTTGGCCGCGATGATTCAACACATCAATTCTTCTCGTGAAGCGCATATCTTAACCGTTGAAGATCCAATCGAATTCGTTCACCCAAATTTGAAGTCGTTAGTGAATCAACGTGAAGTGGGTTCTCACACAAAGTCCTTTTCGAATGCCTTAAAAGCCGCGCTCCGTGAAGATCCAGATATTATTCTAGTGGGAGAGCTTCGTGACCTAGAAACCATTTCACTTGCCTTGACGGCAGCCGAAACGGGTCACTTAGTTTTCGGAACCCTTCATACAAGCTCGGCGGCAAAAACCGTGGATCGTATTATCGACGTTTTCCCTTCAGGACAACAAGGTCAAATTCGTACGATGCTTTCTGAATCAATTCGTGGAATCGTGGCGCAGTCTTTGTTTACTCGCGCAGATGGCCAAGGTCGCGTGGCCGCTTTCGAAATCATGAAGGGCACAAAGGCCATTGGTAATTTGATACGTGAAGGAAAGATCCATCAAATTCCTTCGATTATTCAAACAAGCGGAGCGCAAGGAATGGTTCTTTACGAAAAATACGTTATGGATCTTTTGAAAAAAGGTCTTGTAACGGAAGCCGACGTCAAAACATTCTTAGGAAAAGACGAACTTCCTGCTCAGCCAAAGGCATCTTAACTCACTGAGTGATTGATTGAATCTGTAAATCGATTTAATTTACGGTCATGAATCACTCAAAACTTAACTTTGATCCGGACAAGCCGCTGACCCTGGCGCCCTATATTGATCATACGCTTTTAAAGCCAGAAGCCGTGAAGCAAGATATCATGAAGCTTTGTGAAGAAGCGTTGGAAAACCACTTTTACGCCGTCTGCGTGAACTCGTGGATGATTCCGACTTGTCGGGAAATTTTGAAAACAACAAAAATTCAAATCGCCAGCGTTGTGGGCTTTCCCCTCGGAGCGTCGGAAACTTCCGTTAAGTCTTTTGAAACAACCCGCGCTTTTAATATAGGAGCGCACGAAGTTGATATGGTGATCAATGTCGGCGCGCTGAAGGCAAAAGAATATAATTACGTCGAAAAAGAAATTCAAACAATCGTTCGGGCCGCCGAAGGAAAAACCGTTAAAGTGATCTTTGAAACATCCTTATTGAACGAAGAAGAAAAGAAGAAAGCGTGCGAGCTTAGCGTAAATGCCGGCGCCCATTTCCTGAAAACATCGACGGGATTTGGTACGGCGGGCGCAACCGTTGAAGACGTTAAACTGATGAAAGCCATGGTCCAAGCAAAGGCCCAAGTTAAGGCTAGCGGGGGAATTCGCGATTTCGAAAAGGCCGCACAAATGATCGCGGCCGGGGCCACAAGGCTAGGAACCAGTTCGGGCGTCTTGCTCGTTAAAGGAAAAAATGCTGGCAGCGGAAATT
>CAXSEH010000056.1:0-15712 GCA_964236345.1 uncultured Bdellovibrionales bacterium
GCGACGTTCAATTCTTTTCGCTCTGATCTTGAAAACAAAAAAAGCCCTGCTATTAGCAGAGCTCCAATAATTAAAACTGCAAGCGTTGATCTTTTACTGAGTGGCAAAATCAGCAAGCATCGCTTTTTTAACATCGTCGCGATCGATACGTCCTAATTGATCATCGGCATAAATACCGGCATCCATTTTTACTTTATCAGAACAGTTCGAACAAAACTTGCTGATATTCTTCAACATGATTGTCGATGAACCGTAAGAGCCCAGGTAAGTTGAATCACACGCAGGTTGACCGGCCAGCTGAGCGCCTGTCCAGATGCTGACTTTGTCTTTACCGTCTTCGCCTAAGAAAGGCCTTGGGCAAGTGTCGTGCATCCAATTTCCGTTCTTAGATTCAGAGTGGCGTGCTTCGTGATACACAACCATCATGCGGGCTACTTGCGGATGGCTGAACTTGATAAAATTGTTGGTTAACCACATTTTATTTGGATTAAAAAAGGGTTGCACGCATGCGACAGCTGGTCCGCCGCCACAATCATCAAGGCCCACCGAAGTAATTCGGGTTTCAAAATAAGTTTTGTACGAAGCACCCGACAAATCCGTAAAAATTTGTTTGTGGAAAGGTGTTTGCCCCGCGCCGGTTAATTCGGTCATAAAGGCTAAATCAAGAACCATCTGATCTTGAATATTTTTTGGAACGTCCGTATCAAACTTCAATGCGTTCGCATGAATCGCAAACATTAAACTAGCAGCGATAAACAAAACTTTCATCATTCCCCCCTTGGAATTCTATTTCATTAAATTCTGGCGCGAAACAGAATAAGGCTGCAAGGGAAATACTCGGATAATTTCATTTTTGACACGGCCGTAGAGAAAAAACCAAGGTGAATAACGTTCTAAAGGGATTTAGCTTTTGCGATAAATTCGTAAGATCGCAAACGATCGATATGTTCGTACGTATCCGAAGTAATGATCAGCTCGTCGGCTTGCGTTTCCGCAATCAATCGATCCAAATCACGTCTTACTTTTTCGGGTCCACCAGTAACCAACATGCCTAACATAGAATGCACGGCGGCTTTTTCCGGTTCGCTCCAAAGGGAATCCATGCTGGGAATAGGCGGAGCCGATAACTTGCGGTCTCCCCGAATCAGTCCCAAAAAAGCTTGTTGTACACTGGTCGCAAGGTACTCGGCGCGTTCGTCCGATTCGGCCGCAACGACCGGTACTCCTACCATCACGTAAGGCTTTTGCAATATTTCAGAAGGACGAAAAGTCGAGCGGTAAATATCGAAGGCTTGATGCATGGCCGCGGGAGCGAAGTGACCGGCGAAGGCGTAGGGGCGCCCAAGACGGGCGGCTAAATGCGCGCTGTAAAGGCTTGATCCCAAAATGTAAAGTGGAACGTCTAGACCTGCTCCGGGTATGGCGCGAATTTTCTGCCCAGGCTCGGGTTTACTAAAATAAAAAAGTAACTCGTGAATCAGATCTCCGAAATCATTTTCAAGCGCCGCGTTTCCACGAATCGCACGCATTGTTTGTCGATCCGTTCCGGGCGCGCGCCCTAAACCCAAATCAATTCGGCCCGGAAATAACGATTCTAAAGTACCGAATTGTTCAGCAATAATTAAGGGTGAATGATTGGGTAACATAATACCACCCGAACCAACCCGAATCGTTTTAGTATTCTCGGCGATGTAACCGATCAGTATTGAAGTCGCCGCACTAGCAATGCCTTCAATGTTATGATGTTCGGCCAGCCAGAAGCGCGTGTAACCTAATTGCTCAACGTACTGGGCCAATTCTTTTGAACGTGCGTAAGTTTGCGCGACGCTCTGACCTTGCGAAACTTTAGCCAAATCCAAAACCGAAATTTTTGCGGTCGCTAAATTTTTCATACCTGAAACCATTTGCGATGTTCGATAATCAAACAGCGATTTGAAATGACTTTTATTCCGGCTTGCTCGGCCTTTGCTTCAGCATCGGCATTCGAAATACCTAATTGAAGCCAAAGAACTTCTACGCCTCCGGCGGCGATGACTTCGTCAACCACTTGCGGAATTCGATCGGAACTTCGAAAAACGTCAACGAATTTTCGGTATTCAACCGGAACATCGGAAAGCTGGTTATAGATTTGAAAGCCGCTGATCGCGTGATTTTTTGGATAAGTCCCCACAATGTCCCAACCGTGTTGCTTCATGTAGACGGGAACGTAGTGACTTGGCTTTTCGGCGTCTGGACTTAATCCATAAACCGAAAATTTTTTGTACTGCTGAAGCAAGCTTTTAATTTCACTATCTTTTACGTTCATATTTTTCCTTACTTGCCTTGATCCAATTTTGCTAAATCCATATTTCGCAGGGCCGGCGAAAAGTAGGCAACGATACCGACCGTGCAGATACAAACCAGCCCACCTAAATAGACAGCAGGAACCGTTCCAATCAACTTGGCGGCGATACCCGATTCCAGTTCGCCGATTTCGTTCGAAGAACCAATAAAGATCGAATTAACCGCGGCAATTTTACCCCGCATATGATCCGGCGAGGTTAATTGCACCGCGGCCGATCGTATCACCATGCTGATACTATCGAAGGCCCCACTCAGGCTCAGCGCGAAGAGTGATAAATAAAAATTTCGGCTAAGGCCAAAAACCAATATGCAAACGCCGAAACCGCCAACGGCCGAAAAGAGCCAGGCGCCGGTTCGCATTTTGGTCGAGCCTGAAAGGTAAAGCGATATGCACGTAGCGCCAATGGCGGGCGCGGCCCGAAGTATTCCAAGACCCTTCGGTCCGACCATCAGAATATCTTGAGCGAAAATCGGCAACAGCGCGGTTACTCCACCAAACAAGACCGAAATCATATCTAGCGACAATGCGGGAAATAACAAGGGGTGCTTAAATACAAATTTTCCGCCCGACAAAAGTTCATCTTTAATGGAAGCATGCTGGTGTAAAGACTCTGGTGCGGGAACATCTTTTTTTATTAAAAACATGGAACAAACGCCCGCTATCAATAGTAGACACACAATTGACGATGCCGTGACCGCGCCAAAGAAACCAAATATCAAGCCTCCAAACGCGGGACCACCGATGCGCGCAATTTGCATCGCTGAACTGGACATTGCCGTCGCTTGCATCAGAAGCTTACGTTCAACTAATTTTGGAACGGCGGCAAAAATCGAAGGTTGCGAAAACGAGCGGGCGATACCCGTCAAAAAAGCCGCCGAGTAAAGTAGGGTCACTTGCGTTGACAAAGTCATGCGGGATTCAAAAAGATGTTCGACTAAAACCACGGCTCCGGAAACAAGACTCACAAGCATGACCCGACGGTACGCAAGCAAGGGTCGCATTCGGTCAACGATGTAACCTGCGAATAATGCAAGTCCGATTGCGGGCACGGCTTCCGTTAGTCCAATAAATCCCAGGTAGAGCGGGTCCTTTAAAAGTGCGTAAATGCGCCAACCTAAAATAACCGCCTGCATTTGTACGGCAAAGGTAAATAGAAAACGAGCACTTAGTAGTTTTTTAAAGTCAGAAGGCATATAAGAAGTATAGATTAGCTATATTGTTTTGGCTACGTTTTTAATGTAACGGCCTCAACCGCCGCACGAAGATCGGTGATTAATTCCTGTTTTCGCTGCAGGTGTTCTTCTGGCGTGTTCGCTCGCAAAATGGCAGCGGGATGCCAAGATATCATCAGATTCTTTGCGAAAGGACTTTCATGGTGAATTTTTCCACGCTCAGATTGAATCTTGACCAGGCGCCCGAACAGCGCCGTTCCGGCCGTTGCGCCTAATGCGATAATTAACTTTGGTTTCACACGCGCGATTTCAGCTTCTAGCCATGGTTTGCAGGCCTGCATTTCTGTACCGGAAGCTTTCGAGTGCTTGCGAAGTTGAGGATTTCGCGGGTCGGTGGTCCATTTGAAATGTTTAACTGCATTGGTCACGTAAACAGATTCACGCGCAAGGCCCGCTTCAGCCAAAGCTTCATTTAAAATCTTTCCTGCCGGTCCAACGAAAGATTTTCCTTCAACATCTTCATTGTCGCCCGGTTGTTCTCCAACGATCATAATTTCCGCATCCAGATTTCCTTCTCCAAAAACCGTCTTTGATGCGTGAGCTGCAAGCGGGCAGGCTGTGCAACCCATGGCCTTTTCCTTCAACTCGGACCATTCCAAATGGGGTGGAACGACGGCTTGGTAACGAACCTCTTCAGCCATATTTTGAAGACGTTTTGGCGTTTCACGAATTAAATCGTAAATGATTTCGGCCTCGGGCATGCTTGACCAGTATTTGGGCGCCATCTCGGACTTCATCATTTTGATTTTTAATCGAGCCGGATTGTAAATTGATTTATAATATGTTTTCCAAACTTCATCAAAAGAGTCGCTATGGTGAAATTCATTTTGCGGAATGCCTTCAGTAAAAGTTAATTTTTTCAAATCCCAATGGGCTGACGCATCGGATGTAAAAATCGACCAAGGCTTATCGCCAAAGCGCCGGACAAAAAATGGAGTTCCAAGCTCGATGATTAAATGCTCTGGTTTATGCCAGGCGACGTAGGTTTCTACGCCTTCGATATCCACTTTCTTGAAACGAACGAAAGCATGCATTTTATGAATATCGCGACTAACCGACTTCGCAAGAACCTCGGCCCGTCGTACGTCGCTGTCGACTGAAACTTTTAATAAATTGGGATTCTCGTGGTTCAGGCGATACAGGATGCGGTAAAGCAAAGACCAGCGGTCTTCATCGCGAGCGCACGCGACCAGCGCTGCCATTTTAAAAAATTCGGAAGGCACCTTAGGCGAAGCCACCGGTTTTAATTCTTCATCATTCAAGCCCGTGAACCCAAGCCCCGAAGACCATTCGGCGCTTTGGGGTGCGATGCCTTTGACGATCATGTCGCGTGCCTTATTCCTCCACGCACCGAATTCCGCAGTGACAACGCCTTCGTCCCTCACGCTACGCTCGGGGTCAAATCAAAAAGGGATAATTGTTTTTCGGTAGGTGCTAAACGTTCTTTCAAACTTTCGGTGTCGAGCAAAAATACGTCAGGGTTGTGATCACAAGTCGTTACAAAATATTTTGCACGCTTCAACGGTATGTGCAGTTTACCCAAATCTTCTAACGAAATTGTTCGGTAGGGGCGCATTTGAATAATTTTGTCGACGTTCTTAACCCCGAAGCCGGGAATTCGCAAAAGCTGTTCGCGTGAAGCCTTGTTCACGTCAACCGGAAAGTAAGAACGGTTGCGAAGCGCCCACGATGTCTTCGGGTCCATATCCAAGGCTAAGTTGGGGGTGCTGGCATCCGTTAATTCTGAAGCTTTAAATTCATAAAAGCGCATCAACCAATCCGCCTGGTAAAGGCGATTTTCTCGCACTAATACGGGCGCTCCGTTTGGAAGCAAGACATCCGAATTAGGAATGGGACTATAGGCGGAATAATAAACACGCTTCAGCGAAAATTTTTTGTACAAGTTTTGCGATGAGTCCAAAATAAGAGCGTCCGACGTTGGCGTCGCCCCGACAATCATTTGGGTCGTTTGGCCTGCCGGAGCAAACTTCGGGGCCAAGCGCGGAGATTTTTTTTGATCTTCTTTCGTCTCGATTACTTTTTCCGCGATTTGATCCATGGACGTGGTTGCGGCTTCGATGGTTTTGGCCGGCGCCAATAAATTTAGGTCGGTCTGCAGCGGCATTTCAATATTCGCGCTGATTCGATCGGCCCACTTACCGGCCTCAAGAATAAGTTCCTTCGTGGCCCCCGCTACCACCTTTAGATGAATGTAACCTTGAAAGCGGTGAACTTCGCGTAATAATTTAGCGACGCGGATAAGTTGCTCCATCGTGGCATCTGAACTACCGACAATTCCAGAACTTAAAAATAATCCTTCGATATAATTACGGCGGTAAAAATCTAAAGTTAAATCAACAATCTCTTCAGGAGTAAATCGCGCGCGCTTCACATCGCTGGAAACTCGGTTCACGCAGTACTTGCAATCGAACACGCAATAATTCGTCATTAAAATTTTAAGAAGGCTAATGCAGCGACCATCCGGTGCATAACTGTGGCAAATTCCCATTCCTTCGACATTACCCATGCCGCCTTCTTCACGTTTTCGCTTCGAGCCGCTACTTGAACAAGAAGCATCGTATTTGGCTGCATCGGCTAGGATGGCAAGTTTTGATTTTAAGGATTCCCAGTTAGTGGTGCTTATGTATTACATATAATTTACATAGTCTAACCGGGCAAGTCTAGAGTGCTAAATTACACCCAATGACGGCGAAAACTTCTAGGTCTTAATTAATAATGCGGAGGTTTTTCACCGGCAGGTCGAATTTCGTTATCGGCCTGGGCCATCTCTTCAATTTTTTTGAGTCTTTTTTGTAAAAGATCGATCGTATCTTGCTGTTTGTATAGAACTTCGTGCAGTTCTTCCAACATCAATTCCTGATGTAAGAGCTTTGTTTCGATGGCGATAAAACGTTGATCTTCCATGGAGATTTCATCTCACTGGCTTTCTAGAAAGTAAACAATTTAATGGCCGTGCGGTAAAAGTTATTTCATGATGGCTTCATGAATATCTACATTGATGCCGACGGGTGCCCGGTCAAAGAAGAAACGTATAAAGTAGCGGCGCGGTACAAGCTGAAAGTCTTTGTGGTCGCGAATAAGGCCCTTAACATCCCCTTTGGTGAAGAGGTTGAAATGGTCGTCGTTAAAGGTCATTTCGATGCTGCGGATGACTGGATCGTAGATCAAATCGGAGCCGGAGACATTGCCATCACGGCCGACATTCTGCTTGCGGATCGTTGCATCAAAAAACAAGCGCGCGTTCTGGGTACAAAGGGGAAAGAATTTACCGAGGATAGTATCGGTTCGGCCGTCGCGTCGCGGGAATTGATGCAGAACCTTCGCCATATGGGAGAATCTCGCGGCGGCCCCGCCCCCATGGAAAAGAAAGACCGCTCGCAGTTCTTGGCGCAATTGGATCAAATTATTCAGAGCCTTAGAAGAAAGTATCCCCATCGTCCTTAAAGACGCTTCCTTCGATCGATGCTAGCAAAATGGTAAAGTCGAAAAGTTCTTTCCGGTTCCGGGTAAGCTCTTCCCTTTCTGAGATTTGCGCCGCTTCATTTAAAAACTCGGTTAGCTTCTGAATTAATTTTTGGTAGGTTTCCTTAGAAAGTTTTAAAGCAGATAAGCGCTGAAGACCAAGCTGCCGTGGCTTCAATTTTAAAGCCCTTTTTAAGATTAACCGCGACCATTCTGCATTTAACAACTGCGCAATCTTAGAATCGTCGGACCATCGAAAATTTCCAACATGCTTTGGCACATATTGATTTTTTTTGTGAAGGATCAGATCTAACCCAACCAGTTTTTGTAAGATTAGTTTTAACTCGTTCAAATTTATTTTTTGCATACGCATAATCTCTTCTAGCGATTTTTTCTCGATCGTAAAAAGCCAGTAAACTGCTAATAACGGTCGTTCTTTAATCAAGGCGCTTTCCTGCTTTTCGGTTAGTATCAGCGTCGGTATCGAACTCTGTTCCGAAAGGGTGAATAATTGGCCCGGCAAAATATCAAGCACTTTGCAAATTTTTATAATTCTTTGAAAAGAAATATCTTTCGCGTTAAGCATTTTTTTAACTCCGGATTCGCTCATTTTCAGCGAATGGGCCAAATCAGAATAGGTAACGCCACGAGATTTTAAAGACTTTTTGAGCGCATCTACGTAAATTTGTTGTTCCAATTCCATGCTCCTTATTGATAAAATAGTACCTTAATTCGGTACTATTTTGCAGCAACTTCTATTATTCGTATAGACAAACT
The DNA here is from genome assembly GCA_964236345.1 of uncultured Bdellovibrionales bacterium. Lineage (GTDB taxonomy): Bacteria > Bdellovibrionota > Bdellovibrionia > Bdellovibrionales > Bdellovibrionaceae > Pseudobdellovibrio. The sequence continues at coordinate 7,837 of CAXSEH010000056.1, forward strand.
ATACTTTTATTCAATGAAAACTCAAAATGTTTACCAAAAACGAAGATTAGCCTTAGCCCAAACTTTTAGCCGTACATTATTCGTGATTCCATCTGGCCTTGAAGCTTCACGTTCGCATTCGGTTCGTTATCGATTTAAAGTTGCGTCTGATTTTTTCTACCTGACTGGGTTGCAATTATCCGATGCCATCTTAATTATTGCCGGAGCAAAATGTTACCTTCTGCAAAAGCAAGATCACGATTTACTTTGGGGCGAGCACACGTTGATGTCTACGCAAGATGTTGAAAGGGCTAACGGGGTGAACTTCGATGACCATGACCGGCTGTCGCAAATACTAGAAGATACGCTTGAAAACTTTGATCGCATCGCGATGCCTATTGGACGGGACACCCACGTTGACCAAATTATTCACGGTCGCCTTTCGTTTAACCGAAAAAAAGCCCGAACCCAGACTGACGTGTTGGCATTGTGCGATTCAAGAACTTTGGTGGGATCGCTACGCGCAGTTAAAGATGTGGGCGAGATTGCTGATCTAAGGCAGGCGGGCTATCGAAGTTCCATGGTTCACAAGCTGGTGATGCAACAAAATTGGGTTGGTAAAACCGAAAGGGAGTTAGCAAATTATATTGAAGGCCATTTTCTCCTTCAAAACATGCAGTTTACCTCGTACGAAACAATCGTTGGTTCCGGAGAACGATCGACCATTTTGCATGCGCGGGCCACCGATCGCATCATTAATGCCGACGAAATCATATTGATAGACGCCGGCGCCGAATGGAACGGCTACTGTGCAGATATCACCCGGGCGATTCCTTCTGGCCGGTTATTTACGCAAGCGCAGAGGGCGGCTTACCATGTGGTGTTATCCGCCCAGAAGGCGGCGCTTGCGCAGATAAAGCCAGGCGTAACCCTTAAACAAATTCACCAGGCGGCGGTAGAAAGCCTGCCTCAAAAATCGATGCCGCACTCGACATCACATTGGATTGGCTTAGACGTGCATGATCCTTGCGCCTACGTTGATGACGAAGGCCGAGATATTAAGCTTAAGGCGGGAATGTGTTTTACGGTCGAACCCGGATCTTACCTTGAGGGAATCGGCGTACGCATAGAAGATGACGTGGTCGTAACGGAGGAGGGTTACGAACTTCTAACGTCGGCACCAAAAGAGATTGAAGAAATTGAAACCCTACGCTCACTGATTGATGACAATTAAACTTGTTTAGGACATGATGCCCAGATGGAAAAAGCCGAAAGTAAATTCGCACTGATTCTAATTTTGGGTTGCATGACGGCGTTAAGTCCTTTTTCGATCGATATGTATTTACCAGCGTTTCAAACTATCGCGACCGATTTCAACACTACGGTCGCGAAAGTTTCGCTATCGCTTTCAAGTTATTTTGTTGGCCTTTCTTTCGGTCAACTTTTTTACGGCCCTTTGCTAGATCGGTATGGACGCAAGAAGCCTATGTACGCGGGGCTGGTTATTTACATTATCGCTTCACTTTGTTGTTTGTTTTCAAAAAATACCGAAGCCTTGGTCAGTTTTCGGTTTATTCAAGCCATCGGGGGCTGCGCGGTTGGGGTTGGTTCGATGGCGATGGTTCGAGATCTTTTCACGGTCAAAGAAAGCGCTAAAGTTTATTCGCTTCTTATTTTGATTTTGGGGGTTTCACCATTACTTGCGCCCACCGTTGGCGGTTTTTTATCGACGTCCTTTGGTTGGAGATCCGTATTCGTCGTATTAGCTTCAATGGGCTTTCTACTTTTAGTGGTTATTCGATTTTTTCTTACGGAAAGCCACCAGCCAGATCACAGCGTCACTTTAAAATTCAGACCGATCGCTGAAAGCTTTTTGCAAATTTTGAAAAATCCTGCTTTTTTAACCTACGTGTTGTCGGGTTCCATTGCGTTTTCCGGTTTATTCGTTTACCTAGCGGGTTCACCCGTCATTTTTTTAGAAACTTTTAAAGTCAGCCCGCAGGTATACGGCACCATCTTTGCCATCGTCGCCGCGGGAATGATCCTGGCCAGCCAGGTCAACGTGCTTCTACTAAAAAGATTTAGTAACGAACAAATCCTAATGGGAGGAATGATCGGGCAAGTAACAGTCGGAGTTTTACTGTGCATCGGTATTCATTTTAATTTGATTGGTCTTGTGGGCACCGTATTTTATCTATTTTTATTTTTGTGCTGCTTCGGTCTAACAAATCCGAATGCCGGGGCATTAGCGTTAGCGCCTTTTTCAAAAAATGCTGGAAGTGCAGCGGCGTTAATGGGTTTTATGCAAATGGGCTTTGGCGCATTGGCTTCGGCCAGCGTGGGGGCCCTTAGTATCAGCACGATGTTACCCGTCGTAATCATCATGGCTCTGGGTTCAAGTATTGCGCTTGGAGTTCTGTGGATCGGTTCTCAGAAATTAAAAATGGCGGTCACGTAACGTGGGAAAACAAAAAGATCCATTGCACGGAATAACTCTGGAACAAATGTTAACCGAATTAGTGGACCGTTATGGCTGGTCCGAGCTTGGTTACCAGATCGATATAAAATGTTTCAACATCGACCCGAGTATTTCATCCAGCTTGAAGTTTTTAAGAAGAACCGAATGGGCTCGTAAAAAAGTGGAATATCTTTATTTAGATTTTTTGCACGAAAAAAAATCTTGATCTAAACCACTTGATCTAAACTAACTGATACTTGCCGTCCGTTTTCTTGATAAAACGCGAAGAAACAAATAGAACTTTTAACTTTTCAAATTCGGGAAATATTTTTCTTAAGACATCGTCGAGTTGCAAATCGGTATAGGCTTGATCTTTCACAAACCGCGTCGCGACCTTCTGTAAAACGACGTCTTTTTTTCGGTTCTGAGTTGGTATCTTAAGTAACTGGCCATTTTTGAAAAACGTTTTTATGACTTGCTTGCGGTAGTTTTCGTCGTTTTCCATAAGGCATTTAAGCTTAAATGCTGGTTAAAAGAAATGCTTATTTACGTTTAAGCGCTATTCCACTACATTGACTGAATGTCCTTTGAACAAATCAAGACGCAAATTCTTGAACCGCAAAATGATTACGCTGCCGCCAAAGTCCATTCGTAAATCTTAGATCAACTTTTGGGATTCGAATGCAGCCCCATTGAAGAGAAACTAGTGCTTTGTAAAAAAACATTGCAGGCCAACGAACAGCAGTTTTGGATTGGACTTGATTTACAGTCATTGCAAACGACCTATTTCGAAATCGTCCAAATGGTGCGATATATCAAGCCTCAACCCGAACAAAAGTGGATCGACCTTGGCGCAGCGTACGGCCGCATTGGCGTCGTTTTAGGAATTCTTTATCCAAAAACTCTGTTTAAAGGTTACGAATATGTCGCAGCACGAGTCTCCGAAGGAAACCGAATTCTGCAAAAATGGAATTTTTCGAATTCAATTCTTGAGCAAGCCGATCTTGCTGACCCCAACCTAGTAATCGAACCGGCGGACATTTATTTTATTTACGATTTTGGCTCGCGGGCCGATATCTACTCGGTTTTAGAGAAACTGCGGTTCATAGCTAAGGGTCGCTCTATTCGCGTCATTGCAAGGGGCCGAGGAGTTAAAAGTTGGATCCTAATGGATTTTCCATGGCTAAGCGAAATGAAAGAACCCATTCATTTCCCAACTTGGTCCCTTTTCCAATCTTAAAGAACTTCGTTTTAAGTTCACTTATTTTTTACTAAGAGTCTTGTAGAATACGGCGGCCACAATGGCGGTTAAAATAATGGCCGGAATGAAGAAATAGATCTCGGTGTTTTCCATAGAAATAACCTATCCCAAATTTCGGTCGTTGAGTACATTTCTATTATCCGGATCGCCGTACAATGATTCCGTTTGAACCCGCTATTCAGCCACGGGGAATTTTGCTAAGGTTAAGCTAAATTGAAAGTGGGAATTATGAAAAAATTAGAACATATTCAAAAAAGTTTGGGGCGTCATTGGGTAGGTGACGGATTTCCGGTGCGCACCATTTTTACTTACAATGATCTTGCACCAAAGATTTCACCTTTTTTATTGATGGATTATGGCGGCCCAACGGAATTTACTTCCACGGATCACATTCGCGGTGTTGATGAACACCCCCATCGCGGCTTCGAAACGGTTACGATCGTGTACAACGGCGAAGTTGAACACCGTGACTCGGCCGGCGGCGGCGGACTTATTAAGGCCGGTGACGTACAATGGATGACGGCTGCTTCGGGACTTGTTCACGAAGAAAAACATAGCGAAGCTTTCGCGAAGGCGGGTGGACCATTCGAAATGGTCCAACTGTGGATTAATTTGCCGAAAAAAAATAAAATGGATAAACCAAAGTACCAAGGGATAAAAGTCGAGACAACCCCAACGGTCCCATTAGAAAAAAATACGGGGACCTTACGGATTATCGCCGGAGATTATGCGGGTCAAAGGGGCCCGGCGAAAACTTTTTCCGAAATAAACATGTGGGATGTTCGATTAAATAAAAACGGTACGGCTAAATTTGAAGTCACGGCTGGACACACGTGTACCTTTTTTGTCTTATCAGGAAAAGTAAAGTTAGGAAGTGGTCAGAACGTTAACGAGGCTGAGTTGGCGGTCCTTGATACCAGCGGATCTTATTTTGTAATAGATGCGGTTGAGGAATCAAAAATTTTGGTCCTTACCGGAGAACCCTTAAACGAACCCATCGTGGGTCAGGGGCCTTTTGTTATGAACACCGAAGATGAAATCAGACAAGCGTTTGCGGATTATCAAAAAGGAAAGATGGGACAAATCGGCGCGATTCAAGGATCCGAAAACTAGTAGCGCTTCTTGTACAACTCTTTCATGCGGGCTAATTCGGTTTCTTTGTTGTCGGTGAACCATAGATTTTTGGATAATATATTGTAGGCCATTTCGAAGTAAGGTTTAGCGTCTGGTTCTTTTTGTTGCTGGCGCAGATTCTCGGCAATTTCTAAATAGACAAAGCCGTTTGCTTCTCCGGTGGCTTCAAATTCTAAGCGAACGTCATTAAGTATATCAAGGGCTTCATCAAAGTGACCCAGGGCTCGTTTGGTACGGGCAATGCTCCACTTGATTGTTTGGGTTTGCGCCTTCTGGTGGGGTAAGTGGGGCTGCTCTAGGGCCTTCTGAAAATACTCAAGAGCTTTTTCTAACTGGCGCGTATCAAACAACGTCCATGAATACATGATGTACAGAAAGGGAAGCCAAAGCTTTGAATCTTGGTCTTTGGTTGATTCCGCTTCGGTTAAGGCCCATTGCAAAGTTTCGTTCTGCCTTTTAAGCGGATTCATCAAAGTTAGCATGACGGCGGCATCGATTGCGAAAAAAGAATTTTCAGCTTCTAAAGCTAAATCCATGGCTTGCTTGATAAAAACTAAACCTTTTGCGGGGATCATTTGCAGCGCAAATAAACGACCGTGTTCTAACAACAATCTAATTTCAGCCTGGCGTCTAAGTTTTGGGTCATGATGAGCTAAATCGGTTTCAACAATTTTTAGAGTTTTATCAGATTCGACATACTGTTCTTGCAAGGCCTGAACGCGGGCCAATTGCGTTAAAAGTTCTAAGGTTGGAAGATCGTAAAAATCGCCTTGTTTAGGTAATATTTTAGATTTAATTTTAAGTTCTGTGTCCAAGAGGTTACCCGATGACCAAAAGCCGTCATGATCAGGAAACTGAGATAATATATCGTTTAAGCTTTCTAAGCGCATTGATTGACCTTTTCTATACCCCTAGATCAACACAAAATGCCTCAGATAGATATCAGTTTATTGTATTTTAATTGTGACCCGGCTAATCCGGGTTTAAGATAAAAATGAGTACTGCGTATGAAATATAAAAAAGCCATCGAAACAATCAATCAAAAAGGCATCTTGCTTGTTTTCCCCGTGAATAACAATAAGCAGCCCTTGTCCCTTTGGTCGCAATTTTATCCACGTTCAAAAATGGAGTGGAATTGGGATAATGACGGGGACAATCGCGTTGGCGAAATGTGGGGTTTAATGAAGAAACTTTCTGATTGCCGAGAAGTAGTTTATTCGAAATGGTATCAAGGTCGCGCCACTTTTTTTTCGAAAAAACTTTTCAAGGCTTTACTACGTGTAAGGTTGGATCAACTCAACGGCCAAACGGATCTATCGCGAACCAGTTTACAACTTTTAGAAATTCTTGAAAGTGATTCGCCTTTGTCCACCAAGCAATTGAAAAAAATGGCCGAGCTTCAAGGCAAAGATAACGAAAAATATTACCAACACGGGATGAAACAATTATTCAAAAATTTTCATATCGTTGCTTTTGGTGAAGTAGATGACGGGGCTTTTCCGTCACTAGCGATAGGCTCTACTAAAAATTTGTACGAAGAACTTTGGGTTGAAGCCCAAAACTTACAGCTCGAGCAAGCTTGGAATACTATTAATGAATTTATGCCTGAGGGCCAATTATTTCGGAAGTACTTAGATAAAATTTAAGCGGCCTTTGGCATTTTCGAATTTAATTCCGCAAGACTGTACTTATTTCTTCCCGTTTTTTTGGATTCGTATAAAGCATTGTCGGCTCGTTTGATCCACTCCGAAGCATTTTCACCTTCGGCCAATTGAGCCAAACCTATTGAAATGGTGAATCGTAGATCACGAAGGTCGCCGTGAATAAAAGTTTCTTTCCGCACGCGCTCTAAGGTTTCTTGAGCCCGCGCGCAAGCCTGTTGGATGGAATGGTTCGGAAGAACAACGGCAAATTCTTCGCCACCGATTCTGGCCACGATCTCCCCCGGTCGGCTGAACACTTCAAAAAGCAATTTAACGCATTCCTTAAGTACAAAGTCGCCCACGTCATGTCCGTAGCTATCATTAATTTTTTTAAAAAAGTCGATGTCCAACATCACCAAGCTGTAATTTCCTGCGCTGATATTATTTAGTCGAATAATTTTTTTAATGTGGTCTTCGAAACTTCGGCGATTATGGGCTGAAGTTAAATGATCGAAGTTCAGACTGGTGTTCGCCTCAAGAAGTTGTTTCTTCATTGCGCTTAAGTCTTTTTTGACCATTTCCATGTGCTGGGATCTAATGATTTTTTTCTGATTTTGGTAATCAATATACGACTGGATGAATTCTCGAGATTTTTGCTTAAGCACTTCAAGCGAATTCGCTTCGACCGCATCTTTTAGCTCTTTTAAATTTGCTGACAAAAGTTTTTCTTTGGAATTTTCGAATTGAATACTTTCGCTAAGTTGGTCCGCGAAATTCCAAACTATTTTTTTGAAATCATCGAAAGTATTCTGAATGTACGAATATTCATTCACGCGGTAGGTTGAAAAAAATTGTCGGATTTCGAAAAGCGCTAATTCTAGTTCTTGGTGACTTTGGGCGGTCACTAAGGACTTCGAAAGGTCGTCGAGTTTTTCGCGAACTTTTCGAACCGAATAATTATCTATTTCAAATAAATTCTTATTATAAGTGTCGATAACAAACAGCAAGGTTGCCTTGTCTTCAGAAAGCGTCGAAGGCGACGAATCGCGCCCAACCTTTTCGGGGGTAATCACGGTCATGTCTAACTGATTTATCAGTTTTACGATCCATGCTTTCAAATTAACCCACGTTTTTATATGAACTAAGGTAGCTGAGTTTATTATTTTCGGTCTTATGCTCGAATTGCATTTCTTCTTCTAAGTAATAGAAGTTTTCTTTAGGACTAGCAAAAATTAAACTTTTAAAGAAGGTCAAAAACTTAGCCATATAGCCTCCGCACCTAGACTTTATCGGCATTGTCCGCGCAGAATATGAGGATGTTCCTTGTCTCTATCTCCGCAAAGTAGGAAATGTCCCCTAATTGAACAAAGTTAAAATGTCCCTTTTTGAGACTATGCTAGG
>CAXSEH010000057.1:0-15440 GCA_964236345.1 uncultured Bdellovibrionales bacterium
GGCCAATCTTACGGCGTTAAGTATCAAGAGCTCAGCCAAATTTTGGGCACAGAAAAATCCGTCGTGCAATCATTATGTAACGCAGATTTTTCGTCGACCCTATCGCAGGTTTCGCAGTTCATCGTAACCGAAGCTTCGAACAGTTTTGTGTTACCCATTCAAGACGGCGAATCGGTTCTTTCCGTCACGGTGATTCGCGGTACAAATCGCATAAAGCTGACGGCTTCGCAATACGAAGCTGTTAAAGGCGCAGTTACTTTAATTGATTTTCAAATTGTCAAAGGCGACATTTTAGAATTCGAACTGGGTCCAAAGTAGACCCAGTTTTTTCAATAGACTACTGACGATAAATCTTAAATTCGACCCTGCGATTTTTTCTTCGTCCCTCATCAGTTTTATTTGAGGCGTAAGGATATTTTTCGCCCTTACCAGCCGACGAGAAAAGTTTTGCTTCAAATTCGTAATTATCGATCAAATGACTTTTAACCCGTGCGGCTCGACGCTTAGATAAATCAAGATTGTAAGCGTCTGAACCTTTGCTATCGGTGTGACCTTCAATCACGCATCGAACAAAAGGTTTCGCTTTAAGATGCTTCGCAATTTTGGCTAGTTCGTTGTAAGCCCGCTTTTGCAAGGTGTCTTTATCGAAGTCGAATAGAACTTCCGCATTCAAACGGAATAATTCGTAGCCGACTTTCTTGGTCCACGTGATGATCGTTGGATCGCTAAGGGGTTGCCAGTCTCCGTTATTGTTCCGAGCTAACGCGCATAACGTGATTCCTCCATCTGGAATTTCGCCGACACTTGTGACGATGGGACGTAAACCAGGAATAGCACCGCTGTAGCCGCTTTCAATGGTACAATCGGTCTCTTCAGACGCGCCCAATTTCCAACGATACGCTTGGTAGTCGTTTTTATTTTCGGCCGACACCGGCATATTCAAGTCGATGGCGTTCGAAACTCCTGAGGGATGATTCGAAACCACCGCTCTTGGCGTCGCTGATTGCGGGCGACCCCGCAGTTTATTCCATTGGTAAATGGTGGGCTGATTCAGCGGCTGCCAAATGCCCGAGTCATTTTTTGCCAGCGCACACAGCGTGATGCCCCGGTCCGGAATATCGCCGATGTTAGACTGAATTGAGATTTGGCCCGGAACTTCTTCCGAGTATCCCGCTTCAGAATAACAATCGATCTGCGGAGTAGATCCCATTTTCCAACGGTAACCTTCTAAATTTTTCGCCGTCACCGGCATACTCAATATCGTTTTTTTCGAAGAACCCGTTGGCACGTTCGAAACGACCGCGGTCGGATAGTCTTTAGCTTGTGACGTTGAAGGAGTACACACCGGGCCAAATTGGTAATTCATTCCGGCAAACACTCGCATATCGGGGCTTGATTGCGCGTCGGCTAATTTTGTTCCACCGCCAAAGTGCATATCTAAATTTTTTGTCCACTCGTGACGAAGACCAATGTTAAACTCCATGGCCTGTTGCGATTTGCGAACTGAGTCATCTTCGTCTAACTTCCCCGTCCGGCTTGCTTTAAATTCGCCGATCAAATCTGATTTGATAACGGCGGCATACTTTGCGACGGCCCCCGAAAAAATCACCGCATCTTTAAAAGGAACAAACGGAGCAGGACTTCCCGTAACGGGGTCGGTGATTTGCGATCCGGGATTACGCTTTCGGTAACCAACGTTCGCCGCGAGCTTATATCCAGCAACCGTCGTGTCGCCAACAATTTCCATATTGAAAGTGGCGCCGGGGCGCTGGCCCGAAAATGGATTGTTATCGATCGTGTTAAAATTTGCCGATAGAACAACGGCCATACCGCCGTCGTCGTCGCCGTAAAAACGGTATTTCGTCATCGGTCGTACTTCGGCTAACCCGAAGCGATCGAAATACGACACTCCGTATGGATCTTCATTGTGTCCGGTGACGACGAAAGGAAGCGCTAAACCAAAATCCCAATCCTTCATCAGTCCGATTGCCAAATTCAGATCGGCACCAACAAGGAAATCGTTTACTCGCTTACCTTTTAAATCGGTGTTGGTCTGGTAGTACTTATCAGAGTAAGTGAGCGTATTTTTCGCGTAGTTAAAAAAAACGCCCAGGTGACACATGCAGGGCTTTAAAGTTTCCGACGAGTGCACCGACGTAAAATCAAGACCCGAAATGCTTGAGTTAAAATTCTGATATTCGGTACCGATGATATTCGCCTTCGCGGTCATCATAAGTAAAATCGACGACAGGAAAACCGCAAAACGAACCATTAGCGGAACCCCGCTTTATCCCAGTAAATTCCCATGCCGCCTAAGTCCTCTTCGATACGCAAAAGCTGATTGTATTTCGCCGTACGTTCTCCCCGGCAAAGGCTTCCGGTTTTGATTTGGTGGCAATTCAGTGCAACCGCAAGATCCGCGATGATCACGTCTTCAGTTTCGCCACTTCGGTGCGACATGATGGTTCGCATTTTATTTCTTTGCGCCAAATTCACCGCTTCGAAAGTTTCGGTCAGCGTTCCGATCTGATTTACTTTCACAAGCAATGCGTTCGCCGCTTTTTTATCGATACCCTGACGAATCCGCTTTGGATTCGTCACGAATAAATCATCACCAATTAATTGAACATGTGACCCCATCTCGGTCGTTGCCGAAACCCAGGCCGCCCAATCATCTTCGGCGAAGCCGTCTTCAATACTAACTAGTGGATATTTTTCAGTCCATTTTTTATAGATGCCTTGTAACTCGGAAGCGGAAATCCTGCTTTTTTCCCAATTGTAAGATCCATCGGGAGTTAGCATTTCGGTAGCCGCTACGTCGAGCGCTAAGAACACATTTTGTCCCGCTTCGTAGCCCGCCTCTAAAATGGCTTCCATTAACAATTCTAAAGCTTCTTCATTAGACTTCAGCACGGGAGCAAAACCGCCCTCGTCACCCACGCCCGTTGATAAACCTTTTTTAATTAAGATTTTTTTTAGGGTATGAAATATTTCGGCACCGGCACGTAATGATTCGGCGAATGAATTATTGACCGTCGGAACGATCATGAATTCTTGTATGTCTAAACCGTTGTTTGCGTGCGCGCCTCCGTTAAGAACGTTCATCAAAGGCACGGGCAGACGACAAGCTTGCGAGCCGCCGACGTATCGGTACAGCGGAAGACCTGCATCTTTTGCCGCCGCTTGCGCAACCGCGAGTGACACGCCCAAGATGGCGTTCGCTCCTAGATTCGATTTATTTTCCGTACCGTCGATGTCGCGTAAAACTTTATCTAGATATACTTGTTCAAAAACATTTAGGCCCACAACCTCGGGCGCGATTTTTTCGCGTACGTGGTCAACGGCTTTGAATACGCCTTTACCTAGATATCTTTTTTTATCGCCATCACGTAATTCGTAGGCCTCGTGCGCACCCGTGCTCGCACCGGATGGTACGGCTGCTCGGCCCATATTTCCGTCCGCGGTTTTTACTTCGACTTCGATCGTTGGGTTTCCGCGACTATCTAGGATTTCTCGTGCAAGCAGACCGATGATTTCAGACATATATTCCTCCGAATGGCTTATTCTTTATTAATTTTTTCAGGGTAGTTTAATTTTTTTAAAGTCTCTAGACTTTCTAAAATAATTTGCGGGTACTGGTTCTTGACGATTTCCCAATCAACACGGCGAAAGGCTTCTTTGATTCCGGGGCTTTGCTTCTGCCCCGCCGTTAAGATCGTGACTAACTGATGGGCCCGTACCATGTAATCGTGCAAGCGAGATAAATTTTGCGCGACCTGATGCACGGGTCGTTTCATAAATTCAAACTGTGAAAAATCTTGCTGAATAACTTCACGCACTTCATCGGGAGAATCGTTTTTTAGATTATGTAGCGCAATTCGTTGCAACTCTTCGTTTCGTCTTTGCAGCTCGCGATTTTTTTCTTCAAGGTCTTTACTACCGTCTTGAAGTTGACGAATCACATCTTGCATCAGCTGCGGCGATATTTGCCGATTTTCTTCTTCGCCCATGATGCTCTGTTGAGCGGAAGGAAAATCGATTTTAAAATGAATATCGGTCCATTCGCAGTGCGCCGCCGTTTGGCCCACGTAAAGCGGCAATGATTCGAACGCCGCCTTAAGATATGTCGTGACCAAAGGATACTGTTCGGCCGGTAAAGGGATATCAAATGAAAGGCCCGAGCTCATGCGATTCAAATTTTCAATGGGCGGTTCCGGAGAAATAAAATATCCCAAAAACTTTTCGGGTTGATGAAAAATTTCTTGGGGCTGCGGCATCATCCGAAGCACGCTGTCTAAAACTCCCCACACCCGATTCTTTGGCGTGTTGTGCCCGGCATTCACTAAGGCCGAAGTCGTCAGATCAAGCCGTTCTAAAAACGCTTCCATGTCTGGAGCGCGCATCCAGTAAGACGGATCGCGAAGTAATTCCCACGGAAGATCCGTTTCGGAAAAAAACATCGATAAATCGATTTTCTCGGATTCAATATAACTCAGAATAGAGTGGGTAATCTTACAGCTAAAATGCACCTAAATAATTTAGTTCAGTCGCCCGGAACAATGCAAGTTTCAAAGCGACATAAAGGTGTGCTTAAATATTAAGTAACCCGCGCGAGCGCTGACTAAGCGGCTTTAATAGGCTTGCTAAATTTGGATTGAGGAAAGTTGATCTTGTTGTCCAAAATCTCTTGGTAGAACGATGGAATGTTTCCGGTCGGCTCGATGCCGCCTTCAAGTTTGCCGTCCGCGCGTCTGACAAGTTTGTTGATCGCGAAAATAGGGACCACGATGTATTTCCCGTCGGGACCGACTCCCCGGATTTCGGAAATGGCGCCGATTTTACGCGAACCATCGGCGTATCTGGAAATCTGCACGATGATTTCGATGGCCGAAGCGACTTGCGCGACCAGGGCTTTTTCGCTGATTTTCGCGTCGCCGCCCGCCGCTAGGGCTTCAAGCCGCACGATTGCATCTTCTGGCGAATTTGCGTGCACGGTTCCCATGCTGCCTTTATGGCCGGTATTCATGGCGTTGATAAGCTCTAGTGCTTCACTCGATCTCACCTCACCGACAATAATTCGGTCGGGTCGCAAACGGAGGGCACTTTTTAATAAATCTTTAATCGTTACTTCGCCTTTGCCGATCGCATCGGCCTGGCGGGTTTCAAAACGAACGACGTGTTCGTAATCAATTTGTAACTCGGAAGAGTCTTCGATGACCAATACGCGCTGTCCTTTGGGAATGCGCGAACACATTAAACTAAGCAGTGTCGTTTTACCCGAACCGGTTCCGCCGCTGACGATAATATTTTTTCCTAAGAACATGCACAAATCGATAAACATCCACGCTTCGGGAGAAATCGTTCCGAATTTAATATAGTCCGCCGGAGAAATTTTGCTGGCGGTGAATTTTCGAATACTGATAACCGTTCCTTGTCGCGATACCGGAGGCAGTACCGCCGCGATTCTTGATCCGCTGGCAGGATGACCTTCGATGATCGGAAGTCGGGCGTCTAATCGGGGTTCTTCTTTACTGATGCGACGACCTACCGACTGGGCGATGCTGTTGATCGCGGCCTGTAGATTATCTTCATCGGGAAATTTAGCGTTGGTTAACTCTAATTTTCCGCTTCGTTCCACGAAAATTTGGTAAGGCCCGTTGATCAACACCTCGGAAACTCCGGGATCATTTAAAAATTCATTCACGGGCCCAAGGGCTCGTGAAATGACTTCCTTAAAATTTGATTGATCGTCTGACATTTTTACCTAACTTACTGTTCGCTGTCCGTGGATGCGGCAGCTGAAGCGGGTTTGCGAAGCTCGGAACCGTCTTGCACCACAATCATTTGACCTTGAATTCCGGTCTCGGGACATTGGTATGAAAAAATGCCTTCTACTTGCGGTTCGATGTTAAAACTTTTTTCAACTCCGTAGACCGTGTTGTGCGATTGCGTAAATGAGTCCATTAAAAAGCTTGTGTTCTTTTCGCGTAAATTTAAATTCACAATATGAACTTTATAAGCCTGACCTTTTCGGATCTGCACTTTTTCTGGAATAAAGCCAGCTTCGGTATTTAAGATGACGATCTCGTTCGAAGGCTCGACCGGAAGAACGGCTTTCTTTAAAGCTTTCAGAATTTCTGAATCATTTTTTCGAGTCACGAATTCGGTTTCTGCCTTACCCGGCTTAGTCGCTGGCGAAGCCCAAGTTCTAGACGGCGTTTTGACTTCGATTTCCGAAGCCGGCATCCGGCGAGACAGATCGATTTCAAACGCATGAACTTTTACTTGCGCGAAGTAAAACAAGGCAAATAAAAATCCGCGTAAAAAGCTTTTAGTGTAATTCTTTACGGTCTTGAAATTCACTGAATTCACGAGCAACCTCCAAAGCGACAAAATGTAAAAGTTTTTCATCTAAAGAATTTAAGGTTTTTATTAATGAGGCCTGATCGCCGGCACATGCGTTGATCGAATCACAAACGATCGAAACGGCCTGTGGGTTTTCGTTCATTTCTAAACTTAGTTTTTCCCAATCCATACTTAAAACGGGATCAATTGCACCCACTGTGTACAAAGCATCGAATACGGCTTGTAAATCACCTTGAATAAACATGTTGAAACCTCCTTGTTGATGACTTACTCATCGGAGGATTCCAAAAAAAACTTGAGTCAGATTGAGACGCTTTGACTGCGAATCGAAGATTCTAGCATTACGTCGAGAGGTAAAAACTAAACGTCGTCTTTAACGTTATCTTTCTTCTTTTTCTTCTTTTCGCCCTTAAGGGCTTCTTCGCGCTTATCGATTAACTTTTGAGCGACTTGCGAGGCGGAAAAACTACCGCGCATTAAATTCAATTTACGCTCGGCCTTGGCAGGCGCGGATAACTCGATATCTTCGCGCGCGATTTTTTCAATCATGCGCGACTCGAAACCTGGACTTTTGTACTGCTTGATAAACTCGGGGCGTAATTCCGAAATTAGATTTTCTAAAACTATGCTATAAGTCACTTGATCCGCCGAACTTCGCGCCGGATCTTTAATGGCTGCGGCACTTTCGTTGATTAAGGATTCGACCGACGATTCCCACAAACTATTGTCTTCTAGTGGGGTTCGTACGGTGCTAATCACTTTTTCGACTCCTGAGTCCTCATCGGGCCGGGATAAACAGATGAGCAAGCCTTCCTGAAGGTACCTTGAGTCATCGGTTTTTTTGAATTCTTTGAAGCGATTTTGCATTAGGGCGGCCATCTCATCGAGATCCATAATTTTCAGCCGCGTGTAGGGATAACTAAGCTGCGAAGTATCATTCTTCGGAGAGACGGAAGAACAGCCCAAAGAAAAAGCGATTAGTAGTAAACCCAACATTGTCATTTTAGATTTCAAGATATATTTCATAGCCACATTCTAAACCACGAAAGACTCTTCGTTGACTACTAGATGAATGAAACTCGACCTCAGACGAGGAACGTCGAAGTTAAAAAAAGCATTTTCGTTTGGAAAAGTCTGTGACAGACTGTTTGAGCTTATTGAAAACATAACTTGATGGAGGCATTTTGAAAGCAACACGTTTATTATCAGCTCTGATCCCCGCCCTAGCCGCCCTGACTTTAGCGTCATGCGCACCCACGGCAAAACAATTAAAAGAAGCGATCGAAAAAGATCCTTCAATCGTTTTCGTTGCGATCGAAAAAGATCCAGGAAAATTTATTGAAATCGTAAATAAGGCCGCGCAAGAAGCCCAAAAGGGTCAAGCCGAAAAAGCGCAAATGGACGAACAAAAATCTCGTGACGAAGAATTTAAAAATCCTTTAAAACCAGAAATTCAAGAAGGCCGCGTTGTTTTCGGAAACAAAAGCGCACCGATCACGATCGTAGAATACTCTGATTTCCAATGCCCGTACTGCTCTCGTGGTTTTCAAACCATGCAAGAAGTTAAAAAAGAATATGGCGATAAAGTTCGTATCGTATTCAAGCATTTACCTTTAGACTTTCATCCGCTTGCGATGCCGGCCGCTAAGTATTTCGAAGCCATCGCAAAGCAAAGCCCAGAAAAAGCAGAAAAGTTTCATGATACGGTTTTTGAAAACCAAGGCATGTTAAAAGATAAGGGCGAAGCTTACTTTAAAGAAGTGGCTAAGAAAGTTGGTGCTGACGTTAAGAAAGTAGAAGCCGACCTCAAAGACGAAGGCATCGCGAAGAAAATCGCGACCGACATGGAAGAGGCCCGCAAATTCAACATGAGCGGAACTCCGGGCTTCATCATTAACGGTGTTTCATTGCGTGGAGCGTATCCGTTTCCTGAATTCAAGAAAATCATCGATCAGCATTTAACTGCTATAAAATAATTAACGGGCGCATTTTGGCCGGCCGAATTTCGGCACCGCCCTTGCTTAGCTCCCCCTTTGTCTTAAAGGGGGGACAAAATGAATCATTTTTCTACGCTTATCAAAGCGATCTTTACTTTATCGTGCGTAATTTCGATGCAAACATGGGCGCAGTCGGCCCCGGCGGAAAAAGCAACCGCCCAAATCAAAAGAATCGTCACCTCGGCAAACCCGGTCACGGTCGAACTTTCAAAGAACCTTTTTAAGACGGAAGAATACCAAGCGCCTTATATGGTGAAGGTCCCCTACCAGGCCACCGAAACTTACACGGTCGAAGTGCCTTACCAGGAAGAAGAAACTTACACCGTTCAAGTACCTTACCAAGACACCGAAACTTATACCGAAAATATCCCTTACGAAGTCAGCGTTCCCTACACCGACTACGAAACAGTCTACCGAAATGAACGTCAGTGCAGCAACGTGATCCGTTACCGACAAGAATGTCACAGCGAACAAAAGTGTTACTTGGTACCGGGAACTGGCGGCGGTCGTCAGTGCCGGCAAGTCGAAGAGTGTGGAACTAACGTCCATGGCGAACGCATTTGCAAAACTCGCGAAGTGTGCGAAGGCCAAGACAGTGCTCCTCAACAGCGTTGCGAGAATCAGAACGTTTGCCAAAATGTTCCGTACAATGATCAAGAATGCCGTGATGTATCGGTTCCGTACCGTCGTGAAGTCACCCGCTACAGAAACGAAACGCGCTACCGCCAAGAAACTAGAACTCGCTCGGTGACCAGATACCGCAACGAAACGCGCAGTCGCACCGTGACTCGATCTCGTACCGAAACCCGCACTCGCGAAGTGACCAAATACCGCGAAGAAGAAAAATGTTGCGTGACAAAAACCCGTCAGGTTTTCGATCGCCAGCTTCAGTACAACGTGAATGTGGTTTTTCCGCAAGATACGCAATTAACCGGCAATGAAACGGAAACCTTAAACGTGAAACTGATTTCGGCCGATGCTAATACGGCGCAAGTCCAAGTCGAAGTGGTGAACTCGATA
Source organism: uncultured Bdellovibrionales bacterium (assembly GCA_964236345.1). Lineage (GTDB taxonomy): Bacteria > Bdellovibrionota > Bdellovibrionia > Bdellovibrionales > Bdellovibrionaceae > Pseudobdellovibrio. The sequence continues at coordinate 9,384 of CAXSEH010000057.1, forward strand.
TTCGGTTACAAAGTAGTGAATCAAACGGTATCTGGCGCTTCGATCCAAATCGAATTACAGATGATTCCAAAATACGATCTCACAAATGCTGGGGTTTCTACGATTCAAAATTTGAAAATTGATTACTTAGCTGCTGCTAAAACTTTTCAAGTCAGTTTCGCCGATACTTTAAACTCATCGCGGGTCCAATCAAATTACGCAATTGTTATATCAGATCTAGCAAGCGGAGTACAAATTGAAGAACTAGCCGTGACCACTCTAGCAAACGGACAGCTTGGAGCCGTGGTGAAGGCGGCGTTAGATTCCCAAGCAAAAATTAAGGCGACTTTAAAGGTAACCCGTTCGGGAATCTTGATTTCGGGCTCACAAATTAATTTCGAAACCTCGGTGAACTTTGAAAAACGTTCGCTGATGAAGGAAGACGTGGCCGCATTATCAGACGCTAAACTGGTGTCTGGTGTGTTCAACGGCGCAGGCGTTGAAACTACTTTTCAATTGATTGACCAGACGCCCGAGTTTACCGACGTTGCAACAAGCTACGAAATCTTCTTAACTTTAAAGACCACAAGTGGCGGCGACGCTCCGTTAAAAACAACCGTGATCTCGAGGGAAGCTCTGAAACAACAGGGAATGTCTTTTAGAATCGCCGACCTTTTCAAAAGCGCTAGCGAGGCGCAAAAAGGAATGCAATCAGGACGCGTGATCAAGTTTACGATCCACGCTAAGCGCAAAGGAACGGCCGGCAGCGCGTTGGGTGGAAAAACCGTACAGGCTTCGTCATCGGCTAGGTTTGCGATACAGTAATCCGATAAGAGTTATTTTAGAAATTAAAGCCAGGGCGTAGAACGCCTCTGGCTTTTTTATTTAATGGCTAATATTTTTTTTGAAAGAACGGTTCCGTTACGATCAAAATCAACCACCACCGGCGTCACCATTAATCCCTTTGCAAGTGCAAGCTGAAATAGTTTCGCGTATTTTGGGTCGATATCCGCGGCAATCGAAAAGCATTCGACGTCATTTCGCTGAATAGTGAACACCAGTTCTGAACGATGACCGTCCTCGATCAATTTCGTTAACTCAACTAAATGCTTTTGGCCGCGCTCCGTAACCGAATCAGGAAACTGGGCGTGTTTGACCCCATCGATTAAAGTCATCAAGGTTGTGTTTTTTATTTCCACAAAGTGTTTTTTGCTTTTCGCATTTTCTAAATCTTTTTCATCTCGGTAGAAAACCCCATCAAGTCGAGTTTCTTTTGAAATCTTATGTTCCGATTTATAAAACTTGTGATTCTGCCAGTGCTTAAAAAATGGTGTTTCCGCTAAGATTGAGCTTTGCGCGGCCTCGTGAACAATCTTGTTGGGGTGTAAGGTATTAACGCCCACCCAGACCAAATCATGAGTTTGCACGGCTTCCAGTGTTCCCTTTAGCTTTCGCGCTGGATCGTTGCTGACCGAAAACCAACAGCGCTGCGGACCTCCCGCAGGCGTAATCACCGACCTCATGCTTCCGGTATTAGGGACATGAATTGTTAGCAATTGCTTTCGTTGGGTCGCCGCATCTGTCCACTCGACATCCGCGAAAAAGCGTTTGTATCTTTTAAGTAAAAGGCCTTCGACTAATGTTTCATTAAACTTCATGATTTAAGTACATACCAGACTGGACCCACAAAGGCACACCCGTTGCTGTGCAGGGAACAAAATTTTTTCTTGTTATCAATTTGGAATTGTTTTTTAATAGTCTTCTGTCAATTTAACCAAACCCCCGGAGAATGAAAAAAATGAAATTAGTAGTGACCTTGTTAGCAGTTGGCTTTTTATCGGCGTGCGCATCGAAAACCCCTGCTCCTGCAAAAACCGAAACTCCTGCTACGGCCGCAGTTGAAAAAGCTTCAACCGAAGTTAAAAAAGACGAGAAAAAAGCCAAAAAATCAGCTAGTAAAAAAGTGACCGAAGCTTCTGGCGAAAAAAGCGCGGTTGGTACAGCCGAAGTGAATTGTAAATCTGGATCTGAAGAAAGAAAGCTAGCCATCCAAGTAAAAGGTTCTGGCTGTGAATTGATGTACACAAAGGGTGGAGAAGCAAAGGCCATCGCAAGCCAAATGAACGGTAGCGAAAAATGCGAAGAAGTGATGACTTCCGTTAAAGACAAGTTAGTTGCCGCTAACTACAAGTGCGAATAATTTAAAACGGTCTTACCTAGAATTCAATGCGACGGGCCTTCGAGGTCCGTTTCTTTTTTCATCGATCGGTTATGAAAACCCGCAAAGAATAAAGCGACGATCGACCCAACCCCGGCGAACAACATGTCTTTTTGCGTGTCCCAAATATCACCCTGCGTTCCTAAAAAAGATTCGGCCGAGCCGCCTAACAACATAGCCGCCGCAAATTCAACAAGTTCATAAAAAGCGCTAAATCCCAAACAGATGGCGATCACGATAAATTTAAGCCATGCATCGTCTTTCTTTAAAACTTTTTTCCGAAGCAAAAGCTCGCGAGATAAAAATGCGGGCTGAAAGCCCTGAAAGAAATGCCCCAGACGGTCGTAGTGATTTCGTCCGAATCCAAATGCGTGTTTGACCCACTCGCCGGCCGGAACTTCCGCATAGGTGTAATGCCCTCCGATGAACAAAATCAGGCTATGTAAACAAATCATGATTAGCAAAAACTGGCTTAAGCGAAAATCTTTCCAGCAGTAGGCGATCAGCGTAAAGCCAATCATCGCCGGAGAAACTTCCATGATCCAAGTTAAATAGTCGTGGGGGTTTATGGCGCTTAAAATAAAAACGATCAGCGTAACGCTAAAAAATATTTTTTCAACCGTGGTTATTTTTTTCATTACATTCTTTCCGGAACCGGGATGCCCAGTAACGCTAAACCATTTTTAAGAACTGCGCCGGTCGCCGCTGCCAATGCCAATCTTGAATTTTTTAAGTCCGTAGTTTCGGCTGACCCAATCGCGCAATCGTGATAAAAGCCGTTAAACTTTTTCGCCGTTTCGTAAAGGTAGGTACACAATGTCGCCGGTTTGTAGTTTTCCGCAGAACTAATAATCACGTTATTATAATTCATTAAGTGCTGCATCAGTTTCATCTCGGTTGGATGGGCCAGCAAATTTTCCGTAAAATTTGGATCGACCGGACCAAACTTTTTAAGTAACGAATTGATTCGGGCGTAACTGTATTGAATAAACGGTCCAGATTCCCCGTCTAACTTCAGCCACTCGCCCATATCAAATACGATTTTCTTATTGGTATCTTGCCGAAGCATCCCGTACTTGATCGCGCCTTTGGCGACGATGTCGGCGGTGGATTCTACCTCGGCTTCTGACCATTCGCCGGCGTAACGCGAAAGGTATTCACTTTTCACGTGGGCCTTCATCTTATCAACTAACAGCATCAACGAAATAATATTTCCCTTTCGTGAACTCATGGCACCATCAGGAAGTTCAACGAAATTATACTGCAGATGGAAACAGTTTTTAGCCTGTTCAAAACCTAAAATTTCTAACGCCTTAAAAACTTGTTTAAAGTGTAAGGCTTGTCTGACATCGACCACGTAAATCGATTTTTCGATTTTGAAATCTTCAAACTTTCGCCGGGCCAATTCAATATCTTTGGTGGCATAAAGCCCGGTACCATCGGTTTTAAGAAGCATACAAAAACCTAAGTTATCATTGGTAAAATCAAGGCCGATAGCCCCTTGAGATTCCTGCAACTTCCCCTCGGCAAAATATTTTTTAATCGTTTTGACCGAATCGGAATCAACGTCCGATTCCCAGTACCAACGATCGAAACTAACATCTGCCCATCGATAAACTTTTTGCATGAGTTCAATCGACCATTCGCGCGTCTCTTTCCACAAGTCATAAAATTCGCCCCGACCGGCCTCTAGCTGCTTTAAGATTTCAGTTAGTTCTGCTTTATTTCTTTCATAAGATTCTGTTTTTTCTTCGTCTTCTAGCTTAATGTTTGCGGCGGAATACATTTGGCCTAACCATTCGCCCCGCAAGGGATCCGAACGCTTCTGCTCTAGAACCTCTAGGCCCACGTATTTTTTTATATACCAAAGGCACTTCGCCACGTGGGTGCCGACGTCCCCCGGAAAAGTCGCGCTAATAATTTGATCGCTTCCGTAAGTCCTTCGAAGCAGTCTAATCAATGAATCACCCAAGCACAAATTTCGCATGTGCCCGACGTGAATTTCTTTATGCGTATTGGGCTGCGAAAATTCAATCATGGTCTTCGGAGCGTCTGCCGTTAAGCCCCGTTGAAAAAAATTTTGATTCAAAATGGGCTTCACAACCGTCTGGACCAATTTGTCAGAGTTAAATTTAAAATTCAGGTAAGGGCCGGCTGCTTCAACCGACTGCAAGCCTTCAATTTCTGGTAGGGCCTTCTGCAGTTCTTGCGCAACGACGGCTGGCGATTTTCGCAAAGTCTTCGCGAACGTAAAGCAACCGAATGCTAAGTGCCCCATCTCGGGATTAGGTGGCTCGACAAGCGCATTGTAAATTTCGGTCTCGCTGGCCTGCGCCTGAATTTTTTCGAGCCCCGCCAAAATCGGCTTCGTCAAACTCAAACGTAACGGCTCATGAAGAAGTATTTTCATTTCGCCATCGTATTAAGGTGAACTCTAGAAGTCAAAGCGGCAGAGTATCTTCGTGAGGACGCGAGCTTTCCGAATTTTTCGAATTCAATTTTTTGTTCCGCCAAATTGAAGCTGCGGTCTCGATCGAATTATGATCGTGGTTTGCAAAGTCGCCCGTAAAATCCAAAATTAATTAGCCCGTATTTCCGACGAAACTTTTCAATACCAGTTTGAACCCAGTTAACTTCAAAGAAAGAATGTATCGGATGTATAAGATGACTGTCTTTACCCCCATGTTTGCCGTCGGCACGGTGTACCAACGTCCAACTTAGGGGGAAAGAGCTCACTCATTCATTGGACCGGGTGGTTGCGCATACAACTTGCCTCTAAGGGCCCTCGGCGTTACAACAGTTGGGAACCATTTTCATTCGCTCAAGCTTAAAAAGGTGGCACATGGATCATGACGTCAAAGTTCCTGAAAAAAAAGCCCGTCTTCCAAAACCTGATTGGTTAAAAGTGCGCGCCCCCGCGGGCGAAAATTATTCGCGCATCAAGGGGATGCTGGGTGAATTAAAGCTGGCGACCGTTTGCCAAGAAGCCCGATGCCCAAACATGGGAGAGTGTTGGTCTGGCGGAACGGCGACGTTCATGTTGATGGGTGAGGTTTGCACGCGCGGCTGTCGTTTTTGTAACGTCAAAACGGGGAATGCAAAATTGGGTTTACCTCCCGTCGATCCTTTTGAACCAGAAAAAGTGGCGTACTCGATTTCGCAAATGAAATTACATTACGTCGTTATTACTTCGGTCGATCGCGACGATATGCCCGATCAAGGTTCCGACCATTTTGCGCGCACCGTGAAGACGATTAAAAAATTAGATCCAGATTTGATCGTAGAAATTTTAACTCCTGACTTTCGCGGGGATGAGAAGTTAGTGGCGCATTTGGCGGCCGCTCGTCCCGACGTCTTCGCTCACAATATTGAAACCGTTGAAAGATTAACTCCGGGCGTTCGTGATCCGCGCGCGAAGTACTGGCAATCAATGCGCGTCCTGCAATCGGTAAAAGAATTTGAAAAAGGTGTTTACACAAAATCTTCGATCATGCTGGGCCTCGGAGAAACCGACGAAGAAGTTTTGCAAACTTTGAAAGACTTGCGTGGAGTAGATTGCGATGTCGTTACGTTCGGACAATATTTACAACCGACCGAGAAACATTTAAAGGTCATCGAGTACGTCACGCCGGAGAAATTCGCGCATTGGCAAAAATTAGCTGAAAGCATGGGCTTTTTGTATGTAGCGTCAGGCCCCCTTGTCAGAAGTAGCTATCGTGCGGGAGAATTCTTCATGAAGGGCATCGTCGAAAAAAATAGAAAAAATAATGAAGCGGCCACGGCTGCAGAAAATGTCGAAAGGATTTCGTAATGGCAACTGATATTAAACTTCCTGAATTAGGCGAAGGCGTTACCGAGGG
>CAXSEH010000058.1:0-15357 GCA_964236345.1 uncultured Bdellovibrionales bacterium
AAAGAAAAGTAAGCCCTTGAAAGCTTTGACAAATACGTAATTTCTACAATAATTTGTCGGGACTATGTCAAACCTTCGCATCCCTTACGATTTTAAGGTCGAGAAAATAATCGACCACACTCCAGAGATTCGCGAACTTTATCTTAAACTCGTGAACAGGCCCGAATTCGTTTTTAAAGCGGGCCAATTTGCAATGCTTCACGTTCCGGTTGCGGGTGCCCCTAAGCCCGCGTTGCGTGCCTACTCGATCGCGTCCGACGACGCACGCAAAGACGGTTTTAAGTTGATCTTTAAATTCGTGGAAAATGGCGTCGCTAGCCGCTACGTATGGGATCTAAAAGGTGAAGAAACCTTACAATTAACGGGACCGTTTGGAAAAGTATTCTTTCAAGAGCCGCCCACCGAACAAGTCGTGTTTTTAAATACGGGAAGCGGTATTTCACAACATTTTAGTTTTATCGAATCGCGCATGAAACAGTACCCGAATTTAAAATACCGTCTTTATTTTGGCGTCCGACGTGAAGCCGATATTTACTACGTATCGGAACTTGAGCGGTTACAAAAGCAGTTAAGTGATTTTGAATTTCACTTCGTCTTAAGCCGCCCGTCGGAATCATGGTCAGGTAAAAAAGGCTACGTTCAACACTTCTTAAAAGACCTGGAATATCAAAATACCCCAACGACTTTCTACTTATGCGGCAACGGCGGCATGATCAAAGAAGTGAAACAACAACTGTTCGAAGTGGACGCGGTCGACAAATCAAAAGTGTGGGCCGAAGCATTTGACTAAGTTAAATGCTTATCCACGTGCGGTCCTGGAATTATTTTGCGCCGCCATGCTATGGGGCGCGTCGTTTACTTTAGTCCGCTGGGCCCTTGCAGAATTTTCAACAAGTACATTGGTATTCTGGCGTTTTCTTATTGCGTTTCTTTTAGGTGAACTGTTTCATTTTCTGTTTTTTCGAGAAGATTTTAAAAACTCGCATTCAGATATTTTATTGTCTTTACCGGCCGGATTTTTTTTGGGTTCATCAATTATCCTACAAACAGAAGGGTTGATTTCGACTTCGGCGACGAATTCAAGTTTTATCACATCGTTGTACGTAATCATCGTTCCATTGTTGGGTGGTCTATTTTATAAACAGAAAATTTTATTGCATCACTTTTTGCTAGGGCTAGTGGGGTTTGTCGGAATGGGTCTATTGATGCAGATCCATAATTACAACGAATTTAAAATTAGCTACGGAGATCTTCTAACCTTCGGCTGCGCAATCGCGGCGGCGTTCCACATAATCACGGTCGGCAAAGTCAGCCGGATTGCGCGAAGCGCTTTTCGATTTAACACTTACCAGACTTTTTGGACCTTGCTGATTATTCTGCCCTTTTTATTTTACGAAACTTCGCAAAATTCCGTTTCACTTTGGCCGCTGAAAGCCACCGCTCGAGGGGTGGGTTCCGTGGTTGGCCTTGCGATATTTGTAAGTGTGCTTGGCTTTTATTTACAGATCCGAGCGCAGAAAGTACTGACAACGACCACGGCAAGTTTACTTTGCTTGCTTGAGGCTCCTAGCGCATTCGTATTTGCGACGATCTTGCTTGCCGAAAAAATAACTGCGGTGCAACAGATCGGTATCGTTTTGATCTTAATAAGCTCGGTTCTTTCGGTCTACGTAGATCGACCCCAAAACAGAAAGTCCTAAAATCGCAGCGCCAGTCAGCGCCGTGGTCCATTCAGAAAAGTGAAAAAACGGATCAAGTAACATAAAAAAAGCTAGCGCACCTAATGCATAGAAAGCGCCGTGTTCCAAAAAGATAAACTGGTTCAAGGTGTCTTTTTCGACAAGGTACAAAGTTAATCCGCGAACGAAAAAAGCTCCGATGCTAAGTCCTACCATAATGACGATCAGTTCCGTTGATAGAGCGAACGCGCCCACAACCCCATCAAAGCTAAACGACGCATCCAATACTTCAAGGTAAAGAAACAAGCCAAATCCGCTACTAAGCCATTTCACTTTTGAAAGTTTGGGACTGCCCAGCAAGTCGCTCACTCCGTGAACCAGTAAAAATACCACCAATCCCCAAAGGGCCGATGTTAAATAGGTTTGCGTCATCGAAGCGGGTAGGAAATTGTAAATTCCAAGCAAGATTAACAAAGCAATGACAAGTTCAGCACTTTTGAAATACGAAACCATTTGAACTGGTTTTTCAAAAAATTCTATCCAGTGAGAATCTTTGTCTTCATTTATAAAAAAGTGTAAAAACACCATCAGCAAAAAGGCGCCCCCGAAACTGGAAACAGCTAAATGGGAATCTAGCATCATCTGGGAATATTCTTTGGGTTTAGAAATTGCCATCTGAAAAGATTCGATCAGCGAGTAGCCGCCCGTGATGGACACGATCAATAGTGGAAAGAAAAACCGCATTCCGAAAACTGCGACCAGCATTCCCCATGTCAAAAAACGCTTCTTCCACACGTCTCCCATTTTCTTTAATACGGTGGCATTTACGACGGCGTTGTCGAACGAAATTGAGATTTCTAATACGCTCAATAGAAAAACTGTCACTAAGCTTTGGGTTACGATTTTCACGTCATGGGTATTGGACCAAGACATCACGCCGATAAAGGCCAAACCAAAAACCATCGAAAAAAGTGGTAAGATAAAAAATTTAAACATACGCTTTACAGTAAAGAAAAGCCGAAGGTTCGTCGATTAAATATTTGCGTTATTTCGCAGTTTGATTTTCTAATAAAGGCTTCAAAAATTTTGCGGTTTCGCTTCGGCTTACATTGCTGATTTTTTCGGGAGTTCCGGTGGCAACAATTTCTCCACCGTAAATGCCGCCGTCGGGGCCAACGTCGATGACGTGGTCGGCAGTTTTAACGACTTCCAAATTATGTTCGATGACCAGAACCGTATTTCCTTGATTGACCAGTTCGTGTAAAAGCTCGACTAACTTTCGAACGTCGTCGAAGTGAAGTCCCGTCGTCGGCTCATCTAATATGTAGAGTGTCTGCCCGGTTCCCCGTTTAGAAAGTTCCTTCGATAGCTTTACGCGCTGGGCTTCACCACCCGAAAGCGTTGTCGAAGATTGCCCCAGCGTCATGTAGTCGAGTCCCACTTTCATTAAAGTCTCAAGCTTTCGAAAAATTTGCGTGTGATTTTTGAAAAAGTCCCAAGCTTCTTCCACCGTCATTTCTAAAACGTCGGCAATGCTTTTCTCTTTGTATTTTACGTTTAAAGTTTCGCGGTTGTACCGACGGCCCCCGCACGTGTCACATGTAACAAAAACATCCGACAAAAAGTGCATTTCCATGCGAATTTGCCCATGACCTAAACAGGTTTCGCAGCGTCCACCCTTAACGTTAAAACTAAAACGACCCGGTTCAAATCCGCGAAGTTTCGATTCGGGTAAAGCCGCGTACAAGTCGCGTATCATGGGAAGTAGCCCCACGTAAGTTGCCGGTGTCGAACGAGGCGTTCGTCCGATCGGGCGTTGATTAATGTCGATCACTTTATCGATATGTTCAATGCCTTCGATTTTTTTATAGTGCGAAGGTACCGCCGACGCGCGGTAAAATTCTTTCGCCAAGATTTTGTAAAGCGTATCAAGAATTAAAGTGCTTTTGCCGCTTCCGGAAACTCCCGTTACGCAGGTAAGCGTTCCTAAAGGAATCTCTAGATCGACGTCACGAAGGTTATTTCCGGTGGCTCCGTAAAGTTTTAATTTTTTGCCGTTACCGGCACGGCGCGAATGTGGGATGGGAATGCGACGCTTGCCCGCTAAATACTGCCCGGTTAGCGAATCTTCATTTCTTTCAATCTCTTCGGGCGTACCGAAAGCCATCAATTCCCCGCCGAGTTTACCGGCCCGAGGTCCCAGATCGACAACGAAATCAGCAAATCGAATCGTGTCTTCATCGTGTTCGACTAAGATCACGGTATTCCCACGGTCTTTGAGTTCTCGAATAATTTCAAGCAAACGGTGATGATCACGCGGATGTAATCCGATGCTGGGCTCGTCCATCACGTACAAACATCCGATCAACGCCGAACCCACTTGCGTAGCCAGCCGAATTCGTTGCGCCTCGCCACCCGAAAGAGTATTTGAGCGGCGGGACAAAGATAGGTAGGAAGCGCCCACGCGATTTAAGAAATCTAAGCGCGAAATAATTTGTTTCAAAATTTTATCGGCGATCAATTTTTGCTTATCGGTCCAAGTCAACTGGGCTAGCCAATCTTTAAGCTCGACGATCGATAGCTCTGAAAGCTCTGCAATATTTTTTTTGAGAATTTTAATACTAAGCGCTTCCTGTCGAAGTCTAGCGCCGTTGCAATCCGGACAAGTCGACAAGACCATCTCTTCGCCGTCTTCGTCATCGGAGTCATCGCTTCCAACTTTTTTTCCCTTATAAGAGTACTTAACCTGTTCCAATTTTCGACCGCCGACTTCGCCATCGGTAAATTGCTCTTCTTCGACGAGATCAAGGGTTCCTAAACCGCGACACGTTAAGCAGGCACCCCGGGGATTGTTAAAACTGAATAAGCGAGGTTCAAGTTCGGGAAAACTAAATGCGCAAATGGGACAAGTTGAGTGTAAAGAATAACTGGTGCGCTCACCCGCCGAGGTTTCTAACACTAAGCGGCCATTTGCCAAAGAAAGTGCGGTATTAATGCTTTCACTTAAACGGGGCTTTATGGCGTCTTTCAAAATTAATTGATCAACGACCAAGTCAATGTCGTGCGTCTTCGTTTTTGCAAGCTTCGTCGCTTTTTCAAGTTCGATGTAAACGCCATCGACCTTCGCTTTAACAAAACCTTTTTTGGCCCACTTCTGAAATTCGGCTAAAAATTCGCCCTTTTTTGATTGCGCCATGGGCGCAAGAATTGAAAATTTAGTTCCCATGGCTTTTTTAAAAATATCGTCAACCATCTGCTGGGGAGTTTGCGACGCCACCGGAATGTGGTGAATGGGGCATTCGGCCGTCCCGACTTTTGCGAACAGCAACCGCATGTAGTCGTAAATCTCGGTAACGGTACCGACAGTTGAGCGGGGGTTTAAACCCACGGACTTCTGATCAATCGCGATGGCGGGGCTAAGGCCCGTCACCGAATCAACTTCTGGTTTCTTAAGTTGTTCTAAAAAATTTCGCGCGTAAGCCGAAAGACTTTCGACGTAGCGACGCTGTCCTTCGGCATAAATCGTATCGAATGCTAATGATGATTTTCCCGAGCCGCTCAAGCCCGTAAATACTGAAATCTTATTGCGCGGAACGGTGATCGAAACACCTTTTAAGTTGTGTTCACGCGCACGGGTCACGACGATGCCATCTTGATGTTGAATGAGATTGAGTAATTTTTCTGGAACCAAGCTATTAACGGTGCTTTTAAGACTGGATTTTAAAAAATCGGCCGCGGATTTACTGCCGCCTTTTTTTAGAGTTTTACCGTCCGTTTTTTGTTCCGTTTTTTTCACGCTAAAGCCTCGCCTAACCGTTACTATTTCAGCTTATCGAGGGACTGACAAGAAGGACAAATTCCGTAAAGTTCAAGGATGTGATTTGTCAGTTTAAAGCCAAAATATTCTGCGACCTGCAATTGAAGCTTTTCGATCTTTTTGTTTTCGAACTCGCATATCTTGCCACAGACTGTGCACGTTAAATGATCGTGATGTTCTTTAGTGGTCAGCTCGTAGCGGGAAGACTGCCCACCCATGCGCACTTCGGTCACGAAATTTTGTCCGGCTAGGTCCCGTAAAAATCGATAAACCGTGGCGAAGCCAACGCTGTCATCTTTGTTCGAAACTTTTTCGTAAAGCTCTTGGGCGGTCACATGCCGCTGGCCCGACTTAGCCTCGGAATCATGCAGACAGTGCAGAATCAGCAGGCGTTGATCCGTAATTTTTAAACCCATCGAGCGGATCATTTTTTTGAAATCTTCACTTTGAAAACGCTGCGGCTTAGTCACAATGTTTTCGTCCGCCGGCCGTGGTAAAAAATCTGTGCCCATCATTTAGCCCCCGGAAATGGATGTAACCCAAATACGGTTCAAATGATAGTAAAAATGATAATTATTCTCATTAACTAAAGCGCATGAAGTTCGGTGGCTGAAATTGCGCGCGCATCAAGCTTGACGCATTGTGGGGGTGCAAACTTTCTTGGTGTTCACAGTAAATCGAATAACCCGAAACAAGGGCTTCTAATTGAAGTCGCTGAGCGATTTTGCGGGCCGCATCTTCGCAAAACATCAGATTTTCCGCATTCAGTTCGGCAAATCGCATTTCATCTTCTTTTTTTACGGTGGTTTGCACCGGAGTTCCTAAAGCCTGTTCCGTTGCGGAGATCAGACCCTGAATGATCGCTTCGTCTAAATTTGAAACTTGTACTTGCACTACCGCCCGACTTCTCTGGGCGTGAGGCGTCGCCGGAAAATGGTCGAAACCGGGATCTTGGTTTTTTAAAATTTCCATCGAAAGCCCGGCTGATTGTGGGCACGTACTCGAATAAAGCACTTCAAATTGCAACCAGGTCTGCTGCGTAGAAGTGGTTTTTTCAAAAATAATTTCGATGGGGTAATTGCGGAAACCCGGAAGATTTGATTTTAGCGAAATAGTTTCTACGGGTAAATTAAACTTCAGTTTGCACGCAAAAGTTTTGCTTAACCCTTTTTGGGAATCAAGCGAAGCCCCCGCAAACTTTAGTAATTGATGATGATTTATTTCGTGATTTAATATTTGTTCTTGGTGCAATCGATAAAGTCGCGACATATGGATCCCGCGATTATCTTCGGCCAAATCAACGCCCATATCCAAAACAGCCGGCAGGCTTGTTGATATACCGTCTTTTCCCACTATACGAACGAGTGTTTGTATTTGCGACATTCCCACCCAGTCAATTTGACCGTATTCTGCCGATTTTTGAGACTGGATATCAGAATGCGCCTTCATGAGCCTTACTTACCAAAAAATGAGTTGAAATGTAAGGACTATTGTCGAGCTGCTTCATCAGTTTAGTTTATCCCTTGGGGCATTCAGATATAATAAAATCGATGTCCGAAAAGCAAAACCCTACTTTATTTTTCTTTCGCTCGCCGCACTACCAACTCAGCGCGATCGAAACCTTTCTAAAGAAAAGAAATTACGTCGTACACATTGAGTCGGACATTAAAGCGGGCCTATTGAAACTGATAGAAGTTCGCCCGGATTTTGTCTTTATCGCGATGGACCATCCTCATCCGAAGGCCGCCCTGTTACCTGATATTATAGAGCAGTGCGTATCGACCAATGTGATCGGCTATACGCATTCGGGGCGTAAAGAAGATATTCGAAAGTTAGAAGAATCGTCGCTGATGCATAAAATCTTTCCGCCCATGTCGGGCCCCGCAGTCGAAAGGCTGACCCTTAAATTACTTCCGCAAATAGGCGAAGGCTCCGCAAACAAATCACATGGGCCCAACTTAGACGGCATCGTCAATGCCTACATTGCGCAATTGAATGAGAAAACTACTTTGGTAACGGCGCCTGTTCAGCCTAAGGCCCAAGGTGTAAAAGTGAAAAACAAAAATGAATTTTACGCCAAAGCTATTTTGACCACTATGTCTTCGAAGCAAAAAGAAAATTTACAAAAAGAATTCAAAACACGTTTCGAATCGGAAATGGCAGATATTTTAGAAACTTGTGCTTCGGATGAAATTTCAAATGTCGTCGCCTTGCACGAAGAAAAAAAGACGGTTTACTGCCTACTTGTTCAAAGTGAAACTTGGAGCGGCCACTTGCTGGCCCATTCTAATGTGAATTTGGAATCACACCTTTTAGAGCCCGTTTTTAAAAACTGGGCAAGCCTTGAATTTAAGTATTTTACTGACCAAGAAAGCCACTTGTTCTTTGAGATTGAAGTCGACATCAGCGTTTTCAAAAAATGGATCCAAAATAAGGCCGAACATATCGAGGCCTTAAAAGTGAACGGCTCAGAATTGACGATGAGCTTCGTCGGAATCGAACCGAACCAGCTACTCGTAGAGTTCAATGAGGCTACCGATTTGCTAGAGGTTGAACTTGATATCCTTCCGGTCGACCATGATCTGCATTTAAGTTTGTTTTTACACTTACCTGAAAATAAAAAGTTTTTGCTTTACACTCCTGCAGGTCAACAGTTGACAACTAATCAAAAAAACCGCTTAACCGAAAATCGGGTCCAAAAACTTCATACTCCGGTTGAGTTTGAAGATGAACTTAAAAAACTAAAAATGAGAAAACACTTAAATAAAAATCTTGAAGATTTCAGAAACGAAAACGAATGAGCCCGATCATCCTGGCCAGCACTTCGATATACCGTAAGCAGCTATTGCAAAAACTAGGATTGAATTTTACATGTGAAAAACCCGAATTTGACGAAGACGCAGCTAAAATACGCGCGCTCGAAGAATTGAAAAATCCGACCGAGATGGCCGAAACGCTATCACGCGGAAAGGCCGCGGCCGTTTTACAACACAAGGTAGGTGAACACGTTGTCGTGATCGCCGGCGATCAGCTGATCGATTTCAACGGCGAAATTATCGGGAAGTCTAAAGATGTGGACACGGCCTTTCAGCAACTTAAAAAAATGAATAACCAGACGCATGAACTTATCACCGCCGTCACCGTCTCAACTTCCACCGAAACCCGCCATTTGAATCACGTTACGCATCTAACGATGAAAAATTTAAACGATCACGAAATTTTAAACTACCTGAAGTTAGATCAACCCTTCGATTGTGCCGGTAGCTACAAGATTGAAGAGTCTGGCATCGCCCTTTTTTCAAAAATTGACTGCTCCGATTTTACCGCTATCCAGGGCCTACCCCTTTTATGGGTCAGCCACCAACTAAAGGAGTTAGGTTATGAACTCTTCAAAAAATGAACTTAATGAGGCCGCCCGCGCTGCCCTTAAGATGTCTTATTCGCCTTACTCAACGAAAAAAATTGGCGCTAGTCTTATGTTGACGAACGGGCGTATTTTTAGTGGCTGCAACATCGAAAATGCATCTTACGGTGGAACCGTTTGTGCCGAGCGGGTCGCAATTTGGAAAGCGATCAGCGAATGTTCAAGTAGCGAAAAGATTACCGAGATTGTGGTGGCGAGTGCTGAAGATAAACCGTGGCCCCCGTGCGGCTTCTGTCGCCAGGTGATGGCCGAATTCGCAACCGAAGAGACCATCGTGCGATTGATTAATTTGGGAAATGATGAAGTTGTCTATAAATTTAAAGACCTCTTTCCAGAGGCCTTTAAACCAAGTCATTTAATTAAAAGTTAAATTATTGCTGCTGCGCTTGCAACAAAGTTGAATTCGTTTCGATGCGGGCCGTTTTTTTGAAATCTTCCACCCATGAACGATACGCTTCGGTTGATTTTTGTCTTTCTAACAATTCTTGTTCTTGGGGCTTAACTTCGCCCGCCTCTAATTTTGCATCTTTGAATTTCAATAGAAATTGCGCGTCACCTTCTCGAACCAATCTTTTCGCGATCGGCTGAGTTTTAGAAAGATCCATGGCTACTCTTAAGGCTTGGCTCGAATTAATAACCGGAACCACTTCTGCGGCCATGTCGAAATAGCCCGTTTCTTTCCATGTCATATTGTTGTCGGCCAAGGTTTTCGTTACCTTTTCAATTTGGCCTGCCGTGAGATCAGCTTCGACAGTTTTGATGAAACTAGAATAAGCTTCGTCGGCGTATATTTTTTGCGCGATGTCGTTCTTAACTTTATCGTAATCAGCTTTCGCGAACGACTTTTTGTCGGTCACTTTAATGATGTGGTAGCCAAAATTTGATTTAATAAGTCCCGACACTTTACCCACCGGCAAAGAAAACGCGGCGTCGTCGAATTCTTTAACCATACGACCGCGAGTGAAAAAACCAAGGTCTCCGTTTTTAGCCTTAGATCCTGGGTCGTCACTTACTTGTGCCGCGACTTTTCCAAAATCTTCTTTTTCTAACCGCTTAAGCACGGCTTGCGCTTTCTTTTGCGCGTCCGCATCCGTTGCGGGGTCAGCTTTTATAAGGATGTGCGATGCTTTGACTTGCTCTTTGGTTTCGTAGGTTGACTCGTTCGCTTTAAAATTGTCTTCGACTTTCTTTTTAAAATCAGCGTTAGCCCACTTTTCGTTGAGTTGTGCGGCCGTTGGCTTGTTGTGAAGCGCGTACTCTGAACTGCTCAGTTGGATAAATTCCAAATTCATCTTTGCGGCCCGCAATTCCTTTTCAATTCCTTTTTGCAAATCAGAAACGATCATCGAAGATTCAAATAACTGGCGAGATCTTTGGTTTTTGATGTCTTTACGAAGCTGGTTTTCAAATTCGCCTGGAGTGAGTTTATTTTGCGCCAAAATATTGCGATAAACTTCGGACTGAAATTGCCCGTCTTGTTTAAAATACGGCAATTCTTGCGTGACCATGTGTCGAATTTCGGCGTCGGTGGCGTAAATGCCTTCTTTTTCAGCCGCCTGGGCGGACAAAGCTTTCGTTACGATCGTGTTCATCACTTCCCCACGAAGCATGGCGCGTTGCGCCCCCATGTCGAATTGGCCGCCGAAAAGCTGGGCGTAATATTGCGACATTCGATTTTCTTCGTCGGTAAAGTCCTTCAATGAAATGATTTCTCCATTCACCTCGGCCGCTAATCCCACGCCCGTTCCCGAGTGGCGCCCTAAGTAACCCGACAGAATAAAAACCACGACGATCATGCCGAAGATCACGAACGCCACGACGCTTCGAGTGGTCACTCCCTTGTCGGTTAAGCCCTTTTTCATTTTATCGGAAAACGAAGGCCCTTGAGATTTTTTCATTTTAAGCTCCCTTAAATTACTGGTCTGAATTAAGATTTTCTATGTCCTCACGATTCTTGCGGAAATTCAAGAGAGAAATGATTGATGCTAATCTAAAATACGCGCTTGATATCTGACTTCATTTTGCTATCGTTATTGAATAGACAACTTCGTCAAGACTTGAGGCCTTTTTGAACTTTCTTAACTTTAATTTTCGTAAAGCTTTCATTTTTTTGTTGGTGATTTCGTTACCGCTGATTTCGATAAACATGGAACAAAAAAGAGCTCAGAATTATTGGTTCACCCAGCCTTTCAGCTTCGTGGCGCAATCGATTCAAAGTTTATTTTCATCACTTAGTTTAGGCGTTAAAACGACGACCTCGGAATACGTTAATTTAATTCACATTAAGGCCCAAAGTGCTGACCTGCATAAAGAAAACAGCGAATTAAAAACGCGGTTGAATCAGTTGGTTGAAAATCAAAATGAACTTGAACGTTTGCGGACCTTACTAGATTTCCAAAAAAATACGAAAATGGATTTAGTTCCGGCTCAGGTCATCGGTCGAGACTTGGTTCCGGATCATAATACCATCACTATTAATAAAGGCACCAAGCACGGTTTGAAGGCCGGGCAAGCGGTGTTAACGGTTTCGGGCGCAGTCGGCTACATATTTAAGCCCCAAATTTTTACTTCGCACGTGATGTTGATCACCGATCGTTATTCGGTCGTTGATGCGCTGATTCAAAAAACGCGCGCGCACGGCATTGTTGAAGGTCGATCGAAAGAATCCTGCGCTCTTCAATACGTCGAGCGTACCGAAGATGTAAAAGCGGGTGACTTGATCGTGACCGGTGGTCTTGATAACATTTTTCCGAAAGGCTTCCCCTTAGGAGTCGTGGTTAATGTTGAGCGGAAAACGAAGAACACATCACTTAGTATTGAATTAAAACCCGTCGTCGACGCCGGTAAAATTGAAGAAGTATTTATCGTGAAGCATGCGGCGCTTGAAGACTTTTTACCCGAACAGATCAGCGCCCAATGACAACGGTTCGACTGCGCTTTTATTTGAAAATATTTTTGTTCACTTTGTTCTTCTTTTTGGGTTGCGGATTTCAAACCAGTTTCTGGCCGCACATCATTACTTTTATCCCCAGCCCGCAAATTTGGCTGCTATTAATCTTTTTCATCACGTTAAAGTGGCGACCGATCTTTACAATTTTTTATATTTATTTTTTAGGCTTTTGCTTAACCCGTTTTTCGCAGATCCCGTTGAAGATGGCTTGGACGACTTTATTGGTTACCTTTAGCCTGTTGTCGATTTTAAAAAATCGGGTGCAGTTATCGGGAGTGTTTTCATTCGTGCTTTACTGTCTGATCGGAAGCTTTATTTTTCAAGTCAGCTACGTCTTGCTTTCGGAGTTCTTAGAAAAGATACCGACGACGGTTTCCTTTATCGAAAGATTCTTGCAAGTTTTAGTTAATTTTATTTTCAGCTACATTTTTTACTTTGTTTTCGAATGGCTGGACGATGCTTTTTCGGAAAAAGATCATTGGGCCCAAGACGCCGAGAAGCGCGAGTTTGATTTATGAGTGAATATATAAATAATCCCGACGAGGCCAAGCAGTTTCAAAGCCGATATCGCGGTTTGACCGGTTTCATCGTTTTAACGGTTTGCATTTTTGTTCTTCGTTTAGCCTGGCTTCAAGTTATTCAGGGAAATGAACTTCGGCAGTTCTCTGAAAAAAATCGCATAAAGCAAAATAAAATTTCCGCACCCCGCGGCCTTATCCTAGACCGCGACGGTAAGGCGTTGATCGAAAATTTGCCCGGTTTCGAAGTGGTTATTTCACCGCAGTACGTGGAAGACATCAAAGTTCTTTCGGAAAATATCGGACCGGCTTTAGGAATGGAACCCGCGAAGGTTATCGAAAAGATCCAGAAAAGTAAGCGAATCAATGGACCATTTGCGCTTGTGCGAATGAAAGATAACTTATCCCGTGAAGAGGTGTTTCGTTTGAAACGTTTGCGTCTTGATACCCCAGGGCTTGAAATTCGGGAATCCATTTTGCGACATTATCCTTTAAAAGAAAATGGATCGCAAATTTTCGGCTATGTCGGCGAAATTTCAAAAAATGAAATTGCAAAGTTGAACGAAAAATACAAAGACCTTTTCAACTTTGAACAAGGCGATATTATCGGAAAAAATGGCCTTGAAGAAAATCTTGAAAAAAAGATTCGCGGGCTTGATGGAGTTAGCTACATCCAGGTGGACGCCCACGGTCGTCAGACAGTTACCGAAATTCCGAACATTTACGGAGAACAAATCAAGGATCAAGATCCCGTTCACGGTAATAGCGCCTTTTTAACCCTGGACCGCGACATTCAAGAAGCGGCTTATAAATCGTTTACGGATCTAGGCCGCATTGGCGCCGTCGTCGCGATGAAAAGTAACGGCGAAATTTTAGCGTGGCTGAACGCACCTTCATTCGATCCAAACGTTTTCGCAACGGACATTTCGGTTAAGCTTTGGAACAAGTTAACGACTGATCCCTTTAAGCCATTACGAAACAAGGTGATCCAGGATCACTTCTCGCCCGGTTCCACGTTCAAACCGCTGGTGGCCCTGGCCGCCTTACAAGAAAAAGTGATCACGGACAAGACGGTGCTTTACGCTCCCGGTAAATTTTTTTTCGGAAACCGTTGGTACCACAATCATAATAAGAACGGTGAAGGCTACATTACCGTTTACGATGCGCTCGAGCGAAGCAGTAACGTTTTCTTTTACCAACTAGGTATCAAACTTGGCGTCGACAAAATGTACAATTACATTAGTCTTCTGGGACTGGGACAAAGAACCCAAATCGAAATGGACCGCGAAGCTCCTGGTCGGCTACCAAACTCTGAATGGAAAAAATCAATACGTGGAGAAGAATGGCAACCTGGCGAAAACTTAAGTACCGCCATCGGTCAAGGTTACGTGACGGTGACTCCGTTACAAATGGCCGTTGCCTATAACGCAATTGGTACCGAAGGAAAAGTCGTTAAACCTTTCATCGTTAAAAAAGTTGTCGATCACGATGGAAAAATTCTTTTCGAAAGATTTCCCGAAGTTGTTCGTGACGTAAGCCTTCCGCAACCGAATGGTTTTAAAATTGATCCGGAAACTTTCAAAATTGTAAAAGAAGCCATGCGAAGAGTGGCAAACGGCGCACGTGGTACCGCGCGCAGTTTAAAAATTCCTGGCGTTCAGATGGCGGGTAAAACCGGAACGGCCCAGGTCATGAGTTTTTCGGCGGATCAAATTTATTCAAGCTGCGAAAGTCGTCCGATGCAGATGCGCCATCACGGTTGGTTCGTTGCGTGGGCGCCTTGGGATAAGCCCGAAATTACGGTCGCGGTCTTAGCGCAGCACAGCTGTCACGGAAACCCCGGTGCGGCGCCCGTCGCGCGTGATATCATCGAAGCCTACTTTAAAAAATATCATCCGGAAGTGATCGCCGAGGCTCTTAAAAAGGGCGAAAAGCGCGTGCGCATCGACGCCAAACCCGTGGACGGAGAATAATATGGCATTACGAGGTTTACACGTTAACGAAAGAAACTTTCTAAGCCGCATTGACGTAAGACTCATTCTTCTTATTTTTTGTTTAAACGTTATCGGCTTATTTAATCTTTACAGCGCGACCCACGGTCCGCATTCTAAAGAAGTCGAATCGTTATTTATTCAACAGATCATTTGGCTGTTGGGCGGTTGGACTTTATTTTTTATCTTAACGTTCATGGATTACCTTTGGATTAACAAACTGGTTTGGCTGATCTACCTGGCTAACGTAGCCGCCCTGGTTTACACGGATCTAAAAGGTAAGGTCGTACTTGGCGGTCAGCGGTGGATCGACTTTCACTTTTTTAGGTATCAACCCTCCGAAACTATGAAACTGTGTATCATCCTTGTATTAGCGGGAATTTTAATTCACCGAAATTCACTAGGTAAAGGCATGGGGCTTCGGGAACTTTTCTTTCCGACTTTACTGATTCTTATCCCGTTCGGATTGACCGTTAAGCAACCTGATCTTGGAACCGCGATGATGTTATTTTTTATCGGCGGTTCAATGCTTTACTTCGTGAAGATTCGCGCCAGCATTTTGTTGGTTTTGTTCACGGTTGGCCTGGTTGCCATGCCGGTCGCTTGGAAGTACGGACTTAAAGATTATCAACGTAATCGGGTTTTAACATTTTTGTCTCCGGATCAAGATCCACAAGGAACCGGTTATAATTCGATTCAATCCAAAATTGCCGTGGGATCAGGAAAATTTTTTGGTAAAGGTTTCCGTATGGGAACCCAGTCGCAACTTGAATTCTTACCCGAGCGCCATACTGATTTTATTTTTTCCGTCCTGTCTGAAGAATGGGGATTCGTGGGAAGTATGATCGTGCTTTTGACGTTTACGTTTCTATTTAAAATTTGTTTTGAAATTAGTCTTCAGGCCCGTGACAAATACGGCGCATTGATTGCGATTGGCGTCACGGCGTATATTTTTTGGCACATGTTCGTGAACATCGG
>CAXSEH010000059.1:0-15108 GCA_964236345.1 uncultured Bdellovibrionales bacterium
ATTACGATAGCTTTGATAAATTAATTTCGATCGTTGATTCATTCGGGAATACGACAACCTTTCAGCGTTCGGGCGGAGTCCTTACTGGGATAACTGCACCCTTTGGTCAGCAAACATCAATCACAACGAACTCTTCAGGGCTTGTCTCAAGCGTCACGAATCCAAATTCAGAAACCTATAGTTTAACTTATAAATCGGGAACCGAGCTGCTCGAAACTTTCACTCTTCCGCTAGGTCAAACTTCTACATTTACATATGATACTTCCAACAAATTATATAAAGATGAAAGTAGTGCCGGGTCGTTTTTGCAATTCGCGCGAACCCTAACTAACGCCGGCGAAAGCGTTTCCCAATCAAGTCAAATGGGCCGTTCGAGCGGCTTCACCACTACAAATGACTTTGGAACCCATGGCGCGAATACAACCCAACCTTGGGGCGAAAGTATCAGTATCAGTGATGGGCCCACTGGTTCTTCAAGAACAGACGCGTCGGGGACGGAACTGCGTTCTACGGTCAATGACGAGCGTGTTGGTATTTCTAAAAAACGCGTAAGTCTAATTAGGACCACGATTTCAGGTATCTCGCTTGATATGACTATGGCACAAACCATCTCGCCAACTACGGTGACAGACCCTTTCACTTTCAATTCGATTACTAATCAAAGCACCACTGCGGGAAATACTTGGCAAAACGTTTACACGGCGGCAACTAAAACCTTCGTGTCCACTTCGCCAGCCGGAGCAACAAACACCACCGTTATCGACTCTTACGAACGACCGACAAGCCGTGCAGTAGGCACAGACACGGCAACCACCTACACATACAATACCGACGGCACCCTCGCAGCAAGCACCCAAGGAACAAAAAACGGATTAACATATTCTTATAATTCTGCTGGGTATTTACAATCAATCACCAACGCCTTAAGCGAAGTGACCAGTTTTACCTACGATCTTTCCGGAAGGCCAGTGACTAAGACATTTCCAGATTCAAGAGTTGTATCTTATACGTACGATGCAAACGGAAATCAAACGGGCGTGACACCACCAAGTAAACCGATTCATAATTTCACGTTTAATGCATTTGATATGGTAAGCGCATATCAGCCGCCAACACTAAGTGGCGTATCCGTCGTAAACACCTCCTATACTTATAATAATGATAAGCAGCTTACGCAGATAACACGGCCAACGGGAGCCACACTTGTTTTCAATTACGGTTCGTCGACGAGCCTTTTAAATAGTATAACCACCGCGTCGGGAGATATTACTTACACTTACCTTAATGGTAGTTCTCAGATTCAAAACGTTGTTTCTGCACCTGAAAATATCAAAGATACTTTTACATATTACGGAACGAAAATTAAAAGTCAGATTCAATATATAAATTCACCTACTAACTTAAACGGCGGTGTTACTTATACGTTTGATTCGCAACACCGGATCGCTTCACGAACTGTGCGCGGAACTTCTTCAACAAACACATACACGACAAATTATACTTATAATACCGATAGCCAACCAACAGCGATCGGAAGTTTAGCGATGACTTATACTTATCCTTCTGGCCGATTATCTACCACAACGGTAGATAAAATTTCTGATGCAAGGACTTACGATGTATACGGAAATCTTTCAGGCTACACATCAACTTATACACCGACTACTGGAACGCCCGTTGCGCTTTATAGTTATTCTCTAACTCGGGATAACACGAGCCGTATCACTTCGAAATCTGAAACGGTTCAAGGCGTCACCGATGTTTATGATTACGCGTACGATACGGCCGGAAGACTGATCGAAGTTAAAAAGAACAGCGTGATCACAAGCTCGTACGTTTATGATGGCAACGGCAACAGAACAAGCGGAAAAACCTGGGGTACAACGTTTACTTCGACCTATGATAATCAAGATCGGTTAGCTACCTATAATTCAAGAATTTATTCTTACAATGCAAATGGTGATATTTCTTCAATTAATTGGGGTGGCGGTGTCGGAACAAGTACGTTTGCTTATGATGTCAGGGGTAATTTAAATCAGTCAGTAGGCGCTTCCGGAAAAGTGTACGCCTTTCAGTACGACACACAAGATAGACGAGTTAATAAATATGAAGATGCTGCGTTTAAATATCGGTATATATACGAGCCCGGCAAAAGTATTGCGACTTCCACTATTTCGGGTGTGATCCAGCGTGAGTTTATTTATGGAACTAGTGACTATGTACCCGACTATATAAACGTGGTCGTCGGTACGGTTGCAAAGTACCGAATCATTAAAGATTATTTAGGTTCAGTCCGTTTAGTGGTGAACGCAGCAACGGGTGTAGCTAGTCAGCGTCTTGATTATAATGATCTAGGGGACACGACCGCCGACACTAACGCTGGATTTCAGCCGTTTGGTTTTGCAGGTGGTATTTATGATGCGGTACTAAAAATTGTCAAGTTCGGTGCTCGAGATTATGATCCGCGCTCTGGACGTTGGATGACGAAAGATCCAATTGATTTTGACGGCGGCGATACCAATTTGTATGGTTATGTCATGAATGACCCCATTAATTTTGTCGATCCAGAAGGTCTTTTTCGATATACTTCTACAGCTGGTGGTCCAGTAGATGCGGCGACCTCGGCCGTCTTAACCTGCATGGATACTTGCACCGGTCGCGATCTCACCATTACCGCGGGTCGGGAAGGTGGTCACAGCGCCGGGAGCGCACACGAAGGGGGCCAAGCTTGTGATATAGGTAAAAACTCAAATCGAGGGCTTACAAGAGCTACTGTCCAGAGGTGCTATAACCAATGTGCCAATGTTAATTCAAGCTATGCCCAAGAAGAAAGTAATCACTTCCATATTCAGACTCGACCAGGAAGAGGCAACGCAACAGGTTTCGCACCAGGAGTACATTAATGTCAACGTTCCGGAAGCTTTGTTCCTTTTTTATCGCTTTAAGCTTTTTCAGTGGTTGTATTCATTCGCAAATCGTTGAAGGTCAAAAAGCGAACGACCCTCAGGGCCGAATTGTAGAACTGATATCAATTCTATTTCCAGGTTTAAGTGTTGTAAAAACCTCAGACCTAAACCTAGTTACACAGGCTTATTTGCAATCTGCTATGAAAAATCAAAGCCCCGGTTTCACCTGTGGATTTTTTGACGTGAAAGACCGACATGATTGTGCGATTCTTCTTTTCGACCGCCAGACTCCTAAAAAAGGCGCACGCCTTTTGGTATTAATGAAAAATATAGACTCTAAATCGCCCACAACTGAAATACTCGAAGACTATAGGCAAGATATAGATCGTTCGAACATCTATCTTGCGGAGCACTCACAAGCATCCATTGCTCAAATTCTAAAAATAAAAAAGGAAAAAGCCCAGCCATCCGGAGGTGGTTTTGAGCGAATAACATTTGAACAAAGTTCGGTTCTTTATTTTTGGGAAAATGGTAAAATCAAAAAAGTATGGACTTCAGACTAATTATGACTCTCATTGATGGACTAATTAGGACAGGATACTAATCATGGATAGAAAACTTCGGGCGGGCGTGCGCAGATCGAACCTAGTTGTCAAATCACTCCGATGTTTAAAAAAGGTAAGACGTATCTTGTCTTCGTAGATAAACCTTATCACCTCAAGAGCTTCGAGTTGATCGAAGCCAATGACGACGCTTGGTTTGTGTATGTGAAGAAAGAAGTTAAGAAAAATTAGTCCATGCGAGAAATGCATGGATAAAATAAAAAGGTTATCGTCGTTGGGATCATAGTTTTAACTGCCGGTTTTATTGGAGTGATAAAATATTTTTCTTACTCTGATAAAGTCATATCTGAAAGCTCCGCACTATTTAAGCCTATAAAAAGCGCAATGACCCCTTTCAGGTAAACTTTGTTCATTGCAATTCAAAGAAGGTCTTGAACATTCTAATGCAAAATTTAGTTTTTTTGATATTTTTTTTACTCACTATTAGTGGGCATGCAGTAATCAAGTTAGATGCCGGTCGCTGTGGCCCTAGTTTAGAATATGAAGATTGCATTAAATGCTGCGTATCAGAAGATTTATTGAAGGATAAGTTTGAGGGCAACTCAACATTTAAGACAGTTTACTGTGGTACGCCAAAAGGAATTATTAAGCCAGCAGACTGGGTAATTTCAGAATCTGAGTTGTCAAAGTTGCCTGAATGGCAAAGAAAAGCAATTTGCAATCAAGAGGGCAAACAAATAGAGATTCGTGATGGGGTACCTATTACGATCGATGGCTGTAGACTGTCATGCCTTGAAGTTAAGAAGAAAAAAGAACAAGAGAAAAATAATTAATTTTGGGGTTAAATTGAAAAAGCAGCTTTTAAGAATAGGAAAAGGATTAATTATTTTTATTCCGATGTTTATCTCCACGTGCAGTGCAATAATTTCTTATCAAAATGCCAAACTGTCTATGAGAAATTCTTGCTATAGTGATTTTTCAAAATATAACCATGATATTTCTGAAGTTTATCGAAATCTTATGGTCGATTTCTCGCTGTTTGCGAATGAACCAGAGAATGCAAATTATTTGCAGAGAGCTAATTCGGCAACATTTCCTTTCGTTGAGAATGTTTCGACTCAGATTAAATTATTAAATAGATATAAATATTCTCCAAAATCAGTTCAACTTTTTATCGAAAGTATAAATTACATTAAGAGCATTAGAGCTTCTATGGGTGGTAAAGAGGGTATGCCTAGAATAGACTTAATTTCAAGCCAAGCTCGCAACGCCATTAAATTTGATCCGCAAAATGATTGTTGTGAGCAATAATTTTTAAATCTTAAGGTTGAAAGAACTTAGATAATTATATTTAAAGCTAATTTGTCAGGGTATGGGATCCAGTTACAATAGTTGGAACTGCGAAATTGGGATTGTGGCAATAAAAGGGGCCGTCCAAAAAAATTTAAATTAAAATTCCTTAGATGGTGCGCCACACTCAGCTATCTTGCTGCTTGCATTTCTGATCTTCCCGGGTCTGGGGATGACTAAGGATCAAAATAGAACTTAAGGGCGGGTATACTAATTTGCAGGTCTATAAGTTGAATGATCCAGTGAATTTAGTATATCCTTAGGATAACAGTCCTGCGGCAGGTTGGGGTGCTTTTAGTCTTAGCAGGGTAAGGAGACAGAGATACAAAACGAAAAGAAAAATCTTTTTAATAATTTATTTGATCGCGGCCTTATTACTTTTGAGTGGATTATACTCGTTATTGTTTTAATAGGGATAGGCTTTTTAGTATGGCATGAGATTGGAAAAACCTCTTGGACCATTGCGAATTAACTAAGGCAATTAAAGCAGGCATAGCCAGGCTCCAGCCGAAACTTTGAAGCGACTTCTGTAAACCCGACTCAGCTAGTACGCAATGGATTACCAAATCGAAAAAATAAAATTGGTCTCCCATACCCAACTAAGTTTAATTAAAATTTGCTCGCAATGAACAAAAATCTTATCCTAAAAATATATCTTTAATTCGATTATAGTGAGATTGATTAGCTAAGAGGTACACTTGTCCAACCTAAGCATTTGTTTAATTATTTGTCTTTTGTTCAATTTGTCGTGGGCGTTATGTTCTCCTTCCCAAGCTAAAGAAGCTGAGGAGACGGTCTCAACCCTAGACAGTTGGGAAAAAATTTAAAAATCATATACAAAATATTCCCAATGCGATGATGGATCGATCGCTGAAGGGCATAGTGAATCAATTAGCCAAGTTTTCGCAAATAAATGGAAAGATTTAAATAATTTGGAAAAACTTTTGAGCAAAAGTAAAAACTTTGAAAATTTCGTGATCAATCATATTGATGAAACAATATCTGACGAAGCTAAGACAAAAATTAACGAGAATGCGTTAAAAATGTGCCCAACTAAAAGTAAGAAACTTTGCGAAAAAATACTTTCTAAGTTGTCCAAAAATCAGGAGCACTAAGTTCTTGCCTTTCGTTTTGATGACATGGGCAAGTCTTGATTTTTTAAAATAAGTTCCAAATACATTTACAGCCAAATGGATGACCTTCTGCAGAAACCGGTACTTCCACATGCGTCTTATATTGAGAGAAAAAAAATTGGTGCAGTCGGCAGGACTCGAACCTGCAACCTACCGGTTCGAAGCCGGGAATTCTATCCATTGAACTACGACTGCACATGAACTCGGATTTTCGATCATAGGGTATTCAGATCCCCAAATCAACTTTTGGAAGGCGCTTTTTTTTGGAAGCATTGCAGCTTTTAGCGGCAATTGTTGCGGCAGACAGAATCAGGCGCGACTGACTTCGGTTAGAAGCTAACGCCTAAATAAAAATGCGCAAAGTAAAGGGTAAGCTCGTTTACGTACCGGCGTTCGTCATCACTGAGGCGTCGCACGTTTCGGCTAAAGCTTCCGGCGGTGTATTCATTTGAAGTTGATGTCGAAAGGGGAACGTAGGCCCCCACCCAGTCGCAGCCCAGGGTGAACGTGTCCCACTGCCACTGGTTTCCTAAGGCGAAGCTTGCGTTGAGGGCCGTTGCTTTAAATTGCGTATTTTCTTCGAGCGAGCCGTCGCCGAAATTTGAATTGTACTCGTAAGTGACTCGTCGGTAATCGAGCCCCGTTTTAAAATAAAAAGAATTTTTCATAAATTTTTTATAGTGAGTTCCGAAATTTTCAATTTGAACGCGATATTCTGAGCCGGCTAGATTTTTCGAAATATTATGGTGATAAGTCATGTCGATTAAAGAATCAGAATCTAAAAATACCCCGAAGCCCAATCCGGTCGTGTACGCGGTTAGCGGACCTAATCCTGCGGGCTGCCCCACGATTTGGAAAGACTTATTCTTACGGAGTTCGCTACTGCTTTGGGCGTGGGCATTTAGAACCACGAATACGCTAAGAATGAAAATTTTGAAAGGCATCGCAGACCCCCTGAAGTTTAAGACATCATGCTGAGCAGGGTGGCCAAAGTCAAAAATAATGCTTTTAATAAAAGGAATCTGACTTAAGCTTCGGGAATGAAAAAAGTCGATGTTTTAATCATCGGGGCGGGTCCCTCGGGAACGGTTGCGGCGGCGCTGATTAAGAAGGCCGGGTTCGACGTGATGATCGTTGAAAAAATGTTGTTCCCACGCTTCGTGATCGGCGAAAGCTTACTTCCACGTTGCATGGAGGCCCTGCGCGAAGCTGAATTATTCGATGCCATTCAGGCTAAAGGCTTTTTACAAAAGTTCGGTGCGAAGTTCGTGCGGGGCGACGATGTGTTCGATATTAACTTTTCGCAAGCGCACACGGCCGGCGAAACGTGGACGTGGCAAGTCCCGCGGGCGGACTTCGATAAAACGCTTGCGGACGAGTGCGAAAAAAAAGGAATCGAAGTTCGCTACCAGACCGAAGTGACCGATGTAGAAATTTTCGCGGATGAATCTTCAATCACGACGATGAAAAATGTCGATGGTAAAACAGAAAAAGTGCACGCGCGATTTATCGTTGATGGCAGCGGTTATGGTCGTGTTATTCCTAAACTCTTTGGCTTGGCCCGACCGAGTGGATTACCGGAACGCCAAACTTTATTTACCCACTTTGTCGATAAAAATCGCGGTGCCGTTGACCGCGATCCAAACCGAATTACTATTTTTGTTTACAACGATACGACTTGGGTGTGGTGCATCCCTTTTTCAAACGGGATCACTTCGCTTGGCTTTGTCGGTTTTCCAGACTTCTTTAAAACGTTTGAAGGTACTCCGGAAGAAAACTTACGTAAGATGGTCGACGGACATCGGGACCTTAAAAAACGCTTCGGAGATTGCGAAATGAAATTTTCACCCGTCACGATCCAGGGTTGGAGCAGTACGACCGATAAATTTTTTGGACCCGGCTTTGTTTTGACCGGTAACGTGACCGAATTTTTGGATCCGATGTTTTCAAGTGGCGTTACGCTTGCGACCGTTTCTGCACAAAACGCGGCCCGCTTAGTTGTGCAAAAGCTACGCGGCGAAAACGTCGATTGGCAAAAAGACTACATGGACGAGTGCATGAAGGGAGTCGAAGTATTCAGAACTTTCGTGAACTCTTGGTATAGCGGAGATTTGCACACTATTTTTTTCGCAAAAGAACAAAATGAAATCATGCGAAACCAAATTTCGTCAGTCTTAGCGGGCTACGTTTGGGATTCGACAAATCCTTTTGTCAGCCAGCATGATAAACATGTGAAGGGTCTTGCAAAGTATTTAAGATCCAGGGGCGCTGCTCGAACCACTTCTGTTCAAGACGTCTGATTCGGCGATGGAGCATAGTTTAAATTTTTTATTTTGAAGTTCCTGAACTAAGTATTCAAATGCTAACAGAAATGATTCACCGTTATTTTTCTTTTGGTGATCGTGCAATAAAATGATGTCTCCGGCCCGAATATTTGAAATTCGTTCGCTGACTTTAGAAATCGTAAGTTGTTGGAGACTATCAAAAAATCGTTGATTCCACAAAACCAGCGGCAAGTTTAAATCTTTAGCGACCTTCAAAAGGGGCGGCGTTAGAATTCCCGCAGGAGGTCTAAACGCAAAAACTTTTTTGTGGGTTACGCTGGCTAAGTGCGAAATAGAATTTTGCATCCAGGCCTTCAGTTTTAATTTTGATTTAAAATAGTTTCGATAATCATGGTCTACGGAATGCGACTGCACGCTGTGGCCCTCGATGAGCATGCGATTGATTAAATCTATTTCGTTTGCCGCTTTATTTCCGATGACAAAAAAAGTAGCGGTCGCGCCGTAAGTTTTCAAAACGTCTAAAACTTTTGGCGTCAGATCATGTGAAGGGCCATCATCGAAAGTTAAATAAACTTTTGAATTTGCGCCCGGCGAATCGATTTTTCGAATGACCCAGTCAGGCTCGTTAAGAACGAACATGGGTTACACCTTTTTTGCAAACTTCGACGATGGAGTTGAAACTAAAATCTTTAATTTCGCGGTGCGAATTTCGGTCTTTGCAGATGACCACCGATCGCGCCCACCCTAAGTGAAGACTTAAGCTAGGAAAAGACTGCGCGTAGTTTTCTTTTAAAAAGGCGGGGATCATGTCGACGTAACAAATCATTACATTTTCGGTTAAGGGCAACAACGCTTCGGCCGTATTGGCGACCGCTTCATCGGTTTTTTCGTCCGCGCTGAGGGTGAAACAGGGCCCGGTAAGGCCTAACTGGATCGAAACAAAACCCAGGGTCGAATTATGCAAACTATTCTGAAAAAGGATAGGCTTCGCCATTTTTGATTCTTTTAAGGTCGTCAAAAATTCGAGCGAACTTGAAACCTCGCCAAAATGAGTCGCGACGATGAATGACAAAGATTTTTTTTGGGCTTCTGTAAGGCCCGCTAAAGTTTTTTGACAAACCGCGTGCGCGGCGATCATGTTGCTCGTCGCTTTTCGAAAGGCAGGGTCCAGTATTTCTAGATTAATTTCGGACTCGGTCATCTCGTGGTAGCCCTCGTACCGGATATTCACGTGACGCCCGCAACTTTTGAAATCACGATCGACGCGTTGATTCCGCCAAATCCTAAACTGTTTTTCAAAATATGTTTAATGCTGGTTTGTAAAGGAGCTTGCACGATGTTCAGCTGAATTAAGGCGTCAATATCACCCGTATTAAAGGTAGGAATGATCACTTGCTGTTGCAAGGCTGTAAGCGCGATGATCGTTTCCAAAGCGCCGCACGTGCCGAGCGTATGACCGTGAATTGATTTCGTTGAACTAACGGGAGTTACGCACTTTTTGAGACCGGCAACGCTAAGTATAGCCTTCGATTCGGCTAAATCATTCGCCGCCGAGCCAGTTCCGTGGGCGTGAAGCCAATCAATATCTGAAAACCCAAGCCCCGCGCGATCAAGCGCCATTTTCATCGCCCGCGCCGATCCTTCGCCTTCGGGTTGTGGCGAGGTCGGGTGGTAAGCATCACTACTAAGACCAATTCCGGTTAGGTAACCTTGACCTTCTTTTTCAGAAAGGTTTGCGGCTTCCAGGCATATGAACGCGCTGGCCTCACCTAAATTAATTCCGGCACGCCCGGCGGAAAAGGGTTTGCAAGGCCCTTTCGTTAATAATCTTAAAGAACCAAAACCGCTGACGGTTAAATCGGATAAAATTTCGGTTGATCCAACCAGGCAGCGTTTTACTTTACCGGTTTGGATCCACAGCGAGCCCAAAGCCAGTGCTTGCAACGACGCGCTACACGAAGAAGCGACCACGCTCGAAGGACCCAGGATTTGAAATTCTTCTTGCAGTTGAATCAGCGTTAAACCCAAGGACTGGTAGCGAGTCGCGAAATTAATTTCTTCAAAACTTAGCTTTTGCTTATCGCAAAACGGAAGTGAATTTTGCCATTGATCAATCTGCGACGTCGTTGTCGCGAAAATAAAACCGCATTCTTTAAGGTCAGTGGCCGACCAACCGGACTCTTTCAAAGCTTGACGGAGCGTGAAGGCTGAGGCCACCAAACAATTGCTAATCTTATCGGACGAATTTCCCGTTTCGCTTCGAAGCCACGCCCAATCGGCTTGGGAAATCGGGGCCAACCCGTTTTCCAAAACGAAGCTCTTTTGCTGAAGGCAAGATTCAAAAATGTGTTTTTTATTCAGACCACTGGCGCAAATGGCTTCGGAACCTACGATTTTGACCTGGGTCATGAGCCGCCTTCGCCTAAACTAGGATTTACTGCGAACAAAATCAACGATAGTTCCGATGCTTTTGAAATGTTGAGCGTAGGCCTCAGAGTCATTCATTTTGATTCCGAATTTATTTTCAAGTTGAACGATGATTTCTAAAATATCAACGGAGTCCAAATTGAGTCCGTCCTTCGTGATGGCCGTAGCTTCGGTCACCGTAGCGCGATCAAAGTGGCGCAAATTCAGGGAGTGAAATATAATGTCGATGACTTGATTTGTTAACTCAGTACGCCCTTGTTCTTTTTCCATGGTCGGACAAATATATATAAACTTGATGTCTTTTCAAGCGAAATGAGCCCAACCATGTCCGTACTGATTCTGTTGTTTGCATTAAATATGAACATTACCGTAGCGGCGACGCCCGAGTACTTTAAGAAGTTCGAAAGTCCTAGCCTTTTACAGGGAAAGTTCGAACAAGTTAAAAAAATTAAAGATCTTGATGTCAGTATTTCAAGCCAAGGCGACTTTAAAATCACACGGTTAAGCGCCAGGCAGGCGACGGTTTACTGGAATGTCATGAAGCCGGAGCCCATGAAAGTGTGCATTACGGAAGATCAACTTACGTTCAAGGATATGACGTCAAACAAAACCACCGTGCTTAAGTTAAGCGAGATGAGTTCCAAGGATACTTCGGGCCTGGGAAAGTTAATTCAGCTGCTTAATCTTGGTCCTGATCAAGTCAGCAAAGATTTTCACGTCGAAAAACAAGCCCAAGGTTTAAAACTCGTACCCATTGATCACAAACAATTCCCATTTCAATCTGCCGAGTTCGCTTTCGATACAAAGAAAAATTTAAAAAACGTTTTGATCACCGAAGCCAGCGGAGATTCATTAGAGATTCATTTTTCCAAAACGAAAGAATCGGTCTTTGATCCGAAAAAAGAAATTAAATCTGAATGTTTATAAATAAACGACCATGAAAAAAATTGTTAAGCTGTTGTTTTTTTTAATTTTAACCTCGTGCATTCGCGTCGACGAGTCGATGAAATTATTTTTTCCCGAAGACTTGAAGGAATTGCAATACGTGCAAACGCAATTTTCGGCCTTCTGGTGGAATTTTATTATCATCGAAAATGACGCCGATTTTATTAAAACCAACCAAATTTGTGAAGAATTACAAAGGCATGTTGGCGTGGAA
The DNA here is from genome assembly GCA_964236345.1 of uncultured Bdellovibrionales bacterium. Taxonomy (GTDB): domain Bacteria; phylum Bdellovibrionota; class Bdellovibrionia; order Bdellovibrionales; family Bdellovibrionaceae; genus Pseudobdellovibrio. The sequence continues at coordinate 11,824 of CAXSEH010000059.1, forward strand.
TTGCGAATGGCATTTTGCGGCTCAAGTATCGGAAGTGCGCGGCCGCTCTTAAAATCTTGGGCAGATGACATTATGTACCGCAAACCATTCGATAAAAACCAAACCTCGGCTTACCGGGCCCGGTTTTCGTTATCCGCAGTCCAAGCCTCGTACATGTCGGACCCTCAATTATTTTCCGTCTTGCGAAATGATCCCTTTCAAACTTGGCAAGATTATTTAGAACTTTCGAAGAACTCCTTGTTAGACGCGTTCGAAAAAAAGAATGGCTCGTTGTACGATCCCGCCACGAAACGGGTCATTCTTCCAATTCAGTTTCGCTTGAAACCCGAAGCCAAACACATTCAGCCGATCATGCAATTGCTGAAACCCTTTCCCGACGCCTTCATGATCGGAAGCCATGGCGCCACCTACCGAAATCAAAAACAAGTGCAAGATGATCTGCAAATCGTGTCGGTGATTAGCGGAATCGTCTTCGTGCTTTTCATGGCCTTCTTAGTATTTAAAAGCCGCATGAACACCTTGTTTCTAGTCGCTCCGGTAGGGGCCGCGATCTTTGCCGCATGTTTAGTCACCCAGTGGATTGACGGTAGCGTGCACGGCCTGACCTTGGCTTTCGGGTCTTGCATCGTGGGACTAGCGATGGACTATGGTTTACATGGGGCCTTTGGCTCAGAATCAAAACAAACGTGGACCTCGAACACGATCGGCTTACTCACGACGCTGACCGCACTGTGCATTTTGATCTTAAGCGGTATCCCGTTAATTCGACAAATGATGATTTTTTCAACGTTGGGACTGGCATTCGCGTTCTTATTTTTTTATATTTTATTCCGCAAATATTCTGAGTCTTTTAAAATTACCAACATCGGGTTTTTTTTGCCGCAAATGAAGGGTGCCAAGTGGTTTATTCTTTTTCTAGTGGCTTTTAGTTTTTACGGCATGGCAAAATCTGAGCTCAAAATGGATTTGCGAAAATTAAGTTTTGTTTCCGAGAAGGAAAGTGCGTTCACCACCTGGTTTTTTTCTCACGGAAAAGAAGGGGAATCGTTTTTATTGATCAAACCCCTGAAAGAGACGGGCGCCGAAGTTTTCCGTGAAAAAATTTGGGCCTTGCAAAACGGTATTCACTACGAAGGAATATCTAAATACGTTGCGGACCTTGAAAGCGGTAATCGTCATTTACGATCATGGGCGACGGACGGCTGTGATTTCGCGCGTAATCTAGGGACCGATTCGATGCAAAAGATTTTTAACCCCTTCGCAACGTACGTCTGTTCTTTAAATGAAAAGAGCTTTCCGATGACGTCGGTCGAGCAGTTAAAAGATCGTGAGTACCTTAAACATTTGTACGGCGATGATCATCTTTTGTCGATCTTCAGTACGCCAGACGAACAGAAAGCAAAACTGATTCAAAAAGAATTTCCGACGGCAAAATCCCTAACCCAAGGATTAAAAAGTTTCTCTGTCTCTTTAGAAAAAGATTTGATTTGGATGATGCCCGCGGCGCTGCTACTAACCCTTCTGATTCTTTCCCTTTACTATAAAAAGCCGAAAGCAATTCTGACCGCCATGTTACCGTTTTTCTCAGGTCTAGGATTTTATTTTTTAGCATCGACCTTCATTGGTTTTGAAATCGACTTGATATCTATTTTAGGCTTGGTAATGGTGTTCGGATTTAGTATCGATTACGGCGTGTTTTCGACGGACGTGCACATTCACGGGGGATCCGATGCGGAAATAAAGTCCGTTTATTCAGCTTTAACATTTGCCGCGGTCACCAATATTCTGGGCTTTTTACCGATGCTATTTGCGGGTCACCCGGTTCTTTCAAGATTGGGCGCCGCCCTTTTTTACGGGACGGTCGGGACTTACTTAGGTGCGATCTACGGAGTCTATCCGCTTTATGAAAAAAAGGTTATGAAATGAAATATTGGATCCTTTGTCTTATTGGGCTAACGCTTTTTGGTTGTTCGCATAAGGCGTCTACCCCGCAGGTGGGTGATTCGCCAGAGCTCATTTTTTTTGACGGTACCTACAAGCAAAAGATTGAAGTGAACTACGTGAAGGATCAAAAAACTGAACGGGCCACTTTCAACGCGATTTTAAAAAAATCTCCGCAAGAAATTTATATGTATTGCTACGTCGGCTTCGGATACACGTTATTTAAGCTTAAAGACAATTTCCTAAACCCTATTGAGTTCACGACTTCTGAAGAACGGATCGAAAAAAATAAGGATTTTTTTCTGAAAATATATCCGCTCATAAAAGAGACTTTACGCCTTAAGAAATCCGATCCGCGCCTGAACAATGGCGAGATGACTTTGATGATCGCACCAGAAAATTTTCCAGTTCGCGTCGTCATCTCGGGGCAAAAAATTCAAGGAATACCCCGGGAAGTGATTTTTGAAAATAAAGATCACTTTAAGTTCTTAATTACGAATTTGGAATTTGCGCCTTAACTTGGGAACATTCCGCCGTTCACGCTGAGCGTGTGACCCGTGATAAAAGACGAATCTTCGGAACACAAGAAACTAACTGCCGCCGCTACCTCGGCGGGGTGCCCGAAACGTCCCAGCGGTATTCTTTTTTTATAACTTTCAAGATCGGGTATCGTTTGGATCATTTCGGTTTCAATCAAGCCCGGCGAAACCGCATTGACCCGAATTCCGCGTGGCCCTAATTCCATGGCCATCGTTTTGGTCAGCGCGATAAGACCTGCCTTGCTGGCCGCGTAGTTTGCCTGCCCGGGATTTCCCGTTTGTCCCGCAAGTGACGCGATATTCACGATGCATCCGGCCCTTTTCAACAGCATTTTTTTGCCGCAAAGTTTTGATAAATAAAATGGTCCAAACAAATTCGTCTCTACAATTTCTTCGAATGACTCGTTATTCATCAGCAGAGCCGGCGCGTCTTTGTGCAGGCCTGCATTATTAACTAAGACGTCGACCGACATATCCTTCAGAGTCGTTTCGATTTGCGCGTAATCGGTCAGATTGAACTGCAAAACGGCGTGAGCTTCAGGCGTTCTATTACTTGAGGCCGCGCGAACTTGTTTGAGAGTTTCGGCGGCCCCCTCCGCGTTAGAATTGAAGTGGATCAGGATGTTAAATCCATCTTTTGCTAGGCGAATCGCGATCGCGCGGCCAATTCCTGAAGAAGCCCCCGTGACCAGTGCTATTTTTGACATTCGACTCTCCGGTGTGGTAATTTTTGGTAGTGACGCGAAAATCTAATCGATCTATTTTTTATACGGCGTCGCGAATCTTTTGGTCAATTTATTTTGTA
>CAXSEH010000060.1:0-14903 GCA_964236345.1 uncultured Bdellovibrionales bacterium
CGGGCCAGCTAAGCAACCGCGCCCAACCTCATCGATTCCGATCAATGGGGTTGAATAGTGACTTAATTTTATTTTAGATTTCACTTAATGGGTAGACTACTTCGCTTTTGGAGCGTCTTCGACAGGTTTCGCTTCAGTGGTGCCCTTCACGTGAGTCGCCGAAGGAATTTGCGCCAGTTCTGATTCAATACGAGCGGCCTTACCATCGAGTCCACGAAGGTAGTAAAGCTTTGCGCGTCGGACTTTACCGTGGGCCACAACTTCAACGGCATCAATGGCTGGTGATGAGAACGGAAAAGTTCTTTCAACGCCAACGCCCGCAGAAATTTTACGAACCGTAAAAGTCTTATGCGAATGACCTTGAATTTTAGTAACGACGCCTTTGTAAAGCTGAACGCGTTCTTTTTCGCCCTCGATAACCTTAACGTACACGTTAACGGTGTCGCCCGGGCTGAAAGGCGCAATTTTAGTATTCACGGCTTTAGCGGTAATACGACGAACTAGGTTTGTTTCGACACCCTTCGTGTTTTGGGTCGATGATTTTTTAATTCTAGCTTTGGTCGGCGTTGATTTAGCTTTTGTTTTTGATACTGCTTTTGCCATTGTTTAGTCCTTACTTACTGAGATGACTTACTATTCCGCTCTTAAAGAGATAATGAATTATCATGACCCAAGTAGTCGGTCAAGACAGATACTAACGGCCGACCGGACGCTGAGGTGGCGGTAATCGTCTTTGGAATTTCCGCGAATGGGTTCTAAAACCCCGAAACAACTTTTCATGAAATCCTGCGTCAGTCCAAACCCGGTTCCGAAGATAAGCACATAGGGGTGATCATCCGTCTGCAAAGTCGACTTAAAGCTATCAAAACTGAAGCGCTCTTGACCTTCAAGACTGCGGGCGGCGGTCGCGATCACCCGCGCGTCTGGGTGACCCCAGTCGGACAACGCTTTTCCCAAGTTTTCGGCGGTTTTAACGTCCCTCAAGGCCGTCTGGCGCATGGGATTGAATTTCGAGCCCTCACCAACGGCCCAGTGATCTAAAACCCGTTCGACGAACATCAGTTGTTCTTGCAGGGGGTGAACGATGTAGTAACGATCAATCCCGTAAACCCGGCAGGCCCGGGCAATGTCATGAATATCAAAATTAGTGATGTTGGTGGCGACGAGCTTTCCGAGCCGGTCCTTCGTCGGATAGTGCATCAGCGCAAGGGCTAAGGGAGCTTTACGAATCATTTTAATTCACCCATATCTAAATTTTCAAGCTGTAAAACTTTGCGGTCATCATCGGATAGTTCGTTGTAAAAGGCGGCAAAGGCCTTCATTTCAGATTTTTGAAATTGCGCAAAGAACAAATCTGGACGCTTTCTTAAAGTCACAAGGGCCCCCACTTTTGCTTTCCATTCTTTAATCTTTTGGTGATTTCCCGAGGCCAAGACTTCGGGAACACTCAGATCAGACCAATTTTGCGGCTTGGTAAATTGGGGTGCTTCTAAACCCCGATCTTCAAAACTATCCATTCGCGCGGAAAGTTCATCACCCAAAACCCCCGGCACGTAACGTGAAATTGATTCGATCAGCACCAAGGCGCCAAGCTCTCCACCCGATAAAACGTAATCGCCAATCGAAATTTCTTCATCCACGTATCTCTGAATAAATCTTTGATCGATCCCGGCGTAACGGCCGCAAATAAGAATAATTTCAATTCCATCCGAAACACCATTGGCAAGGTCATCCGCAGCGGCTTCAACGGTCGCGCATTCACTTGCTAACTTTTTTGCGTAAAGGTGATCAAATGTTTTACCCTGGGGTGAGAGATAGATGATCTTTTTTGAGCGAGCATTTTTTTGAGCAAAAGATTTCAGAGCGGCTTCAAGCACCGAGGCCTTAAATACCATGCCGTCGCCACCTCCGTACGGCACATCGTCGATGGCTTTGTAATTCGAATCGGCAAAGGGACGAAGGGCGATCACGTTGACTTGGATAAGTCCGTCGCGGACGGCCTTAGACAAAAGGGCATCTTTTAAATAATTCTGAATCAAGTCTGGAAATAATGTCAGAACGGTAAAATGAACAGAGTGCTTATTCTTTTTCATTTATTTCAAGTAACCCTTCCGGCAGGTTCATCATGATTTTACTATTTTTAAAATCCATCTCGGTAACGAATTCTTTAACGAAGGGAATTTCGATCTGCGCTTCACCCTTTTCAATGACCAGTAAGTCTTGAAGGCCGTTTGTTGAGAAAGCGCTAATTTTACCAAGCGCCCCCAAATTAAGGTCGACAATCTCAAAACCCAAGATTTCGTTGAGATAAAGGGCCTCGCCAGGAGCCGAGACAAAGATCGTGGCATCGATCCATATTTCGCGCCCCTTATACTCTTCAGCCAAGTTCCGGTTATCAAAATTTTCTAAAAGACAAATAAAGCCTTTTTTATGCGCACGCTTTTTAAGAACGACGTGTTTTTCGAAAACATTTTTTCGGGGAATGAAGACTTCTTGCAATTTTGGAAGCCAAGACACGTCCCCAGAAAAAATAAAAATAGATAGTTCGCCCCGGATCCCGTGGGCATCGAGCACTTTTCCAATTTTGACTTTTCCTGTTTGATCCAACTGTAAGGTCCTTTGCAAAAAAAGAAGGAGCCTTGCGAGCTCCTTCTAGAATCAATTAATTTACGAGAGTAACTATTTAACCAAACCTATTATTCTACAATATCTAAGTGGTAACGTTTGTTCAGCTTTGTTCCGGCCGCACGGATAATCGTGCGCATAGCCGCGGCCGTTTTGCCTTGCTTGCCAATTACTTTTCCGAGGTCTTCTTTATCAACCTTGAGCGCCAGTAGAGTTGTTTGTTGTCCGGGAATTTCGTCCACTTCAACATTGTCTGGTTTATCAACAAGTGACTTAGCCATGTGTTCTACGAGTTCTTTCAGATTGTCCATTTTTTCCCCTCAGATTTGTGGTCAGTCTGCATTTTTGCAAATTAATAATGTCGGTGACAACCATTATCTTGCATAAAAATCAAACTTAACCACTACTTAACAGATGTTAGGCTTTAGCCGTCTTTGCGGGCTTCGCGGCCTTAACCTGCTTTTTAGAAGGCTTTGTTACAACCCCTGCTAATTTTAAGACGTGACGAACGGTATCTGAAGGTTGAGCACCTTTAGTCAGCCACTCTTTTGCTTTTTCAACATTCAAAGTTACTTTTTGCTCTTTACCCATTGGAGTTGGAACGTAAGTACCCAAAACTTCAATGAATTTGCCCGTAACGTATTTGCGAGAATCCGCAACCGTGATTCTGTATTTGGGATCATGCTTTTTACCAACGCGAGCTAAACGAATAACGACCATGAATAAAACCCTTCCTTAATTAAGGACATAAGTGTCAGATCAAGACAAAGACAAGTTTTTATATCGACTTCGGTGAAGAGGCAAATGTTTTTATTAAAACGGGAATTTCCCGCCTCCAAAACCGCCGCCTTTTCCGCCCTTCATCATTTTTCCCATTCCCATTTTCATCATGCCGGACATCATCTTTTTGGCTTCTTCAAATTGCTTCACCAGCTTATTGATGTCTTGAACTTGGGTTCCACTTCCGAGAGCTATCCTTTGACGCCTAGAGCCATTAAGGATGCGATGATCTTCCCGTTCTTGAATGGTCATTGAGCGAATGATCGCTTCGATTTTTTTAATTTCATCATCAGGGGGGCTCATGTTTTTCATTTGTTTCGAGACTTCGCCCATTCCGGGAAGAAATTTCAGCATCGACTCGAAACCTCCCAGCTTTTTGAGTTGCTGAATCTGCGCGAGGAAATCTTCTAGCGTAAACTGATTATTCATCATCCGCTTTGCCGATCTTTCGGCTTCTTTGACGTCGATCATGTCCTGCGCCTTTTCAACGAGCGATAAAACATCGCCCATGTCGAGGATTCGGCCGGCTAATCGGTCGGGGTGAAAGACTTCAAGGGCCGACACTTTTTCGCCCACGCCCATAAATTTAATGGGGATTCCCGTGATTTCACGAATCGAGAGGGCCGCGCCACCACGGGCATCCCCGTCAACCTTTGTTAGGATTAAACCGGTTAACCCCAGGCGCTTGTGAAAGGTTTCAGCCACGGCCACGGCCTGTTGCCCTAGCATCGCGTCGGCGACCAGTAAGATCTCGGTGGGCGTAATGACTTTTTTTAAATTTTCTAACTCGCTCATGAGTTCGTCGTCGATTTGCAAGCGCCCTGCGGTATCCAGTAAAAGCACGTCGATCATTTCTTTTTCGGCCCAGACTAAGGCCTGCTTTAAAATCTCTTGCGGTTTCATTTGAAGGGTTGAAGGGAAGACGTTGAAATTATTTTGTTTTCCTAAGATTTGCAGTTGCTCGATCGCGGCGGGGCGGTAAACGTCGGCCGGAACGAAACCTACTTTTTTCCCTAATTTTTGGCGGAGGTAAAGTCCAAGCTTCGCGGTCGAGGTCGTTTTACCGGCCCCTTGCAAGCCGACCATCATGACGACGCTGGGCTTTTCGCGCACGTTCACGTCGACGGCCCCGCCCCCTAAAGTTTGCACGAGCTCATCGTGAACAATTTTAACGAACATTTGTCCGGGGTTGATATTTTTGAGGACGTCGATGCCTACGGCCTTAGCTTTCACCCGGTCGATAAAACTTTTAACAACTTTAAAATTCACGTCGGCTTCAAGCAGACTCATTCGAATTTCTTTAATGACATCTTCCACATTGGCTTCGGTGATGTGGCTTTGGCCTTTTAGTTTTTTAATCGAACCTAAAATCTTATCCGACAAATTTTCAAACATAGATTGCTCCAACTATTATGTTACGCCTTACCAGCGCGAAAAGGATCCTTTTTTAAGCGAGACCCGGGCCATCGTAAATGTGACGATGACCATCACGAAACTAACGATTACGGAAGTCATCAGGTCGACGTCGGATTCTCCTAATAGAGAATACCGAAAGCCGTTAATTAAATAAAACAGCGGATTGTATTTTGAAAGCTGTTGCCAAAACGGATGCAAGTTTTGGATCGAGATAAACACTCCGCCTAAGTACGTGAGCGGCAGCAAAATAAAAGCCGTAAACGCGCTGAGCTGGTCGAAGGTTTTTGCCAAGAACGCGATGAAGATTCCGATAAAAGAAAAAATAAGGCCGCCGACGATGAAGAAATAAATCATCCATATGGGATGAACCATCGGAAGCAATGTACCAAGCTGTAAGTAATGAAAATAAGTTCCCACCGCGCCCGTGATCAGCGCCACCGAAGTACCTCGGATAACGCCGCCGAATCCCATGGCCCAAATGATATACGAGTGCGGAATCGGGGCCACTCGGATGTCTTCAAGGTCGCCAGAAAATTTTGAAGTCACGATGGATGAAGATGAATTTTGGAAGGCGTTGTTGATAAGCCCCATGACCATAAGCCCGGGAATCAAAAAAGATAAGTAAGGCATCCCGCTTTTTAGTTGAACGCTGCTTCCGAGTGAAACTCCAAAAACTAATAGGTAAAGAAAAGAGCTGACGATGGGGCTCACTACCGTTTGGATCACGACCTTCATGAATCTTTTGATTTCTTTACGGAGCAAAGTCAAAAAGATGATGGCCTTCGTATTAAAGTTTGCGTCGGCAATCATTGCGTCACCATTTTCGAAAAAGCGTCTTCGAGTCGACCCTCTTCAATTTTCATATCTTTAATGTCCGTAAGATTTATTTTATGTTTATCTAAAATTTCATTTAAGCCCAAGTTTGAATGTTCTAAGAATTCTAATCGCACACCGTCTTTTAAAAAGATAATTACTTTTTTTTGTGCGTACTGGGAAATCACTTCTTTCGGCGAACCACAAAATAAAATTTGTCCTTTGTGGATAATCGCGACCTTTTCGCAAAGCTTTTCGGCCTCTTCAAGATAGTGGGTGGTTAAAAGAATCGAAAGACCTTCCTTTTTAAGTTCCGCAACGAATCTCCACAAAGATTCGCGAAGGCCGACGTCCACTCCGGCGGTGGGCTCGTCAAGCAAAAGCAATTTCGGCGAATGCACCAGGGCCTTCGCGATCATCAGGCGTCTTTTCATTCCACCCGATAGCTGTTTGATTTTTTTGTTACGGTGTTCGTACAATGATAAATTCTGCATCAGGTAATCGCAGCGTTCTTTATTTTTGTAAAGGCCGTAAAAACCCGATTGAAAATCTAAGATTTCGGCCACATCAAAGTAGCCCGTGTTGATTATTTCTTGGTGTACCACGCCCACATTCATCTTTGTTCGCAAAGGTTTTTGGGTCACACTTTCACCGAAAACAAAAATGTCGCCGCTGGTAGGGATTTCAAGGGTCGTCGTGCATCCGATTAAGCTAGTCTTGCCGGCGCCATTAGGACCTAATAGACCAAATATTTGTCCGGGTTCGATCGCGAAGCTAACGCCTTTTACGGCCTCGACGGTCAGGCCCCCAACTTTGTCGGTGTAGGTCTTTTTTAAATTTTGAACATCTAAAGCCATCGTTTGCGTCATCTTAGCGAGCCCTCGAGATGCTGGCCGCGAAAACCACATCTGGGTTTTCTTTTTGGGCCCAGTTTAAATCCCACTCTTGATTGAGCAAAAGCACGGGTTGTTGAATGACGTCTTGAAATATTTGGAAATTACCTTTTAGTTGTGAAACCGCATTTCCGTCCTGATTGCGCGGCCAACGGGCCACGGTGTAAGGAAGCCTTGTCATTTTCACTTCTAGATTGTATTCGTCCTTCAGTCGGTGAACTAAAACTTCGAACTGAAGCTCGCCAACCGCGCCGATAATCGATTCTTGGTTTCCCACGATCGGATCAATGAAAAGTTGAATGGCGCCCTCTTCCGATAAGTGGTTGAGCGCTTCGTTTAGTTTCGTACGGCGTAAAGCATCACGTACCGTCAGTTTCGCGAAAAGTTCGGGCGCGAACTTAGGAATGTCTTCAAAGGCCACTTTTCCTTGGCTCGAGATCGAATCGCCGATCGCAAATTTACCGGTATCGCTGACCCCGACGATGTCTCCCGCATAGGCTTCATCGACGGTTTCCTTATCGGCCGCGACAAATTGATTTGAATAAGACAACCGCAGTTCGCGTTCAAGCCGCGAATGATTCACTTTCATTCCCCGTTCAAACTTACCTGAGCAGATGCGCACGAAGGCAATTCGGTCGCGGTGCTTCTTGTCCATGTTCGCCTGAATTTTGAAAACGAAACCGGTGAAATTATCTGATAATGGGTTAATAGGCTCACCCTTTTTAACCGGGCGCGCTTTTGGTCCTGGGGCGTAGTCGGTAAAGAATTTTAAAAAAGTGTCAACGCCAAAATTTTGCTTAGCCGAACCAAAAGTAACCGGACTGATTTTTCCCGCTAGAAACTCTTCAACGTCAAATGGGGGTAGCGCACTTTCGATCAGCTCAAGTTCTTCGCGGACTTGCGCTAGCGTTTCGAAATCTAAATATTTTTCTAAGATTGGGTCTTGCGGCCCGTGATAAGGAAACGTTTGCACTTCGTCGCCTTCGCGGCGCTGATCGTAAAAAGAAACTTCTTTTGTGATGCGGTTTAAAATTCCTTTGAAACGCGGACCGATCCCGAGCGGCCACGTGACCGGATAACACTGCATATTTAAGGTTTTTTCGATCTCGTCAATTAAGGTCAGTGGGTCTTTACCTTCACGGTCAAGCTTGTTGACGAACGTGAAAATCGGAATATTGCGGTAGCGACAAACATCGTATAATTTCTTTGTCCGGTCCTCTACGCCCTTTGCAACGTCGATCAACATGCAAGCGCTTTCAACCGCCATTAACACGCGGTACGTATCTTCCGAGAAATCTTTATGACCTGGGGTATCGAGTAAATTAATGCGTAAATTTTCGTAATCAAAAGTCATGACCGACGACGTAATCGAAATTCCTTTTTGGCGCTCAAGCTCCATCCAGTCGGACGTTACCGCCTTCGTTCCGGATTTTCCTTTAACCTCGCCCGTTTCGTGAATCACGCCGCCATGATAAAGTAACTTTTCGGTCAACGTCGTCTTTCCGGCATCGGGATGCGAGATGATGGCGAAAGTTCGGCGTCTTTCGATTTCTTTTTGTACGGCGGGAGAAGATAAATTCGACATGGCTTTTGTTGTACCCAAAGCGCTGATTAACTTCAATCATCTTCAATATTGACCTTTAGCTGCGGGTTGATTAGATTCTACGCGTAATTGAACCGTTCAACTCACGGTGGTTGGGAGCCACCAGATGATAACTGAAAGGATTTTATGCATTATATCTCGACTTTTTATAAATTCCAAAAAGACCCAGCGGTTGCGGCGACGAAGACTTTCCTAGAAGATCTTGGGGCGCAAACCGGCACGCAGGGCCTTATCATCATCGGCGAAGAAGGCTTTAACGCCACGGTCAGCGCGCGTACTGCCGAAAACCTAGAACGATTTAAACAAGGAATCCGCAGTTTTTTTAAAGCGCCCGCGCTTTTCTTCAAAGACTCTGAGTCTGAGGTTTCGCCCTTTCGCCGGTTTAAAGTTAAGATCCGTGCAGAAATTGTGACCTTGGGTGAACCTGAACTTTCGCCCTTTGATTTAGATGGAAAGAATCAGCATCTGACTCCGGCTGAATGGAATCACGTGATGAAAAATGAAGAACCGGTGATCATCGACACGCGTAATTGGTACGAAACAAAAATCGGAACTTTTAAGGGCGCCATTAATCCTTTAACCGACCAGTTTACCGAGTTTCCCAAATTTATGGAAAGCCAAAATATTTCTAAAGATAAAAAAGTTTTAATTTTTTGCACGGGTGGAATCCGCTGCGAAAAGGGAATTTTAGAACTACAAAAAAAAGGTTACAAAAATGTTTTTCAACTTTACGGCGGTATATTAAACTACTTAAAAGAGGAGCCGAACGATCAATTTGAAGGTGAGTGTTTCGTGTTCGACCACCGCGTCGCGGTCGATCAAAATCTGAACGCCTCTTCGCAGTATAAATTGTGTCCCCATTGTGGACAGCCCGGAAAAACTCCGGTCGAGTGTAAACGCTGCGATACCCACACTTTCATTTGCGAAAACTGCGCCGAGCTTGAATGGAAGAAATCCACCTGTTCAAAAAATTGCGCTTACCAGTATGAACTGCACCCAGAACGCAAAGCTACTAAGCAAATTTGATCTACAATTTCAGTGGTTTAGAAAACTAGGTTGATAAATGACCTTCAGAATTTTTTCTTCACTAAACTGACGCCGCCGCGGTCGTCGCGCGTGAGCGCCATTAAGTAAAGTGATCGTCCGGTCGGGGCCGAGGCCGGCGCGGTGAACTCGTTCACGTCCGTTCCGCTTGATCGATAAAACTTCGTTTCGCCGTCCGTGATGAACCAGGTTGTAATTAATTTTTCGGTCCGCCCGAACGTTTCCGCATTGGCATTTTGTACCGTATAGGCTTCGGCAGAGGCAAGCGTAAGGTCCGTTGATAGGTTGACCTTAGCTCCGTAACTCATTGTATTCATGGCGGTCCCGTTGGCGAAAATCTGTGAGGTCGATGGGTTTTGATTTTTGGAAGTTTTGGCAGTTTCAGACACTAATATTCTTTTGATCGCGGTGACGCTTTCGGAACGTTCGTTCGTTAACGTATACTCAATGATGTAATTCACGCCATTGAACTTTTCGTAAGGCTGGCGACCGGCGAAAATAATAGCGTCAGGTGGAATCAGAACGTTAAATGAATTGGCTAAACCAGTCCAACTTTCCCCCACTCCCGGTAAAGTTAAGGCGGTATTTGCGGCAATGGGAACTTGACTGGGATTTCCCGCGCAGGTTGCAGTGGCCCCGTAGCTAATCCCTAAGTCTAGGCAAGCAGATACAGAATAAGTCAGTGATGTCGCAGAGATATCGCTGATAATTGGATTCAGGGTTACGGTTGCGCCCGGGTTTACCTCGGGGGTCGCCGTTTGAAAACCAAGGATCCGGATGTTTTCCAAGCGATTAAATTCGGGAAGGTTATCCTTTGTACAGGCAAAAATAAAAATGAATCCCAGTAGACCCAAATTTTTAAATTTAAACATTAGAATTCTCCTTTCACACCGAGGGCGGGTAAAATCGGCAGTCCCGACACGGTATTTTTTTGCGAGTAATCGTAAGAATACTGAATGGATTCGGGATTTTTCGTATTGAACACATTTTGAATGTCGAGATAAAACGTCCAAATTGATTCATTATAGATAAGTTTTTTATCCACCCTCAAGTCAGCCTGGTAAAAATCCTTTAAACGTTCGGAATAGATGGCTCCGCGTTTTGGAAAGTAAACTTCGTTATCCGCATCATAGGTGCCACCCACGACCGGCGTGTAAGGGTTTCCGGTGACGTAGCGAAAGCGGCCCGACATCTTCCACTCGTTTAAGAGCGGTTTTGCGATGACGATATTAAAATTATGGGTTTGATCGTACTGGAAGTTGTATTCGGGTTGGTTCGGATTCCAACGCGTGCTTTTTGACCAGGTATAACTAATAAATCCACTGTAATCCGGCTGATTAAATTTCCATTGGGTTTCGACTCCGTAGGAATGTCCCCGTCCGTTATTATTGTATATTTCAAATACGTTTTTTCCGTCTCGGATGGTTTGCGCCGATGATTGAATGACTAGCTTGTCATACTGGCGATCAAAGACGCTGAGGGAATAAGTTGAGCCTTCTTTTGAGCCGGGCCGCGCGTCCCATTCAAATCCCACCGTCAGGTGCACGGCCTGTGGCGATTTGATTTCGGCATTTCCGTAATCAGCACTTGATTCTTGCGGCTCGGGCGGTTGCGTGTAGATGCCGGAACCTGCCTTGAACAGGAAATTTTCAGTGAGTTTATATTTAGCGGCTAGACGAGGGAGTAAAAAATTTTCTTTCGTTTGTGAGAAGCGATCAAAACGTAAACCAGGTTGCAAGCTTAAACGATTATTGATGGCGTAATCATTTCTTGAATAAAGTCCAAAATTATTTTCTTCGGCCTGGATATGGGCCTGGCGCTGCGCCCCGGTTGAAATCGGATTGGTCACGCCCCCTTCGGAACTGACGCTCGGTAAATTAAGATCGACCGTCGTATTCGAGTACTGGTGATCAATTCCTAACTGCGCAAGCCACGCTTCGCTGAGTTTCTTTTCGTATTCGCCCCGCAACGTAACGACCTGCGATCGAATTTTTAAGTAGCGGTCCCCTACTTCGACGCCGATTTCGTCTTGGCCGATGCCCGTGCTAAAACGATAGGTCGTTTCGGAATCAACTTTTTTGGTGTAGGCTGGGATCAGGCGGTAGAACTGCGTGGTGTTCGTAAAATTTCCGCGAATGGAAGGATCACCGCGTAAGGGCTCTTGAAAGACGAAAGCCAAACGGTCGCGCGAACCTAGTAAAGATACTTTCAGGTTTTCGTTTTCCGAAATTTCGCGATTGTAAATGGCGGTGACGTCCTGAAACTCAGGTGCGACCGTTAAGTCTAACGATTTGTTACCCTTCAACGCATTTTTTAAAAAGAAGCCGATATAACTATATCGACCCGAAATTAAAAACGAACTTTTATCATCAATCTTTTTTTCAAGAAGCCCGCCAGCGCTTAAATTATCGAGATAGAAAAGTCCTTTCGAATTTCTTTCGGTCACTTCAGGCTTTCTTGATTTAAGTGAAATCACGCCGCCCAGGGCCCTGGAATAATCTGATTGGTAACCGGCCGAAAAGTAATCGACCTGTTCGAGGGCCTCGGGCATCACGACCGATGACAACCCGCCAAAGTGAAAAACGATCGGGATATCGTGTCCCTCGAAATCGTAGGCCGTATCTTTAG
The DNA here is from genome assembly GCA_964236345.1 of uncultured Bdellovibrionales bacterium. Lineage (GTDB taxonomy): Bacteria > Bdellovibrionota > Bdellovibrionia > Bdellovibrionales > Bdellovibrionaceae > Pseudobdellovibrio. The sequence continues at coordinate 11,803 of CAXSEH010000060.1, forward strand.
GCGCGGAACCTTGAATCACCACTTGCGAAGAAAACCCTTGTGTCCGATTCACCCCGGGAAGATTTTGAACCGCTTTCAGCGGATCCCCATTTGAACCAGGCATCGCTAAGAATTCTTTTCGCGACAACGTTTTCTGGGCCTGATCGCGTTTGGTTTTTGAGTCGGTGATGATTGTTTCAAAGCTTCCGTAATTTTCTTTCGTCACGTAAACCTGCAGATCTTTTTTTTCAGTTAACGAAACTTCTTGCTCAAAGCGAAGGTAACCGGCAACCGAAATAACCACGGTGACCTTCTCAGTTTGTAAATCTTTAAAAAAAGCGTCCCCGTCGGAATTGGTCTCGGTTTTCATCTTATCGGGTAAAGCGAACACCGCTATTTCTTTCATCGGTAGGCGGGTTCCTTTTTCAAGGACCCTTAGTTTTAAGTCGAAACTTAAGGCTTGAAGACCAAACCCGATTATCAAACTAAATAGAAAGTTCTTCATCTATTCTCCAAAACGAAACGGTAGGTGTAGCGAATCTTGACGGCGACGGTCTGATCTCCCACTTTGGCGGGACGAAATTCAAAGCTTTTCACCGCCTCGACCGCGGCTTCGTTCAGGCCCGCACCGGGACCACGAATAAGTTCAACCGATCTAACTTTTCCGGTCTTGTCGATCACAAGATCCATGACCACGGGGCCTTCTATGTTCGCTTTTTTCGCTTCGGGTGGATAAGGAATTTTTACGTCTTTGATCAGCGCGACCTGCGAGGTCACAAGGTAGTCGTCCGCGGGAATTGGAATTGAATCGGGATCGTCTTTTTCAAGTTTAAGATTATCGTTTTCTTTAGCTACGGTATTTCCGGTTTTAATTTCTGCGGTGTTCGCGTTACTTTCAGTCGTCGTCATGGCTTTACGACTCACGCCAAAAACTTTTTTAAAGGCTGGCTCTGGTTTTTTTTCTTCGGGCTTTACTTGAGTAGGCTGCAACTTAAGCTGGGCCGGAGCCGAGGCCGGAAACTGAATCACCTCGATCGGGATTTTTTGTGACCCAAAATAAGTACTGAGGTTTAATTTTAAAAGCACGTAGACGACGACAAAAGCGAGGTGTACGGCGATCGAGATGGGAAGGGGCGAAATATTCTTCGTCATCAGTTCGTTTCACGCTCGATTTGCACCGCGAATTTTTCAAGTCCCGAACTTTTGAGCAAATCCATAACCTTCACAACCCGTCCGTATTTTACATCGACGTCTGCGCTAATAATCGCCTGGGCATCTTGCGACTGCGCAAGCGTGCTTTTGATAGCAGACTTAAGCCCTTCTTCATCGGTGATTTGTCCGTTCAATAAAATATTTCCGTCTTTATTGATCGCAACGCCTAACGTTTGCATGACCTGACCATCGCCGGTCGCGGTTTTTGGAAGTCTGATGTCCATGACTTCTTTAACTAAGGCCGGTGCGGTAATCATAAAAATAATCAGCAACACGAGCACCACGTCAACGAAAGGCGTAATGTTAATGGATGACATGATTGTCGTGGCTTCCGCGTCGGAATTAAAATCTTGCGATGCGCCCGCCATGTTACACGATCTTTCGCGCAACTAATTCGTCGCGAAGCGCTTCGCATTTCTGTAACGCAAGTCGAAGATGGTGCGCGAAATAATTATTCGCAACGACGGCCGGGATCGCGACCAGTAATCCCATTGCGGTCGCGTATAAAGCTTGCGATACGCCCGACATCACCGCCGACGAACCCGACTGAGTTCCTAAGTAAGCGAAGGCCCGAATAATACCAAGGACCGTTCCGAAAAGACCGATGAATGGCGCATTCGCGCCGAGGGTCGCAAGAATAGAAAGTCCTTTTTCTAATTTGATCTTTTCAGTTTTAACCGCGCCGGCCAGGGCCTTTTCAAAGGTTTCGGCACTTGAAGATTGCTGCAAGGATTTACTTAATACGCGATTTAGAAAAAAACTTTCTTTCAATTCACTAACGAACGTCGATTTCGAAGGGGCCTCGTCTAATTTTTTTTGAAGGCGATCAAAAAGATCGTTGTTAAATTCTTTTTTAAACACTCTTCGACGATCAATCATGATCGAAACGGACCAGATGGAAAGACCTATCAGGGTTAAAAGAATTGATTTTTCAAAAATATCGGTGACTACGATTAATGCATTCACAAGCGAACTCCTTCGGACGATTTTTTCACTTTTTTAATGTGAAAAATCATCTCATAGAAGGACGCAGAGTCCAGCCTTTAAATCGTCGACGGATTGCAAAGACTTGATTTTTTCAAAGTCCGCTGAATATCGTCTGCTTTGTGTGCGGCACCATTAGGGCGTAGGACATCCCAATAAGATTTTTTGCTAAAAAGATTACCGTTTTCTCGTGTCAGTTGGCGTTCGATCATAGAAAGGGCGCATTTTCCGGAAGCCTTATCACTGAGACTTGCGTTTCTTACGCACATCTGCAGATCATCGTAATTTTGTTCTTTACCTTGATGCAATTGATAAAATCCCTTGGCCGTTCCGTTCGGGCCTTTCGCTTTGGCTTTCATACTACAACTGCTTTCGAAATGGGCCACCATCGTTAACAACATCACCCAAACCATCGCCCTTTGATCAGCCTTCATGGTCGTATACTTCGGGCAATAATTTGTTAGGTTTCCGCCCTTCATGATCTGCGGAAAGCTAGCTTGGTTTTTTTTGATCGTTTCAAAAATTTGGCGCCCCGATGCACCAAGAAACATATCCTTCGTCATGAACGAAACGCAGGCGTCAGATACTTTCGTGCCTCCGAGGGAGTAAGCAGTATCATGCTCGAGCTGCACCCGATTCACGATGTCTGCCAGTTCGTCAGCATAGTCGCTATAATTTAAATATTGAGCCTGAACGGTTATACTTAGAAACAGAAGAGTGGCTAAGGCCTGGAAAAATCGTATCATGTCATCCCCTTTTTATTTCTGTAGCCAGTGTACTACGGAACCAAAAAGTTGAGGAAAAAATGGGCTCGGCGCGGTCATTTTTTATAAATGTTAAGCGAAATTTACAGTGATGTTAGAATTCTGGACAGCCCAATTTGGACGTTATGACTAATGCTTTGACAGTGGGACTCCGTGACGGAA
>CAXSEH010000061.1:0-6471 GCA_964236345.1 uncultured Bdellovibrionales bacterium
ACTCGAAGTCCTCATTGGTGACGTTTGGCAGTTCTCGTAAATCAAACTTGGTATCCATCGATACTCACAGTCACAAATTTCATTCGGTCATCGAGCATCGCGAAGATGGATGGCATTATATTTCATTCGATCTTAAAGATACAAATCCGGATTTAAAAATTACCAAAGAGACGATCATTCATTTGAATCAATCGACTTTACAATTTGAATTCCGCGAAAAGGACGAAACGCTAGTTCAAGACTTCGCAAACTTGAAATCGGCAGGCAGTGAAAAAAAGCAGCTCTATTTAGTACTTAAAAATAACCGCGTGCTTGAGACTTCGATTTTAAGGCCGGGAAAACCATACGTTTATGCTATCCACGGCGAGAAGCAAAAGTTCAGCCTACCCGCTTCGGTGGTCTGGGTACAAGAAGAGCGCGAAGGATTTTTAATTAAATCGAAGCTTATCGAAGTTGATTCTTTGAAGCATTTAGGGAAAATTCCTACAAACCAAGTTCTTGATTCTCAAAGTAAAAAAACTTTATTCATTACTTTAGCAGTTACGGCCCTTTTCGTATTCGTTTCCTTTTTATCTCCGAAAAAAGAAGCGCTTCACGACGAACTCGCATTACCAAAAACAGCCATGAATGTGGTTTTTAAGACCGACAAGAAAAAAATCCAAAAAGTTGAAAAAGCGCTTCAGTCACAACAAGCTAAAGCTATCCCCAATGAAAAAGAAAAAGCGGCTCCGGCCGGTGGTGGCGGAAAAGTTTCGGCCATGCTTAAAGGTGCGGTCGGCGCACGTATTTCTCAGTTGATCGGTAAAGTATCGGCGACGGAAGCCCGCACGGCGAACGTCATCGTTCAAGCTTCTGGGATTAAAGCCGGCCAGGGTGACAGCGGACGTGCCTTAGCAGCCGTTGGAAAAGTTGAAGCTTCGGGTCGTGATTGGAATGGCGAATCGGCTGGTAAAGGTGCCGGGGTTTCAACCGTCGGTATCGGCGGCGGCAAGGGCACGTCGACATTAGGTGGCGCACTTGGAAAAGGCAAAACGGGTTCTGGCGGGGTTAGCCTCATTGAAGAAGAATCCGAAGTTAGCGGCGGCCTTGATCGCGAAGTCATCGCCCAGTATATCAAAACTCAATTCGGTCAAATTTTATATTGCTACGAGCGACAGCTTTCCGCAAATCCAGATCTTTACGGCAAGGTAGCGGTTAAGTTTACGATCGCTGGAACGGGGCAAGTCGAAACTCAGGCCATCAACGAGACAACTTTAAAAGACAAATCAGTCGAGGGTTGCATTTTAAACAAAATTGCAAAGTGGAAATTTCCAGAGCCAAAGGGCGGAACTAAAGTGCTAGTCACCTATCCATTTTTATTTAAGAGCACAAACTAATACGGAGCGACAACATGAATACGACATCACAACTTAAAAAAATAGGAATGATCACGGCGCTTGTACTTTTTTCGACGCAAGCGTATTCCCAAACGACTTTACCTTCTTCGTCCCCGGTTCAAAATAAGGGTTCTGACAAAGTTGACCTTAAAAAATTAGAAGACAAATATTGGTCAGCAAAAGATGACGAATACGGAGTCATCCAAAACCGGACCTTTGCGAAATCGGGTAAATTTTATTTATCTTTAGTCTACGGACCGCTGATCAATGACCCGTACGCAAAAGCCCGCGCGACCGGCGGAATGTTAGGTTACTACTTAAGCGAAGACTTTGGAATCGAAGTAGACTATCTTTCGTACAACAACCAAAAAAGTGACACTGTAACTTCATACGAAAGTCTTCCGGGCAGCGCGTCCCCTGACTACAATCTAGTTAAATCTTCCAAATCGATTTCTGTGACTTACACCCCTTTCTACGCAAAAATGGCGTTCATGAACAAATCGATCATGTACTTTGATATGGGATTTACTTTAGGGCTCGGACAAAGTGATTACGAAATTCAAAAAGTTTCTAAAGATGCGGGCGGATTTAAAACGTCCTTCGGCGAAATGAAATCAGCACCGCACTTTGAAATCGGCGTTATGCAGCAATTATTTTTAAGCCAGTACTTCGCTTTCCGTCTTGATATTAAGAACTCGTTTTATACACAAAAAACGCAGAAATATGAAATTCTTTCGTCGGCGCCTGAGTCTAGTCGGCCCGAAAGTAACAAAAGCGTTAACGACACCACGATTACACTTGGTCTTACGGTTTTCACAAAATAAAGGGTGAAGTAAATAGTACCTATGAATGAATAGCTTAAATACACACGTAACCTCGATTCTGCTAGTAACATTTTCTTTTTTAATCGCACATGCTGAAGGAAGCTCGGCGCCGCTGAAAAGTAAATCTAATGGTCGCAAACCTGCCTCCGAAGTGATTTACCGCCAGTCCGGCGTCCCCGCATTTGAGTTGGTGCAAAAAAAAGGAAACCAAGTTTACAAAATTAAAGAGATTCCAAAACTTGATATTGGCGAAGAAAAACAAATTGAAGCGGCCGAATACAAAGCCCAAATTCCCGCAAAAAAAGAGCTTCGCTTGAAAGAAGTAAAGGCCCTGACTTCTCCGGCCCTACTGACATTCTCGACGCCGTCTATCCAACCGGTTACTCCGGGTCGAAAATTTGTAAACACCGAAACCATTCCGCAAATCCCCAAAGTTAAATATCTAAACGTGGTTGCCGATCCCGTTTTAGAAACTCAGGAAGCAACAACAAAAAATATCGTAGAGATGAATCCCGACGAGATGAAAATGTTGCAGGCCTTGATATTTTTGGAATACCAAAAAAAATACGACCTTTCGATGAGTCTTTTTGTCGAGCTGATGGACAAGCCAGAGTATCGCCATCAGGCCATGTACCATTACGCAAAGACCGCTTATGGATTAGGACTTTATTCTGAGTTCCGACAAAAAATGATCCAAGTGACGAACGAAACTAAAGATCTAACTTTGAAAAAACTGGCCACCGAAAGTTTAGTTAAAAACGTTAAATCATTAGAAACATCGGATATTGCCTTAATTGATCCATTAGTTGAAGCGTTCGAAATTGACGTTATGAACAACGATGTTTATCTTTTGAAAAAAGCAAAATATTATTCGAACAAAGGTGACCTAGGCCAGTTAGAAGCGGCTTTGTCATTCATCCCCGCCTCGTCTCCGCTGTACCCGGAATCGCTGCTTCTGAAATCGGTTTTTAATTACCGACAAGGACAATTAGACTCGGCCATCAGTGATTTAGAAACCGCTTGGCCGCTGATCGAAAGTGACAAGAAGAATCCCATTCATAACCTTTCAGCTCTAACCTTAGCCCGATTATATTTTCAAAAAGGCGATTACAAGACGGCTTATAAAACCTATATTAAAATCGATAAATCCAGCCCTAGCTGGCTTCAGGCCATGGTTGAGACGGCGTGGACTCAGATTCTAGCGGGCGATCACGAGGGCGCGGCTGGAAACATGTTTTCTTTGCACACCGATTTCTTTAAAAAGTCGTACGCTCCAGACACTTACATCGTGCGCACGGTTGGCTACTTAAACCTTTGCCAGTTTGGCGATGGCATGAGCGTTTTGAATGATCTGAAGAAACGTTACACGCCAGTTCAAGAAAAATTAGAGACCTTTCAAAAGAATAACAAAGAACCAGATAAATATTATGAACTTGTTAAAACGTGGCTTAAAAATACGGATTTACAAGAAGTGGATGGATTGCCGCGTGCCTTCATCGTCGAGTTAGCTCGCCACCCGTCATTTACCAGCACGCAAAAGCAAATCAATAATTACGAAGACGAAAACACCCGTTTCAACAAAATTACGATCGACTTAATTCGCAAAGAAAAAGAAGCGCGTCTGCAAATGCTCAAAGCGAAAAACGAGTACGCGGTTCTTAAACGTGAAAAGGCTTCGGCCGATAAGCTTTCCAGAAGTGAAAGAAAATTCTTAGCCGTCGGAGTCGAACACATGATCGTCAGCCGAGCGCGTGAAGGCATTAAAAAAATGCGTTTATTAGCTCTAGAGCGCCTAGACGTAGAAAAATTAAGTTTACGTAAGATCGCGGCGAAGACCTTACAAGGTCGTTACAACGAATTCGTGATTGCGCTGAATGGACTTGTCGATCAAAAAGAAGTTCTTTCTTATGAAATCTATTCAGGTGCGGGAGAACATCTTCGCTACCAAATGGCTGGCGGCGAAATGAAAGAGCGCGCTCCGGCCGCCTTAACTCCGGAAGAAAAAGAAAGCTACAAGTGGAAATTTAAAGGCGAAGTTTGGGAAGATGAAATTGGTCACTACCGTTCTTCATTAAAAAATGTATGCCCGACAGACGAAATGGCACAAAACGCAGGGGGACAATAATATGTCAAAAAATAACTTAATCCTAACTTTAGTCGTGATGATCGCTTCATCAATTTCATTTGCAGAACCGGTAACGGCCCAGCAAGGTCTTGATAAAATCAAAACGAATCTTGATAACTCACGCGCGAATCAAAAAGAATACGAGCGCAATTTAGACATCGTAAATAAAAACGTCGGCGAAGTAGTCAAAGCAAAAACCAGCGTGGCCAAACAAAAGGAAGCGGTTACCGGTGAAATCGTGCAGAATAACGAATCACTTAAGAAAGTGTTAGTTCAAGAACGCGACATCAACGTATTATTAACGCAAGAAAAAGAAAAGTTGTCGGCCGAAACCCGTCAGGTGGAGCAGCTCGATAAAATGATTTTTCAATTGAAGCAAAATCAAGCACAGCGTGAAGCCATCATCGCGGATTACCAAACTCAGTTGAAGGCCAATGGCGACGAGAAGAAGGCCTGGAAAGACCGCGAAGCCGAACTACGCACCCAAGAAGCAAAAACCATTCAATCCCTACGCGGCTTAGCTTCCGAAGAATCAACTTGGCAAAATAAGAAAAAAGGCTACGAAGGCGAATCAAAACGCTGGAGCGCCGAAGCCGAAAAACAACAAAAAATTCACGACACTTACCAGGGCTTAGCTAACGACAAATAAGAGTATATCGTCGCGGCAGTCTGGCAGATTTAAGATACAACCTAGCGAAATCTAAAAAGGCCCGACAAAAAAGTCGAGCCTTTTTTTCATTCCACCTGCTTCGTAACGTAACCCTCTTTCAAAATCGCATCACCTTCTTGTCTTGTCTTTCTCCCTATGTTGGACGTTGGTTCGTAGCGTCGAACTTTCGTGACGATTCGTTGGCTTTGGGTTTTGGAAAACTTCAGCCCGAAATTACAAAAACCTTTCAGGGATTTATAGCCAAAGCGCACGAAAAATTTATTTTGGTCAATTTCATACAGTAATTCGACCAAATTTTCCTCTTGCTGATGAAGATCGTCGGCCTTATCAACCGCCAGATTTAATTTATCACGAGCCACTTTAGGGATATGGGAATGCATTCTTACGGTCATCGCTCTCCAATTTGCAATTATGAATCAGAACTATGAAAAAACTAATTCAACGAGGCACCTGCTACCGGTACGAAAACCAGATGCTGCGCTATACCAACGGCAAACATAAGGAGAAAGACAAGACATACAGAAACCGAGAAAAAAAGGAAGTCTCTAACGGTCGATCGAGCCTTTGTCGAAACTTCGAGCCACGAAGCCACGAAGCCACGACGCCTTGAACTAGATATTTCGGCGCAAACGAGTTGTCACCTTTTGGATCACTTCTTCGATCATTGACACTTTTAGAAGGCGGCCCGACAGAATAAAAGTAATCATCGCTAGACCTACGCTGAACATGAGGTTTAATAATAAACCAAAGAACCCGAAACGCAGATAAGGTTCTAAAAGGTAAAATACCCGGGCTACCCCACCCGTTAAGATGGCCATGGCTAAATATTTTCCGACGTTTTTGAAGAACTCGAAATAGTGAAATCCCGGCAGCACAAATTTCGGAAAGAAAATTAAAAGCAAAATCAAATTCAACGTCGCGCTTGAAATGGTTGAAAGCATGAGTCCCTCAACTTGATATCGTTCCAGAAGAATCGGCGCTAAAATTAAATGTAAAGCCAAGCTTAAGGCCGATACGATGGCCGGGAACCAAGTATTCTTCACGGCGTAAAAGGCTGGAGTTAAAACCCGCACGCCGCTGGTAAAAATCATGATCCAGCAATAGGTTTGTAAAATGCGTGCCGTGGTTACGATATTTTCCGGAGTGTTAAAATGCCCGTGTCCAAAAATTAATTGTACGAAGGGTTGCGCTAACGAAAAAAGCCCGGCGGCCGCGGCCATTGTGAGTAAAAGATTAAGCTCGAGGTACTTTTGGATCGTTTCGATAAACTTGCCGCGATCCGCGCGCGCAAGGTACCCCGATAATACGGGCAGCAATGCCGTACCTAAACTGACTGAAATGAGAGAAAGCGGAAGTTCAATGAGACGATCGACGTAATTGATGTAAGAAATCGTGCCTTCCCTCAAGGAAGACGCGAAACGCAGATTCACGATTGTCGTAAACTGCAGTAAGCCCATCCAGATAAGGCCGGGCCCC
>CAXSEH010000061.1:6481-14883 GCA_964236345.1 uncultured Bdellovibrionales bacterium
AGGCCGGGTTTTATGTTCCGCAGCACCCGTAAAAAATCGGGATTTTTATAATCAAAAGAAAGCTTTGGGAAGTATCCCGACTTAATGAGTGACGGTATTAAGATGAGAGCTTGCACCGCTCCGCCGATTAAAACCCCCCACGCGAGTTGGTCGCCCGAGTGGGGAAACCATTTTTGCGGAAGGACCGTTGATATGATCATGCATAAATTCCACAGGGTCGGAGCCGCGGCTGGTAAAGCAAATTGGCCAAGGGCATTTAATATACCCATGGCGAACGCGTATGAACTGATGAAAAAAATAAACCCGAACATGATTTTTGTGAGCCGCAATGTCAGTAAATATTTTTCGGTGTCGGCAATGTAAACGGGATCTAAGACGGCATTAAGTAGAGGCTCGGGATACAACACGCCGAAGGCGGTCAAACAGCCTAAGACCATGAGTAAAAACGTATAAACCGAGTTGACTAGATTTTGGGCTCTAACCTGGGTATCGATTTTTGAATCTACGAAAACGGGAATGAAACTAACCGAAAGCGAACCCTCTCCTAAAAGCCTGCGAAACATGTTAGGAAGACGGAAGGCCGCGGCCCAGGCATCAGTGACTCGCTTATCGAAATAGGCTGCTAATAGGCTTTCGCGGAGCTGACCCAATATCCGACTTGTCAGGGTACCAAACGCCATCTTCAGTGCGTTTTTAAGTACAGATTGGTCTTGCTTGTCCGGATGCTCTATGTTAACTCCTTAAGACTGTTTTTTATATTATCCCTGGAGGTTATACCTTGGCACAACACAAGTCAGCAGCGAAAAGAGCTCGTCAAGCCGTTCGTAAAAACAAAGTCAACTCTGCACGTAAATCAAAAGTACGGACTGGCGAAAAAACTTTAGCGACCGCGATTGCAAAAAAAGATGCGACGGCGATCCCCGCTTTACTTTCTCACTACACCAGCCAAATGATGAAAGCCGCTCAAAAGGGCGTTTTCAGTCGTTCGACTGCGGCTCGCAAAATTTCTCGTTTATCTTCGCAAATTCATAAAGCTTTAACCGCTAAGTAATTAGCCGAAGCTTTACGAGTAGATTGATACGGCAGACACGGTCCGAGCTACATAGGCTCGGATTTGTCGTTTTAGGCCTATTGAAACTTCATCGAAGCTAACTCCGTAAACCGTACCGTCAGCATCTTGATTGATATTTTTTAAGGTCGTTATCAGCGAAAAAAAATCGCCTTCAGGTAAAAAGAAGTTTATCACCAGTTTTTGTTCGTGCGCAATTTCGACCTTACTTCTAAACGAAATACCACCTTCGCCAATTTCGACTCCCTCAACGACTTCGCCCTGACCCGAATGAAGGTAGCTAATCGCCTTCTTGAAGCTCTTACGGGGGAATTTACGACGTATGGGGCCTGACAGTTCTTTCATATCTAGCTTTTCGGCGAGGCCGAAGGAAGACTTAAGAAATTCTCATTTCGAGACGGGTTATTTTGAAGCTAAGCTTTTCCATTTTTGCAAGAGATCTTCTTTTTGCTGTTGTTGAAGCTCTTGCTTGATGTAGTCCCGCATGACTTCGGAATTCTGACTCATCGCTAAAAGGCCGACCCGCGTGGTCAAATGCTCTGAATCCGAAAGCATTTTTTCCGAAAGTTGCGCGTCGATATAAAGGTGCGCCTGAATGCTTGAAATGGCCTGCAAATTTAAAGCTTTTTTGGTGATGTCGTTGCTTGGCCAGATCCATTTATTCATGTCGATCTCAGGAAGCACGTCAGCGGCTTTTTGCTTGGTGATTTCAATCATCTTTTCGCTTAAGCCTTCGAACATTTTTTTATACTCGCCCGACTGCTCGACGAATTCTTTTGCCAGTTCGTTAATGCCGGCCTGGTAATCAGCTTTCTGGACGTCGTCTAAGCCCGGAGGTAGCGGAGCTTCTTCGATCGCCTTCGCGGTTTTAGCTTCAAGAACTTCCGCTTCAGGAACGATCATCAGCTTCTGCTCAATCGAAGCGTCAGCAAAACTTTTTTGAATCTTTTCACGGATTTTTTTCACCGTGGGTACAAGCGCCTCGACGGCTGCGTTGTATTTTTTGAAACTTGCTTTTGGGCTTGGAAACTTGACCGCAACAATCTCATTCAACAAGGCAGGTCGTGCCGTGGACTTACTTTGAACGGATGTTGCTTTATTACCTAAAATCTTTTTATCTGCCGGGGCCATGACGAAATCGTCGCTTTTGTGTTGCATGCGTAAAGCTAACAAATATAAATCGGCCCGGTTCGCTTCTTCAATTTTTGATTTGCGGAAATACTCAATGGCCAAATTTGGCTTTAATAAAACCAGCAGTCCGATTAAATAATTTTTCTTATCAGCGTCTAAAGATTCAAGCATCGGTACCCAGCCGGCAAGCCCCGCCTCTTTGGTCGCGAAAAAATGAACTAGCTTATAATAGACAAGTGAATCTTCTTTTTGCTTCGTGGGACGGTTAAGGTCCAACTTCGCCAGTCGTTCGAAATCACCTTGCGAAATGAAGGCGCTAGCCAACTTTGAAGTGTAGCTATCAAATAATGGCAATGACCGCACCTTTGCCGGGATGCTGTTGAAAACTTCAAGCGCGTGCTCGGGGCCGCCCACTTTCAAGTTTAAACTTTTTTGTAACCAATCGGAATAGATTAACGAAATTTTATCAGGATCTTTACTTACTTTTAAGATCTCAACGATGTAATTTTCATAAGCCTTGAAGTTGTCGGCTTGAGATTCTTTATCCGCTAGTTTGAGGTAAGATTCAATTCTAAGTTGATTCAGTTTTGTATCTTGAGGATATTGATCTTTAATCATTGGGACGACGTCGCTAAAACGGTTTTGCTTAAATACCGTTAAGCTCCAATTATAAAGATTTTCGGCGTTTTTTTCACGCTCGTAAATTTCGGCGTAATTTTTCTCGATCGCGGCTAGGTCTGATCTTTGGGTATATATTTGTAAGGTTCTTTTTAGACCCTTTAGAACCAGTTCATGATTGGGATAATCTTTTTTGAAATCACCGAATACCTGTAACAGTAGAGCTTCATTTTTCGCCGGCTCTTTAGCGTAAAGTTCGTCCGCGAACAGAAGTTGGTTAGCCCGTAATTTTAAACGAAGCTCATTCCAATTTTTATCTTCGGGCTTATAGATTTTGGCTTTGTTATAAACTTGCGTGACGCATGAATAAACTTTTGAATCGACGCAAAGGTCGGCCAAGATCTGGTAGATTAAAATTTTGTTTTTAGAATCGGGAAAGAAATAGTCATAAAATAAAATATTTTTTTCGAGTAATGAAGACACTTTATTGCGGGGGACCGCCTTGTCGGTTTCAACATTCGACTGATATACTTGAGATATACTGTAGATGAAGAATTCCATGTCAGACTGGAAATTCTTTTTAAATCCGACCAACTCGGTGGCGTCCAAATTTGTTTTGTTCTTTTCTAGTTCAAGCCGGATACCTTGATAGTAAGATAATACTAAAGGGTTCAAATAATCGCGACGGTACTCGTTCACTTGGTGACCCAAGATTTCAAGTCGCACTTCAAGCTTCTTCTCAGTCTTCAATACGATTCCGATCAGGCGATTCAACGACTGACGAGTTTGCATTTGGAAAAAGTACTTTAATGACAAGCTATAAAACTCGTTGCGATTTTCATCGTTCACAATTTTTTGTTGCCCGTAGCGGATGACGCCTAATTCATCACGGTGCCGAACCGAAATGAACGCTAAGTCGCGCAAGCTATCTTTTTGAAATCCACTTTGACGATTGCTTTGAACCACTTTTAGAAGTTCGGCCTCAGCCTTTTCATTTTGCTGAGTCGATATGTAACACCACGCCGATTTATACAGAGCTAAGTCTTTTTGTTTATCGGACATGGCTGCCGTGTAGCTATTGTAATAAAGCAGAGCGTTGGCGAAATCTTCGTCGTCAAAATATTGCTCGGCCACCATCAGGGCCAAGCTTCCCGATTGGGGACCTTTGGGATCAAGCTTCAAGGCATCGATAAAATATTTTTGCTGAAGTTTGTAATTTTCGTATTCGTAGGCCGCCAGTCCCAACAGATAATAGACCGAAGCTTTTTTAGTTTCCGGTAGACGCGCGGAAGGTTGCAATAATTTATTCAGAATATCTTTTGCAACCGTTAAGTGCTTATTATCTTCTTCGGTTAGCTGAGTCGCGCTTGTGCGCTTTCTTCCCTGTTCCCGAACGATAGTTACGTGCAAAAAGGCTTTCTTCAATAACAGTTCCGTGCGATTGGGCGCATTGGGCTGATTATTTAATACCAGATTTATTCCCTTTAGAGATTCTCGGAGCTTCAAGACATCTTGCGTCTGTTGTTCCACGATCAATGCGCTTTGCTTTTTCGTTGCAACCGGCGCCGCTTTTTCAACTTTGCTTTCTCGCGGTGTCAAATTTCCATTCGTGGTTAAACCTTTGAGGTCGGTTTTAGACCAGGCGATCGGAGTCAGCAGAAAAAACAAAATCAAAAGATATCTCATTTTTATTTTTTTCCTTGGAACGCGAAGGGATAAATAACCGTCGTCGTCATCTTATTCGGTGCTTGCGGGAATCTGATGCCCTTGATGACACCTTCAACGCAAGACTCAAAATTTGGCATGCCGATTTCAGAACTTTGCAATTTAATAGAAGAAACGCTTCCTTCAATTGATATCACCCAGCGGAATGTCATACGACCATCTAATTGGCGCTTCGTTAATAAAGCCGTTTCGTAGCAGTTTGCGATGGCGCGGCGATTTTCTCGCAAAGCTTTACGAATGGCGTCTTTATCTAAACCGCCAACCGCCTGCATCGCCTCGCCACGATCAAAACCTGAACCCGAAGTTCCAACGCCGTTACCGGCTGATCCAGAACCATTCGATCCCGTCCCGGTTCCGCCATTTCCTTGTAGACCGTTTAACTTAGTTCCCGAAGAAAACCGGCTTTTTCCATTTGCCATTGCCATCGCGCCCGTCGCACGCGGGTCAGATGTCGTCGCGCCGCTAAGGCTAGTTGAAGCCTCGGCTAAAGCGTTTTTGTTCAGTGGTTCTTTTTGACGACCGATGGTTCCCTGCGGAGCTTTATTTACGATGACCGCGCCAGTTTCGCCGGTCATGGTTTCACTGACCACGCCCTGATTTAAAACTTGATCGGCCGAAACTTTTTGATTCGTCGCCTTTTGGCCATTTTTTAATTTCGCCAGAAGACCAATCGTGTTTACGTTTTTAGGCGCAGAATTATTGTTTAAACCCGGAGCCAGTTTATTCAACGGCTTTTGCACCACGGCCGTTTTTGAGGCTTGGAAATTTTGCTTCTTTGGCGTCTGCGACATTGCCGTGCTTGAAGCCTTTTTTTCAATTGGCTTTTCTTTTACGATATCTTTTGGTTTTTCAACTTTTTTTGGCTCGGGTGCAGGTTTCGTTTCAACCTTCTCTGGAGGAGCCTCTGGCGCCGCTTCGACTTCTGGAGGAGGTGGAGGCGGAGGAGCAACTTCTGGTCTTACCGGAGGCGCCACTTGGATTTCAATGATACGCGGAGGCTCAATCTTTTCTTCTACCGGCGGAGAAAAATTCTTAACCAAGAAAACAAGGGTAAAGATGGCAGCCAAAACCGCAAGCGTGGTGCGGACCATGTAATCTTTAAACCAAGAAAACTTCTCGAGCCCAACTTTAATTTCCGGTACGAGACGTAGATAGAAATCATCCGTTGCGGTTTCGATATGAATCATGTCATCGGCGCGGATTGAAATCGTTTTCGTGTCGATAAAGTCGGCGGTTATGCGTTCGCCCCGTCTAAATACTTCGGCTTTCCCTTGCGGGCTTTCGCTTCTGATCGAGGCTTTGATTTCTGGATTATTTTCCCACTCGAATGTAAAATCAGGTAATTGCTGAGGAAAAAGTTTTATTTTCTTGCCGGATTTTTTACGGTTCAAATGGGAAATATTAGTGACGATATCAATGTCTTTTCGAAAGTAGACTACTTCGACGACGCTGCGGTCAAGGTCTCCAGATCCCGCAGTGTGATCAATCGAACGTGAAAGAACCCCTTTTTTCAAATCGGTTTCTTGCAATGCATCCGTAACGATCTTAAAATCAAAACCATTAAATTTTTGTTGAGTCGTATCAATAACGATACCGGCGCCACCACTGGCATTTCCATTTTCGGCCTGGTGAAGATTGTTTTCTGAAACGTCAATCAAAGTCCAAAATCCAGTTTCAAAATCCTCTGTTTGAGCGGCGTCACCGATATTTTCGCTGATGTGTTCGATCAAGAACTGAACGGGTTTCACGCCTTTATAACGAACTACCGCATCGCAACTTGGGGAACGACCCGCCAAGATACTTTTACGATTCAAAGGAACGCGCACTAACTCTTTTTCGTTTCGGGATATTATGACTGTTTTCATTTGGATTTAACAAATCTTGGTCTGCGGCGTTTATCGACAACGAAGAAATCATCGTAATGAGGTCGCAAATACAGACCACTTCCGACATTTCCATCACCGGCTTTGATGTCTAGAAATAGTTCGGGTCTTTTTTTCTCACCCTCAATGACTTCGGCTTCGAAATCGAGCAAATTTTCGCCTTGTTTTTGTTTTGCGGTTTTTGCGGTAGCCAGAGGTTTTAGACTCGGCTTACTTTGCGCAGCCGCCGCTTCAGAATTTTCAGCGTTAACTTTGAAAGCTAATAATAATGCTAAAGTAAAAAATATTTTGCGCGACATCATTTATCACCCTGCGCGACGAAGAGGATATTTTGAAAGCCAATTTCACGACAGTACTTCGCGATTTCAAACACGGTTTTATAATCTGTTCCTGCGTCGGCCAAAAAGTTCATCAAAATACCAGATTTTTTTTCTGAATCCGGAATTGCAACTAGATAAGCCTTTAGCTTTTGGGAAACCATCATCGAGCGACCCGAAAGCTTTTCGATCGTATTTTCTTGAATCTGCTGCATAAATTCTGCAATCGGAATTTTTTCGTTTACCATTGAAAAGTAAACTTCACTTGGGCTGATGTACACTTGCCCCGCGGGTTCTAAACCTTCGGGACTTTTACTTAAGGCGGGCTTTAAATCTCCCGGTGGAGTTATGCTGGCATTACTCATCACCGTACCCTTAATTAAAAAGATGATGATCAAAACGAAAATATCAATCAGCGGAGCTAGCTGCAATCCCACCAGTTTCGTTTTCTTTTTTCTCGGAAATAAATCATCCATGCTATTCGCCTTTTTCCTGCGCCAATTGGCTTTCAGCCGTCTGCGCTTCCGTCCAAGAAACCATAACTAAATCTTGAAGTTCTTGTCGGGCACCGTCCATTGCGGAAATCACTTCTTGATAAGTCACCTTCGGCGAAAAACCTAAAAGGATTGCCTTTTCTTCGGGAAACTTTTTCTTAAATTCCGCAACTATTTCCTGCGTCGTTGCCTGTAAAGCTTCGGAGCGCGTATTTTTGGGATCCCGCGCTACTTTTTTTACGAGGCGATCGGGAGTCTTCCCCGTCCATGACAAAACCATGTGAATATCCGCGCCCTTGATCACGCCGATTAATTTTGGCGCGACGGGTGGATCTTTTGAAACCGAGGCCGAAGCGATTGCCGTCGTTGCTTGCGGCATCGTGATCTTAGTAAATTCGACAAACGTTGACGAAAGTAACAAAAAGAAAATCACGCACGTCATCGCATCGATGATGGGAACTAAATCAATTCGGGGTGATCGACCGTCTGAACTTCCGCCGCCAGCCATTACGTTCCTCTTTCAGATTTCTCAACAAGCGTGATGATATTGAATCCGGATTTTTGCGCTTCTCCCGTAATTTCGTCGATTTTAACGGTACAAACTGTATGAACGATCATCGCTAAAACCCCGATGATTAGACCAGCCGCCGTGGCGGTCATGGCTTCGGCGATACCTAAACCCAGCATTTCGGCTTTGCGGCCCGGATCGGCAACGGCTATGGCGTCAAACGTTCTGATCATTCCCGAAATAGTTCCGAGTAGTCCCAGTAATGTAGCGACCGAAGCGATCAGCGCGATTAAAGGAACGCGTTTTTCGCAGTCTTTCGTAATTTCAACAACCGTGGCGCCTAAAGAAGCTTTCATGGCTTCCCGTCCGCTTTCAACGGCTAGTAAACCTGATTTGATAACTTGAAGTTGTGGGACATTTTCAACCGAGTTGCACATCTGCAGCGCCCCTTGATAGTCACGGACCAAAACTTTTTGCGATAATTCGCTGATTGGCTTTGCTCCCGCCGGCTTTACTTTAAAGAAAAGATACATGATCCGATCGATCGTCAACGCGATCAAAAATAAAGCCGCAAGCGTAATCAAGTACGCCGTAAATCCACCCTCACTTAAAAACTTCTGCATGAAACCCATTTTTATTTCTCCATTGATGTCGTTA
>CAXSEH010000062.1:0-14848 GCA_964236345.1 uncultured Bdellovibrionales bacterium
TTTACCGATTTGTTACTGCCTTTTGATCGCCTTTTTGTGATCGGCACCGACGAACAGATTTCGGCCTTACGTAAAAAACTAGAGTTAAAAAATTCGGTGCAAGATTTAGCGGGCATTGATTCATACAAGTTAAAATCCTTCGTTCTGGCTGAAGAAAGTCAGTTTATTGATAAGACGATCCGAGATTGCGGTTTGCGGGAAGCCGTGGACGGTCTCATTGTGGGACTTGAAAGAAGGGGCGAGCGTTTTTTAAGTCCTGACTCGTCCTTCGTCCTGAAGCCCGGCGACTTAGTTTGGATCGTGGGCGATGCCAACAAGATCCGCGACGTGATCCAAATTTAAAACGTCTTTTCCGTAGAGGTTATTATTTTTATTTAGCGCAGCCCCAGCCGATAAAGCACTATGAAATTATCGTTCCTATTCAGCTTTTTCATTTGTGCCACGAGCTATTCACAACAGATCACGCCGTTTGATTTCTTGGCTGCTAGTCGCGCGGCCAACAAAATATCGAAGTTTAACGGTGTCGTAGGTACGGGGCTGAAAGACGCGAATGCTTGTCATACCTTGCAGGCCGAAAACGGAACAAGCGTGGTCACGTGCGCGATTGAACCTAGCGACTACACTGACAGTGTTATCACGAAAGTGGAATTTAAATCCGGTAAAATTCCGCTCGAGTTACAAAAAAATTTACCGCCGGAATTTATTCGTGAAGCCCAAAATAAAAATGTATCTTGCGTCATCCGTTTGAAAATGATCAACGACAATCGGGGCGCCCTGGGCTGTAAAGATCGCTCGACCGGGATTACCAATAACGATAAAAATGCCGAGTGCGGCGACGACTTTGGGCTTACGCACGGAATGTCCGTCGGCGTTGGTTGCCAAACGGCGGATGGAATTTCAAACACGTACAGTTACTCAACCGATCTTTATTCGAATCCGAATCTTAAATCAGAAAAAATCGATCATGACGGAACAACGCACCTGAATCAAAAATTTACTTCCGAAAATATTTTTTCTTGGATGCAGGATAATATTAATCAAGGTAATGCGACCTACTGGAAGCGCGGCGTAGGTTTTATCAACTTATCAGAAAAGAAAAAGTGGGGCTTCGGTCAGTCGACGGGCCAACAAGAATGGTTTCACTACATGATCAATCGGGTCGCGGTAGGCCAAGCTTACGATTACACTTACGAAGAAGGTTCGAAAGATCGTTGGGGAGCTTTCGTTGCGTTAAACGTCGGATTGCAAGAAAACCGAACGTTCGGGGATCGTTGTAAACTATCAATGTCGGTGGATGTGGGCGGAAGACTAGCCACGGTAAAGGATTCAAATACCCTGAATCTAAACGCCGACGCAAAATTTTCTGCCCAGCTTTCAGAAAACGGCGCCGTGTACTTGCGCGCGCAAAGTGAAACCGTGGTGCGACCGGGGTCGACGGTATCAAACCACACCATCGCCGCAGGCTACGAAAGAACGAGCGGAACCCAAATCGAAATGGGAATCACAAAACAAAACGGCAACCGCAAAGACGTCTGGGACAAACCAAACATCTACTCAAAAGTAAACGACCTCATCGTCTCGCTCAAGGTCAGCTACGGCTTCTAAAGTGCCAGGCCTTTTTTCCGCAAAAAGGTGCCACACCAAATAAACTTATTAAAGTCTAACTTGTCTGGCACCTTTTTGCAGGAAAAAGGCCTGGCACTTTTCAGTTGCCTGCGGATCGGGTATCTTACAGAATGGCTGCATGGCTGTTTCTTCGGTAAGTCTTCGGTATAAGTTGATTGTTGTCTTTTCGATTTTGCTTTTGGTTTTTGTGTTTGATCAGAGCACGAAGACTTGGGCTGCGGAAAATCTTGTGGGTCAATCGCCGCGGCTTTTTTTAAATGGATTTTTTCAATTTTTGTATGCCGAAAATCCCGGGGCCTTCCTGGGGTTGGGTGGCGATTGGTCGCGACCCGTCCGCTTCATCATTTTTGCGGTCGTTGTCCTGTTGGGCCTTGGCGGGATGCTTTGGTACCTCATTAAGAAGGAAGATTCGCGCCTGAATCTGTTTGCCTACAGCTTCATCTTAGCGGGCGGCTGCGGAAATCTATGGGACCGCGTGGCCCACGATCGGGGACATGTCGTCGATTTCATGCTGATCGACGTCTGGGGTCCGCTGCGAACCGGCGTCTTCAACGTGGCCGACGTGGCCATCGTGATCGGGGTGTTACTGGCGCTGTTCGGTGAATATCTTTTAGACAAGCGCCCAACAACAAAAGCAAAAAACGCCAATTCCTCGACGGTCGTTTAAAAACGTATCGACTTAAAACACAAAGATCGAGTTCGTCTCATATGGAGCGGCATTTCTTGGCTCGCCGATTGCCTTACCCTTAATGTAGAGGATAGGAGATTTTATGAAACGCTTAACATTACTTTTAATTTTGGCCACCGGTTTTTCGGCTTGTCAGCCAAAGAAAGATTCTGTGCGCGCCAACATAAATCCACAAAATATTTCATCTCAAGGAATTTTAGCGATACCAAATTGTTCTCAAGGCGAATCAACAATGGGAGCGATCTACGATAATGCAAGTAGCGGTGCGGGCACTTTCGAAGCACGCGTGAAGGCCTTTTTAACGGCGACAATGTTACCGGAAAACGTCGGCACGATCGGTACGGGATCAAACGAGGGCGTTAGATTCGAAGGCACCATGTTCTTGGATGCGAGTGGAAATGTCGTATCCAACCGTTCAACGATTACCATTAAAGTTTATGACAGCATCTGGGCGATGAATCCGAATGTGGAAGCACCTATTCCAATCGAATTCGATCCAACAAAGGGATCGGTTTTATCGGGGCAATTTTCTACAACGACCGGCCAAGGTTATTTATTACTGAAAGACCAATACGGAGAAATTCGCTTCGACGGAACTTACAACTACAAATCATTTTCCGGAACCGTCAGCTATAAGAATTATGTCAACGTCACGGGCGCGGCTGCATCATCGGGTCCACTTGGTCAGTTTATGATCAATTCATGTGGAATCATCCGAAAATAAGTTTATTTTCGAGCGAAGATGCTTCGAATTCTAGTTGAAAAAAGCTCATAAAGTTTAATAATCAGGGGCATGCAGGGAACGCATTCCTCTTTTTATTTTTTTGACGAGTCTTCTCTTTCGGTCGTTGCCGGAGGCGCTTCCGCCATCGATCGCACCAATCTACATATTCACAACTTAGAAGAAGCCGAATCTTTTTTAAAAAGTTACGGTTATCAAATTACTCGTCAAGATCACTTGGAAAGGCTTTGGTATTTCCACCGCCGCGCGATGGTACTTATGGCCGAGAAACTAAAGATCGATTTGCAAGACATTCCGGAAGAGTTGAAATCAAAAGAATCTTTAGGAGACATTCGAAAACTTTTGATTTACGCCTCGGATTCCACCGACAAGCACCGCCAGCGATGGTCGTGCGCGGTTCTTAGATGCATGCACGTTTTTGTTCATTCAGAGACGGATCTTTTTAGTTTTTTTTCTGAAGAGATCCAAAAACAGATTCTTCATCCGATTGAGCAATCGATCGTGCAAGAAGATAAACTTTATTTGAAGGCTTTCCAAAAAGAAAGTCACCCCAAGGTAGAGCTTTTAGGTTTTTATGCGAAACCCTTTAAAACATCATCGAGCACGGTCATTAAACTTCTGGCAAAGCCCGATGCCCTAGCGATGAAGATCTTTGATAAAATCGGTGTGCGTTTTGTGACGAAGTCGATATTCGATTCGTTCCAGGTGATCAGATTCCTGATTGAAGAAAACTTGATCAGCTTTCCGCAAATTATGCCCGACCAGTCTTCCAATAACATGTATCCGGTTGATCAGTTTTTGGCGGTTTGTCAAAAGCTTGAAAAGAAACACGGCCACGAGCAAAAATTATCTTCGGAAAAAATTGATCGTTTACTTTTGCAGAAATTAAAATCAAATCAATCGAACTTCTTGGGATTGTTCCGAAAAGAAAACCCTTTTTCATCTGAAGATTTCAAATACATTAAATTTATTTCCCGTAAGTTGATTCAGATTCAACCCGTGGGCCCCGGAAAAACCTTCAGTTTTTTTTATCCCTTTGAAGTGCAAATTTTAAACGAAGCGGCTTATAAAAAAATGCAGTCCGGAGACTCCGAACACGAAGCCTACAAGAACCGTCAAGTCGAAGCCGCGGTTAAACGTCTATTTCCGGATTCTCCGCCGTGAGCGTTTTTAGTTATCTGCGGTCGCTGGTCGCAACTTTTTTATTTCCGTTTACAGTTTTGATTTTGGGACCGACCGCGATCGCCTTACATTTTATTTTTCATAATAAAGATATCGACGACCGCATGGTGATGATCTGGGGGAAAATTTGCTGCCGAATGTCCGGGGTAGATGTAACGGTCGAAGGGTTAGAAAATATTCCGCAGGGTAAGGGCTGCCTTCTATTGTTCAACCACTCAAGCTTCTTTGATGTCTTCGCGATCGCGGGCAACATTAAAGGCGTGCGTTTTGGCGCCAAGGCCGAACTTTTTAAAATTCCAATCTTTGGAAAAACCATGGCGGCGATGGGAACCTTACCAATCGAAAGAAAAAATCGCGAAGAAGTTTTTAAAATATACGACGAGGCAAAAGTTCGCTTTCAGCGGGGTGAGCAGTTCGCTTTGGCGCCGGAAGGGGCCAGATTTCACGGTCCCGTTCTATGGCCCTTTAAATCGGGACCCTTTCAGTTTGCCATGTCGGCCGGTGTGCCGGTCATACCCACGATGATCTTAGGAGCCCACCAAGCCCTCGCAAAAAGCCAAATTCTTTTTAATCCAAACCGGTGGAAACACTCAATTCAAATTAAAATATTAAAGCCGGTGTCGACGGCGGGTTATGATTCAAACAATCGCAACGAGCTGATCAAAAAAGTTTACGAGTTGATGAATCCGATATGGGTTGAAGATTTTAAAAGCCGAACGCCAGCCAACGCCGGAAAAATGGGTTCCGAAGTTAAATCTTAACCGCGGTCCAATCTTGCGAAAATAAGGGACTTTCCATTTGTATTTTTCGGTAGCCCGTTTCGATTTCAATTTTCAGTCTGAATGGCGCGCGGGTTTCTATTTTACGAACTTGTAATCGCTTTGGTAAAAACCCGTATTGCGCTTCGATCGCGGAAGCCAGCTTGTCGATCTGAATGTAGTTTTCGAAAGTTCTTCCACCGGTGACGCTTCGGAAATTACCGACAAATATCAGCAGATCATTGAAGTAATGGACGGGACCGTTAAATTTTTCAAATTGTTTTAAATTTTTCCAGTGAAGGCCATCTTCGGTGACGTAAACGCCGTTTGATGAAAGAATTCCTTTCAAAGGATTTTTGGGATGAAAGGAAACACTTGAAATCGGTTGGCGAATCAGTTCATCGATTAAAACGGTTTTTTCATTACCACTGTTAAGTGAATCTTCGGACGGCTGTCGCCACCAGATCGGACCGTGGCCCTTCAGTTGGCTCTGTAGCCAGTCCGGACGGGAATACTTCACAACTTCGACCTGACTCCAGAGCGGGATTTTTTGAGTTGCGGAAGCGATGATCCCGCGCGTGTCGGGCGTCATTAATTTCTGCACGCTGTTCATGGATATTTTTATATCCTCGCTTGTGATAATGTTGTCGAATTCGCGCCGTTTTACAAAATGCCACTTACCCGCCGCAAAAACCATGGTGCTTAAATCAAATTTAGTTAGGGCTTCAGACAAACTCACAAAGCCGACATAATCTTTGTAATGGACTTTAAAGAAACCATTTATAAATTCCAAAGGTTTTAAACGGTACCCTTGCGCGATCGTGGTTAAAATTTTTCCATCATTTTGCGCCGAGGATTTTAAGTAAACGTCTTTTAAGGTCAAGGCGTAACCTAAATCCGTCGCGTCCGAAATCACTTCGTTGGTGGCCATTTGCAAGATACTTTTACTTTTTGGGTTTTCAACTTTCAGCGTTTCGATTCCACTTTCAACCACCTTCCAACGTTGTTGAGTGGCAATATCGATCACAAATTGGGAAAGGTGGACGGGAAGAACCGGGCGGATTTCGTTCTTACGAAAATTCTGCCCCTTCCAACGAAAGGCAGTGTCGCTGATCACAAATTTCTGCACTTGCTGTTTCTGCAGAAACTCGAGCGAGGTGTATCCCGAAGGAAAAAGGCTTTGCGAAGACTTAAAAAAAGGCACCTGAACCGAGGCTTGGGGCGCCGAGTTCGCGGGAAGAAGGCCGAAATGAAGAAAGAACGCAATGACAGACAGCATCTAACCTATTTTCAGAGGAGAAATCCATGCAATCAAGGCTAGATCTTTGTATATTCAGTCGTTCATTCATTAAGTGATAAATATAACGCAAGGGAGCATCAACTTGGAAATATCTAACGTCAAAAAAATAGCCGTCATCGGGGCTGGTCAAATGGGAAATGGAATTGCGCAAGTTGCGGCCGCCCAAAATTTTGATGTCATCATGTTCGATATCAACGCGGGATCATTAGACAAAGGTCTAGGAACGATTGCTGCCAGTTGCGATCGGCTGATTAAAAAAACCACGATGACCGAAGATCAAAAGAAGGCGCTCCTTTCAAAAATTAAAACCACCACCTCAATGAATGATCTTGCAAGCAGCGATTTCGTCGTTGAAGCGGCGACCGAAAACATCGATCTTAAACTCAACATTTTTCGCCAACTTGACGAAATCGTTCAGAAAGACGCGATTCTTACTTCGAACACTTCTTCGATTTCAATAACAAAGATCGCATCCAGCACGAAACGGCCCTCGAAAGTCGCGGGCATGCACTTTATGAATCCCGTCCCGTTGATGCAATTAGTAGAGGGCATTCGGGGTTTACAAACGTCGGATGAAACTTTTAAAACGACGCGGGGGTTGGCTGAAAAATTAGGTAAAGTATTTGTCGAATCCACCAAAGATATGCCCGGCTTTATCGTCAATCGAATTCTAATGCCGATGATCAACGAAGCCGTCTACACTTTGCACGAGGGGATCGCGTCGGTTGAATCAATAGATCAGGCCATGAAACTTGGAACCAACCAACCGATGGGGCCGCTGACGCTTGCGGATTTTATCGGGCTTGATACCTGCCTTGCGATCATGAACGTGCTTCATGACGGTTTGGCCGATTCGAAATACCGTCCGTGCCCACTTTTGGTTAAGTACGTCGAGGCCGGATGGTTAGGTCGCAAATCGGGTCGTGGCTTTTATAATTACGCTAAATAATTAAAAACGAGGAAACGTAAATGATTTCGGAATACGAAAGTATCAAATTAGAAAATAAAGAAAACGGCGTTTGGGTTTTAACCATAAACCGACCCGAATCTTTAAACGCTTTAAATTCAAATGTTTTGAATGAAATGGCCCACGCCTTTCGTCAACTGTCCGAAATGGATTTTGAACACACCAGGGCCTTAATCGTTACCGGAAGCGGCGAAAAGGCTTTCGTCGCCGGAGCTGATATTAAAGAAATGCTTGATCTGAACGAAGACCAAGCCTTGCAGTTTGCAAAACGCGGTCAAAGTATATTTCACGAAATGAATTTACTTAAAATTCCGGTGGTCGCCGCAGTAAACGGTTTCGCTTTGGGAGGCGGTTTAGAGCTTGCGCTTGCGGCGGATTTTATCATCGCTAGTGATAACGCGAAGTTCGGTTTACCCGAAGTTTCGCTGGGCCTGATTCCGGGCTTTGGGGGCACCGTCAGATTAACTCGCGCGGTGGGAATTCGTCGCGCTCGCGAATTAACGATGACGGGCGAAATGATCAACGCAGCCCAGGCGCTGCAAATGGGCCTCGTTAATCAAGTCGTTCCGCAGGCCGAGCTAATGCCAACGGTTTTAAAAAAAATCGAAATGATTTTAACCAGGTCTCCGCTTGCGGTCAGCGAAGCGAAAAAATCGATCAATCAAGCTTTCGATTTAGACACCGAGCCCGCACTGGAAAACGAAGCGCTTATTTTTTCAAATTTATTTATCTCGATGGACACGCGTGAAGGTACGAAGGCGTTCGTCGAAAAAAGAAAACCTGTTTTTAAAGGAGAATAATCCGGATGCCTAAAAATCCTGTTCGCGTCGTAACGGCGGCTTCTTTATTCGACGGCCATGATGCCACCATCAATATCATTCGCCGCATTTTACAAGACATGGGCGCCGAAGTGATTTACCTAGGCCACAACCGATCGGTTCACGACGTTGTGAAGGCCGTGCTGCAAGAGGGCGCCCAGGGCGTCTGCGTGTCGTCGTACCAAGGCGGGCACATGGAGTATTTTAAATACCTCCGTGATTTGCTGAACGAAGCGGGAGCAGGTTACGTGCAAATTTATGGTGGCGGTGGCGGCGTGATCGTGCACGATGAAAAGCGCGAGCTTGAAGCCTACGGCATAGCCCAAATTTTTCATCCCGACGACGGCCGTAAGTTAGGTCTTGAAGGCATGATTAAAATGATCATCGACGGTTGCGATTTCGACATGGTTGAAGCGCAAAAAAAATTAACTCAAAAACAAATATTCGAAAATGATCAGATCCCTTCAGTTGAATTGGGCGCGGCGCTAACCGCGATAGAAAACGGGCACAAAGATTTAAAACTTGATCAGTTTGGCCTTGCGACTTTTGCGAAAAAAGAAAAATCGTCGCTGGTTTTGGGAATCACCGGAACGGGTGGTGCTGGGAAATCGTCACTGATCGACGAATTGTCTCAACGTTTTTTAAATTGCTACCCGGGTAAAAAATTAGGCGTGGTCTGCGTGGATCCTTCAAAGCGGAAAACGGGTGGGTCACTATTAGGTGATCGCATCCGCATGAACTCATTATCGCGACCAAATATTTACATGCGATCGGTAGCCTCGCGCGGTTCCGGAAAAGAAATTGCGAATACGCTTCCGGATATTTTAAAGTTTATGAAGCAATTGGATTTCGATCTGATCATCGCGGAAACCTCAGGCATCGGTCAGGGGAACATGGCCATCACCGAGATGAGCGACCTATCCATGTACGTGATGACTTCCGATTTCGGTGCCCAGTCGCAGCTTGAAAAAATCGACATGATCGATTTTGCCGATTTCGTTGCGGTGAATAAGGCCGACCGTCGGGGTGCGCAAGACGCCCTACGCGACGTTACGAAACAATATAAACGCTCACGCAAAATTTTCGATCTGGAAACGAAAGTTCCGGTCTTCTTAACCCAAGCTAGTCAGTTTAATGATGGTGGCGTGAATCAACTTTTCTTCGCCATGGCGGATAAGCTCGCGGAACTTAAAGCGTTACCGGTCGTTCCTAAAAGCCTTCGCGACACCATTTTATCGGCGGACGAGCAGGTGATTATTCCCGCCGAGCGCCAAAATTATTTAGCCGAGATCGTCTCTACGCACCGCAAATATAAAAACCGCGTGAAAGAACTTTCAGAAAAAGCTTCGAAGCTTGGGGCGTTACATAAGATTTCAAGTGATCTGAATCTTGACGAAAAAGCCGTTCAGCAAAAAGCCGCCGAGTACAAAAAAGATTTCGAGGCGCAAGAACTTCGGTTTTTAGAAAACTGGGACCAGTTGCAAAGAATTTATGCCGCCGACGAGCTGGTGTTTCAGGTTCGCGATAAAGAAATTCGCCAAAAATTAACTTCAACTTCACTGAGCGGAACCAAGATTCGAAAAGTGGTCTTACCGAAGTTTAAAGATTGGGGCGATCGGTTTCAGTATTTAAAAATGGAAAATATACCTGGTGAATTTCCATTTACCGCGGGGGTTTTCCAATTAAAACGCGCCGATGAAGATCCGAAGCGGATGTTTGCCGGTGAAGGAACTCCCGAGCGCACCAACAAAAGATTTCATTATTTATGTAAAGGCGAAACCGCGCACCGACTATCAACCGCTTTTGATTCCGTTACGCTTTACGGTCAAGACCCAAACCCAAGACCCGATATATTCGGAAAAGTGGGCGAGTCGGGCGTTAGCATTTGTACCTTAGACGACATGAAAAAACTGTACGCCGGCTTTGATCTGTGCGACCCGAACACGTCGGTCAGCATGACGATCAACGGGCCGGCCCCGATGATTTTAGCTTTCTACTTTAATACCGCGATCGATCAGCAAGTTGAAAAAAAAGAGCGGGAAATAGGCCGCAAGTTAACCCCGGCCGAACACGTCGAAGTGTCGCGGGCCACGGTGCGCCAGGTGCGCGGCACCGTACAGGCCGATATTCTGAAAGAAGACCAGGGACAGAATACCTGCATTTTTTCAATTAACTTTGCGCTCAAAATGATGGGCGATATTCAGCAATATTTTACCACGAACCAAATCAAAAATTTTTACTCGGTTAGTATTTCTGGCTACCATATTGCCGAAGCCGGAGCGAACCCCATCAGCCAGTTGGCCTTCACGCTTTCAAACGGGTTTACGTTCGTAGAATATTATTTATCGCGTGGAATTAAGATTGATGATTTCGCTCCTAATCTTTCGTTCTTTTTTAGCAACGGTCTCGATGCGGAGTATTCGGTATTAGGGCGTGTCGCGCGAAGAATTTGGGCCATCGCGATGAAGGAACTTTACCGCGGTAACGAACGCTCGCAAAAACTAAAATACCATATCCAGACTTCGGGCCGATCGCTGCACGCGCAAGAAATTGACTTCAACGACATTCGAACGACGTTGCAGGCGCTACTTGCGATTTACGACAACTGCAACTCACTCCACACCAATGCTTACGATGAAGCGATCACGACCCCGACGGAAGAATCGGTCCGGCGCGCGATGGCGATTCAGATGATTATTAATCGTGAATTCGGTATGACCAAAAACGAAAATCCGACTCAAGGAAGTTACTTTATCGAAGAAATGACTGAGCTGGTTGAAGAGGCGGTACTTGAAGAATTTAAAAAAATCAACGAGCGCGGCGGAGTTTTAGGCGCGATGGAAACGCAGTACCAGCGGTCCAAAATTCAGGAAGAGTCGCTTTACTACGAGCACTTAAAACATGACGGCACGTTGCCGATCATTGGCGTGAATACCTTTATCAATCCCAAAACATTAGCGAAGGGTTACGAGCCCCCGAAGATCGAAATGGCCCGCGCCTCGCAAGACGAGAAAAAGGATCAGCTTAAAAACGTGATTAGCTTTCAGCAATCGCACGAAGCGAAGGGGCTGGAGGAAATCGCGCACCTGCAAAAGGTGGCCCTCAGCGGCGGTAATATTTTTGAAGCGTTACTACGCGCGTCTCGACATTGTTCATTGTATCAAATGTCGAAAGCGCTTTACGAAGTGGGCGGTCAGTACCGACGAAATCTTTGATTGGTGCGCACCCGAACCGGTTGCGCGCGCCGACGCAGCTGCGTGATCATGATAAAAGGAAGTAGCAGCAATAAAGCTAGCACCCCCACCATTTTCATCGGCGGCGGAGGCAGGTCTTCGCTTTTCACAAGCCCGCAACCTGCCATCGACGGCGCGGTCGCTTTACTGGTCGATACGCCTTGGCCCGAAACCGGGTTGTCGGGTCCGGGATTGATCGGGACGTTATTCGCCACGATTTTTACGTCGGCACACGAGTAGTAGTAAGTGGGCGCATTCGGATTTTCTTCCATGCTTTGAATCAGTTGGATCGTACACGTGTCGCAAGCCACATTGGGCATGGTCAAAGCCATATTGTAAGAATGGAGAGTTTGCCCGTCGTTCTGCGTATCGATCATTGTTCCTAGCGGGTTTGATTGAAAACCTGCGTCGTTTCCCATTGAAAGCGCGAATAAAAATTTACCAGGATGATTAACCGTTTCTTCCCAGCTAACGGTGATCGTCTGGCCGGCCTGCACGATGGTGGGGTCGGTAGACCGCGAAAATCCGCCGCAGGGTCCCGTCTTGATTCCGGCATTATTATTTCGTGGTGTCGGAAACACTAAACGGGTGTGCGCAAAAGTCACGGTGCTGCTCAGAATAACGATCAATGTTGCAAGCCTAGATGAAATATTATTCACGCGCGCTTCCTTTTTGAATCTCTAAACAGGATTGGTAAACTTTTTCGAGCGAACCCAGAAAATTGCTCTCAGATGCAACCAACGGGTAAATGCCGTCGGTATTCAGACTGAGTTTTACGTGACATTCGAATTCTTCGTAGTCGTAAAGATGACGGGCCGCCTCGTCGCAGTTTTCGCCGCAGGCTTTTTCCGCGCTAATCGTACTGTAGGTAAACTTCTGCGTCATCGCACAAATTTCGGTTCGATCGCTGACCGCGGTGCAAACCGGTTCAGGCGAGTTTGCCGAATTGACTTCAACCTTCGTTGAAAACACCTTGTAAAGGCAGGCGTAATTTTTAGAGTCCTGACAAAAGCTGATCGGGACCCTGCCGGCATGCATCGTCTTAAGAGCCGTAACGGTTGTTTCGTAACTCATTTGC
This sequence comes from uncultured Bdellovibrionales bacterium, assembly GCA_964236345.1. Lineage (GTDB taxonomy): Bacteria > Bdellovibrionota > Bdellovibrionia > Bdellovibrionales > Bdellovibrionaceae > Pseudobdellovibrio. Next base: position 12,393 of record CAXSEH010000062.1, read on the forward strand.
GAAGTGGCATTCGAGCTTGGGGCCGAACCCACTCCCCCGCAGTTCGTGAAAGTAACGTTGACGATAGCGATACCAATTAAGGACAATGCAAGGCACATCAGACTCTTTTTATTCTTACTCGTTGAGGGCATAGACTTATGTTGACGGGTCTTAGAAGCCTTGTCCACTAGGTAAACAAGACGTCTAGATTCCGTCTCAAAGTAGATCGCGGGTGTCGATTCCGACGACGAATTCGGAAGCTTTTTTAAACCCTAGTAAATCGGTATTTAGTTCATGGTGCTAAAGGGCATAAAGAATATGGTACCCAAAAGCCTATTCTTTGGGGTAGATACTTGAAAACGGAAATTAGGTATTTCAGGCTATTTTTTTGTATGGACAAAAATGTGCGGCCCGAATGCCACATACATAGTACAGACGTACAAAAAGGATAGCCATGAACTCAAGCAACACGCCAACCGGCGAGTCGTCATCTGTTATTGAATCAACAGAAAACCTCTCAAACACCGACCACGATACCCAAACCGAGCCTTCTTTTGGTCTTTCGGCCGCGGGTCGTTCAAAAAACGTAGCCAGCGATGACGACGAAATCGAATACTTAAACGACGAAGAAGAAGCCGCTCAAGAAGAAAACATTTTCGAAACTTGGAAGCTTTCTAAGGAAGTTTTAAAGTCATTAGCCGAAATGAAATTTACTTCGCCCACGTCAATTCAGAAACAAGCGATTCCCTTACTTCTTAGCCGCCAAAAAGACTTCGTTGGTTTAGCCGCAACCGGGACGGGTAAAACCGGCGCGTTCGGTATTCCCTTAGTTGAAACCATCGATGTTTCAAAAAAATCGGTACAAGCCCTAGTTATGTGTCCAACCAGAGAACTTGCCGCGCAGGTTGAAGCGCAAATTCAAAAAATCGCAAAATGGAAGGGTCTTAGCACCCTAACGGTTTTCGGTGGTTCGTCATACGACCGCCAAGTGACGGCGCTCAAACGCGGCGTTCACATCGTTGTGGGAACTCCGGGTCGTCTTTGTGATCTGGTTGACCGAAAAGTTTTAAAACTAAATGACGTGCAAACGTTAGTTCTTGATGAAGCCGATGAAATGATCTCGATGGGTTTTCAAGATGATCTAGAAAAAATCTTGGGCGCTATCGGGACGAGCGAAGAAAAACGTAAGTGGTTATTCTCGGCGACGATGTCTCCGGAAATCCGTCGAGTTGTATCAAGATACTTACCGGACTACGATAAAGTTGAAATTCACAAACAAGATTCTGAAAAACCACAGATTGAACAAATCTACTACACGATTTATCCAGATCGTAAATTACAGATGTTATCTTCGGTTCTTTACATGAATCCAGAATTTTACGGCTTGGTGTTTTGCCAAACAAAACGCGAAGTTCAGGAAATCACCGAATGGTTGAAACGTAAATCATTTAAAGTAGACTGCATTCACGGAGACCGCCCACAGCGTGAACGTGATTTCATCTTAAAAGATTTCCGTTCTGGCCGCGTAAAAATCTTAGTTGCAACTGACGTTGCGGCCCGTGGATTAGATATTAATGATTTAACTCACGTGGTTAACTTTTCCCTTCCGCGCGAAGTTGAAAGTTACACGCACCGTATAGGACGAACCGGGCGCGCGGGTAAAAAAGGTTTAGCTTTATCGATCGTAGCTCCCCATGAAGTGCGTACTTTGAAACGCATTCAGCAAGTAACGAAAGCGACAATGACGAAAGGTCTTGCGCCATCGAATGACGAATTGAATTTGTACCGCGTAAAAGACGCGATCAGTTCATTGAACACGATCGATCCTCGCGCGGAACTAACCGTTCGCGCGCATAAGTTCCTAGACCGCAAAATGAACGAACTGAAAGATCTTTTTGATTTCGAAGTAACCGTTGAAGAGTTTTTGAAACGTTATTTAGTGGCAGAGCACGCCGATATTTTTGAAAACCGCGATACCTCAATGGATTTCGTCGGCGACAATGTCGTGCCTCGCGAAATGCAAGATTTCGGTTCACGTGAGCGTGGACCGGTTGGTCGCGATCGATCGGGACCGCGTGAAGGTTTCGGCGGTGGCGGCAGTCGCGGCGGATACCGCGGTGATCGTGCTGGCAGTGATCGTTTCGATCGCCCCGAGCGCGGCGGAAACTTTTCGGGCGGTGGCGGATTTCGGGGTCGTGATGGGGGCGCCTCAGCCGACCGCGGTAATTTCGCAGCACGATCTGAAGAAAAATTTGTTCCACCTCGCGGAAACTTCGAAGGCGCGGAAGCGCCCCGAGATTTCGTTCGTAAACCGCAACGATCATTCGATCGCGAAGACCAAGGCAGCGCAATGAGCCGGCCCGTTGAGCGCAGCGAAAGAAGTAGCGAGCGCAGCGAACGCCCTGAACGCAGCGAGCGCCCGGAACGCAGCGAGCGATCTGAGCGAGTCGATCGCCCAGATCGTTCGTCACGCCCAG
>CAXSEH010000063.1:0-14834 GCA_964236345.1 uncultured Bdellovibrionales bacterium
GTGTTCAGTCCGTTGCGACGGTGGGCGCGGCATGATGAAGGAGATCGTAAATGCAGATTAAGAAGTTCGAAGCCAGATCCATGAAGGAAGCCCTTGAGATGATTAAAACTCAGTTGGGTCCGGACGCCATTATTTTGTCGGCGAAAGAAACGACCAAAAGTTATGGTTTGGGCGGCGAAAAAAGTATCGAGATCACGGCCGCGTACTCAGAAACTGTTTTGCATAACAAAAAATTTGTTGAATCTAAGTTCAATGCTAAGGATAAAGAAATTTTTCAAAAGGACTCGGCAAAAAATCAAAAGCAAGTGATGCAAAAAATGATCGAAGCTCAGGTGACCAAAATGAACGCGCAGGTTACCAAAGCCAACACGTTAGCTACTTTAGCTAGCGCCGCGGCTTCGGCGAAATCGAAAATTCCCCATCGGGCGACGGAAAAAAAATATATCGATATCGATAATGAGCAAAATGCTGTTGTAAATTCAGCGGTAGTTTCCAATAACCAGGCCGTCGCAGTCACCCAAGCCGCGCAAAAGGGTTGGAACGACATGGAAGTGAATTCTTTAAAGAAAGAAATCGAATCCCTAAAGCAAGTTATGACCCACTTTAAAACCATGCCGCAATCATTCGTGCAGGCGCATCCTGGCGCCGAATTTGGCTTGCACTACGCAATGAGCGGGCACTTTCAAAAACTGACTGAGCGCGGGCTAATGCCTGAAATCGCGGCCGACATTTTAAATCAAGCACAGAAGCAAATGACGGCCGAACAGCAAAACAACAAACATAAAGTTGAAAGCTGGATCGCAAAGTACATGTTAGATTCGATCCCGGTAACGGCTGAAGGGTCAGAACAATTTCATTTATTTGTCGGACCCTCAGGTTCGGGTAAAACAAGTACCCTTATCAAGATGGCAAGCGATCTCATTTTAAATCAACGTAAACGAGTGGCCTTAATCACGACTGATACCACCAAAGTAGGCGCGGCGGAACAGATGAAAATTTTTTCGCAAATCTTGAACGTTCCGTTTTTAGCGATGCGATCTCCGCAGAATTGGGCTCAGGTTATTCCCCACTTAGACCAAATTGATCATGTCTTGGTAGACTATTCGGGTTTGAATCTACGTTCGCCGGAAGAATTAAATTACCTTCAGCGGATGGCTCCGCCGGCAAATCGCTCACTACGAACGCATCTAGTTATGTCCGCTATGTCAAAAGATACAGATTTAGTCGAATGCGCAAAACGCTACGAAAGTTTTGGATTTGATGACGTCATCTTTACTTCTTTGGACGAAGCTAGCTTGCATGGAAACATTTATAACTTTGTCAGAAAAGTTCAGACCAGTTTATTCGCTTTCGGTATTGGTCAAAAGGTACCAGAAGATTTCGAACGCGCTACTCCTGAAAGAATCGTCGACCTCATACTGCAAATTACTAAACATCAAGTTGAACAGGAATCTTCGTTATGAAAACTATCAGTGTAACATCGGGAAAGGGTGGCGTCGGTAAAACTTCGCTCACTTGTAATATGGCCGTGGGTCTTGCGCAATTAGGTAAAAAGGTTTTGATCTTTGACGGCGATCTAGGGATGGCGAATGTAGACATATTTTTTGGTGTCCACCCGCAGAAAAATTTACAAGACCTCATCGACGGCGCAGGAGTCAAAGAAACTTTAACTTCAGTTGCGCAAAACGTAGATCTACTAGCCGGTGGAAACGGTCTTTACAATCTGTGCCACTTAAATGCTTTTCAAAGGCGCGAAATCATTAGCCGTCTTGCTGATGTTAGTTTTTCATACGATTATCTGCTTATTGATACTTCGCCCGGATTACATGATCACGTACTTCACCTAAATTCGATTGCCGACGAGTGCCTCATCATACTCACTTCGGATCCCTCTAGCTTCACGGATTCGTACGCCTTGATTAAAGTGCTTCATCAAAAATATAAAACGCAAAAGTTCTCAGTCATCTGCAATCAGGTTCACGATGAAAAACAAGGCGAACAACTTTTCGTTAAATTTTCCGAAGTCGTTCATCAATTTCTTCCGGTTCGGATGGCCTACAAGAAAAGCATATTATTTGACCCGCAGATGAAGCTCGCCAATCAATTGCAACGTCTCATCTTAAGACAGAATTCAAAATCAATTTCGTCAGTTGCAATCAAGTCCATTTGCGAAGAAATTGTGTCTCAAAATCAAATGGCAAGGACTAGGGGCGTAAACGTCAATAGTCTAGACATCTTATTTAACCCAGTCTCTGGTCATGCTTAGATAGATTGGACTTTCGGTCGTTCGTTGAATCAGATAAAGTTAATCATAGAGGGGTCAATCGATGTCAAAAGCTAATCTTCTAAAGAAATATAAAGAAGAGCCCAAAAAAAATATTAAGCGTAATCAAAAAGAAGAACTTATTAAAGAGTACGCTCCGCTCATAAAGTTCGTCGCGCAAAAAATTGCGATCAGACTTCCTCCCAACATTGAGCTCGACGATTTAATATCTGCCGGCTCGATTGGACTGATGGATGCAATCGATAAATGGGATCCGACCCGTGATAATAAATTTAAAACTTATGCGGAATTTCGAATTCGTGGTTCGATATTAGACGAACTTAGAGCCCAAGATTGGATTCCACGCTCGGTCCGTGACAAGGCGAAAGCTTTGGATCGAACCATTTCGGCTTTGGAAAATGAAATGGGCCGATACCCTACCGAAGAAGAAATTTCGTCACGGTTGAATATGCCGATGCAGGAATTTCACGACTTGGTAAACCAGGTGCGACCGGTCAGCTTGCTATCGATCGATGACCAACCTACATTTAGCGATTCAGATAAAAAGTCGATCGCAAACCTTCTAGAGGGTGCAAAATCAGGGAATCCGTTCAACCAATTGAACGTGAAAGTTGTGAAGGACGTGGTTGCAAAGGCCATCGAAGAACTTCCCGAACGCCAACGCTTAGTTCTTTCGTTATATTACTTTGAAGATCTTAACCTAAAGGAAATTGGACAGGTGTTACGCGTAACCGAATCGCGAGTCTCGCAGTTACACGCTCAGGCCGTCACCCGATTACGTGCGAAATTAGCGGTATCCATTGCCGCCGGCGAACTTGAAGCCATTTAATCAGATTCAGCGGCATGCTATTTGTAATGCTCTCTGGATGACCGTCCAGGGGGATTTATGATCGAATTTAAACCACGCTTAGCGGCTTTTTACGTCTTTCTCATTGTAGTTATTGCCTTATTGTCAAACCGGATGACGATTCAGTCGCCATCCGCCATCGTCGCACCTACCGCGACCATCGGCCAACCCATTCATTAAATCGTAGCTCCGCTTATCAATTCATCAGATTATAGAATTGAATAACAGACGGAGAAAATAATGCCAGCACATTTCAAACGGGTTTATATGAACTCGGTCGGGTCCTTTATACCGGGCCCAGCGGTAAGCAACGAAGAAATGGATTCCTACGTCGGTTCGATAAATGCCCAGTCTTCCAGAATAAAAAGAAGAATTTTGGGCGAGAACGGTATTGTAAATCGCCACTACGGAATTGATAAAGAGGGTAAAACCGTTTATTCATCGGCAGACATGGCTATCAAAGCCATTGAACAAACATTACAAAATTTAAATTATCACATCAACGATATTTCATTTTTAAGTTCAGCAACCGTCGGTGCCGATCTGGCGGCGCCGGGATTTGCTAATCTGATTCAAGGTCAACTGCGCGCGGCGCCGATGCAGACGATGTCATTTCAAGGGATATGCGCTTCCGGCATTGCCGCCATGAAAGCGGCGGCTCAAGTGATCGAACTGCAAGAATTCAAAAGATCGATCGCAGTGGCAACCGAATTTCCATCGCGATTATTTAAGGCCTCGCGTTTTCAAAAAGTAGAAGAAAACTTAGATTTTGATTCGCATTTTTTACGTTGGATGCTGTCTGATGGATCGGGTGCAGTATGTTTCGAAGATCAGCCTAAAGATAAAGGGATTTCGTTAAAATTAGACTGGATTCATCTTAAATCTTTCAGCGGTGATTACCCCACGTGCATGCAAATTGGGGCTCCTTGGAATAAACCGAATACCAGTTATCTTGATTTTCCATCGCTGGAAGAAGCCGAAAAAAACGGTTCGTTTCTTCTCCGCCAAGACATCCGCCTACTTCCTAATCTTTTCGACGTAGGGATCAGCGAGTTCATGCACTTAGTGCAAACGAACGAGATTCAACCACAAGAAGTCGATTACTTTTTATGTCACTATTCATCCGAACGCCTTTCCGGTGTGGTAAAAACTTTGATGGAAAAGGCCGGCGTATCCATTCCACCCGAAAAATGGTTTAGTAATTTGAAAACTTGTGGCAATACGGGGGCCGCATCGATTTTTATTATGCTTGAAGAATTTTTAAGAACCCACGATCTAAAAGCAGGGCAAAAAATTCTTTGCTTCGTTCCAGAATCGGGTCGTTTTACAGTTTCGTTTTTACTTTTTGAAGTTTTGAAAGATGGTAAAGCGGCACCGGTAAAAGCCAAAGCCCCGGTTGCTAGGCCGCCCGTAGAAAGTTTGCTGCTTGAATTGGGAGAAGTTTGGCATAATTATCGTTCAAGCGTTTTTCGCTCTGAGCTGGCCCACCGTATTTTTAACGGCACCATTCAAATTGCGGATTATCAAAAATGGATGGAAAACTGGATTCCGCAAGTGCGCGAAGGCAGCATATGGATGCGTACCGCGATCTCAAATTTGTCATCCAGATTTGAGGGCATTCAAGAATTGATCGAACAACACGCGGGCGAAGAACAGTTTGACTTCAATATTTTATACACCGATTACAAAACCGCAGGGGGCACCAAAGCGATCGACGATTTAAAGCGCAATGCGGGTGGTGAAGAGCTGAATACTTTCATGTACGAAAAAGCCCGCTCTAAAGATGTCCTGGGGTTACTGGGGGGAATTTTTATCATTGAAGGAACCGGGAATAAAATTATTCCTACGTTACTGCCCTTTTTAAAAAAGAATTTAAATCTGCAAATGAACGTTTTTAAGTTTCTAGAATATCACGGTGAAAATGACGTGCATCATATTCAACGATGGGCCAATGCGGTAGAAATGGCGCTGACCATCGAGCCCGGATGCTATCAAGACATTTTGCAAACCGCGCGGAAAGTCGCCGAGCTTTACAAAAAGCAATGGGAACTAGTGCTATGAAAGCTGCAGAGTTTAGTTTCGAAGACATGGTCCACGACCCGGATGATCCGAACCCATGGCATGCGCTGTACCTTGATCAAAGCACGCCTATCCGTCCTTCAGTCAAAACGATGTGGCTGAAAGATTCAAGTTCGGCGTCGCGCCAATTTCTGCTACCGTTCGTGCGCCCTATCGCGCGGCTCTTAATAATCCTTATTCAAGTTTTGAAAGCTTTTTCACCGATAGATTGGCGCGCCTCTAAAACTCTGCATAAACTGATTGTTTGGGGTTTGAAAACTTTCGTCACCGCTGAAGCAAATGTTCTTATTCTTCGCCATTTTCATGTGGGTTCAGAAATTTTAGGATTTATCGCCGGAAACGTACCGGGCGTCCAAATAAAAATGAACCCTTTGCGGCCCAAAAGATTGGACGATTTAAAGGATGAGCTTTTTTTAACCCACGACTTAAACTTGTATAACTTCGTGATCAATTTAAATAAGGAACTGAAAGCTAAAAATCTAAAAATAAAGCCGCTAGAAAACCCGGACTTTTCGATGATTACCGAAGGTGAATTTGATATTGAAAAGCCCAAGAACGGTTTTTTCAATTTCATCGATTTACAAACCGCCATTGAGCTTTATACTCCAGTTTACCAATTCTTTCTTACTGACAATGACTTTTGGCGCGCGACGAATTCTTTGCAGCTTGATGAAACTATCGGTATGTATGCGGCAACAATTTTAGATTCTTATCACCACCTCGTATTGGTTAATAATAAACATCCCATGGTATCTTCGATTACTTTCGAAGCAGGTTTCCGGCTTGTGCTACACGGGCTATCAAGTGAAATGGGACACTGGTTCTTCGTGCAAAAGAAGCGTGAAAAAAACAGTGCTTAAGGAATTAGAAAATAAATTTTTTCAAATGAACAGCATCGAATTTTTCTTCATGACGGTGTTGAGCTTCCTGTTCTTGTACTTTTCATTTACACTCGGTGCCTATTTTTTATTTACAAAGAAAAATTATTTTCGACGTTATCAGGAAAAAGAATTCAGAAGTAACCAAATCCAAACCGAAATTAGGCGTTCTATGGTTTCTATCCTGATGTTCGGTTTACTTAGTTTCGCCTTATTCGAAGGCCTTCGTTCGGGTTTTTTAAAGATAAAGTTCGAATTTAGTTGGCCCTTTTTCATTGCCGAATCATTTTGCCTTTTCCTATGGAACGAAATTTATTTTTATGGTGCCCACCGATTATTTCATCGAAAAGAATTATATAGATATCACGCCCATCATCATTATTCGCACATTCCAAGCCCGTTCTCGGCATACAGCTTTCACTGGAGCGAAGGGCTCTTGCTTGGAGCAGTTATGCCGGTGATCATGTGTTTCTACGATTTCCAAATCCTTTCATTGCTTACCCTACCGCTGATGAGTATCGCGATGAACGTGCTGGGACATTCGAACGTTGATTTCTTTCCGAACAAAACCATGGACCATTTACTTAGCTTTTCCAAAAGACACTCGCAGCATCACAAGATGCCCCATTCATATTTTGGCTTCTTTTTGCCCCACTTTGACCGGTGGTTAAATACCGATAAGGCCGAACGTGAGTCTTGAAATGGCCTTTCTTTACATTCTGCTGTTAAGCGGCCTTCGTTTTTTGGTCATGTTCGTTTTACCTTATTTTGTGTTTTGGAAATGGCTGCCTGGAAAATTCGTCCACTTAAAAATTCAAAATCCCGAACGGCAAAAACCTATCATCAAAACGGAAATCCTGTACACGGTCATCACCTTGCTTATTCAAACTTTAACTTTTACTTTGATTTATTTCGGAGTCAAAAAGGGAACTTTTAACATTTTCCCGGGGTTTGCGTCGCGTGGAATGCACGTCGAAATCTTTGCCTTTCTTGGCTACACTTTATTTTACGATGCTTATTTCTATTGGACCCATCGGCTGCTACACATGGGTTGGCTCTATAAAAAAGTGCATGTGGTACATCATCGTTCGTTAAATCCTACACCTTTTACGTCGTTTTCTTTTCACCCCATTGAAACGGTGATTAATTTACTTTATTTTTTTCCGGTCGTTTATTTCTTCCCCATGAGTTTAGAGACGGCCCTATTTTTAGTTATATTAACCGATTTCAGTAATGTGATGGGCCATCTAGGTTACGAGCTTATTCCGTTAGTGACCCGCCGGCACTGGTGGGGAAACTGGCTAACGACTCCCACTCACCATAATTTGCACCATCAACTTTCAAAATATAACTTCGGCCTGTTTTGGAATGGTTGGGACAAGTTTTTTAAAACGTTGCATGCGCGAACTGAAGATGAATTTTACCGGATAAAGAATCAAGCTGTTTCGACCAAAGACCCAACTTAAGTACTTTTAACCGTGGTCGAATTGATCATTGCTTCTTTAATTTTTTTCATCAGACGCACTTCAGTTTGGCGGACCGCTTCGCGGGTAATTTTATATTTGTCGCCAATTTCTTGAAGGGTTAAGGGCTCATCACTCAGCACGCGCTCTTCTAAAAGAATGCGTTCTTTTTCGTTTAAACTGCCACGAAGATTTTCCACGGCGTTCATTAGCAGGCTAAGCTGTTCTTCAAGTGCCAATTGTTCGTCTAAGGGTAAACTTCCATCTTCCTTTTTAAGTAAAGAAGAAAGGGGGGTCGCGTTTTCATCTTCCGATGAACTTGGCTTATCTAAGCTGACATCGCGTGAACTAAGTCTTTTGGCCATCTCGGTAATTTCTAATTCTGGAATTCCCAATTTATGCGACAAAAGCGCTACGTTTTCGGCTGAAGACATTTTTTCAAGCTCTTGTTTTTGTCGCTGCAATTGATAGAAAAGTTTTCGCTGATTGGCCGTCGTACCTATTCGTACCATCGAAAATTGCCGCATAAGATATTCTTGGATATAGCCCCGAATCCACCAAACTGCGTAAGTGATCAGTCGATTACCTTTATAAGGATTAAATTCTTTCACGGCGTGCATAAGTCCCACGTTGCCTTCTTGGATAACGTCGATCAGCTTTGATGAAAACTTCGCGTATTCGGCCGCTACCTTAACGACAAAACGCAGATTAGATTTGACCAAGGTCTGCGCCAGAATCGGATCTTTCGTTTCGTAATATCTTTTCGCCAGTTCCACTTCTTGTTCGCGTGTTAATAACGGATATTTTCTGATTTCGTTTAAGTAGGTTGTTAAAGGATCGGTAGTCGATAAGCCTTTTTCTTCCGTCGAGATAGGCACAAGTTCGCTAACTTCGCGAATATCGGTTTCTTCTTCAACTTCGTTGCTAGCTTCCTGATCGAAAGAGGGGGTTTCATTTTCGTCAACAATTTCGGCATCCACCTTGCGGTGGTCATCTGAAGATTTTTTTGAGGTCTTTTTCTTAATGCCCATTCTTCTTTAAGTCAGAATTTTCTTTAAATTCTTTTCCAATGCTTCTTGAATTTTACCCTTAAAAAAAGAAAGCGCCAGTGGCACTTCAACTTCGATTGCCACGTGACTGGCTTTGGGTCCGTCATCACTGACCTGCAAAGTGGCGCTGAATTGACTTCCTTTGACGCTACACTTTTTGCTCGCCTCGTCAAAATCGGCGCTAGCTTTAGGGTCGAATTTTTTAAAGTCGTTTTCGCCACTCAATAAATTTTTAATTTTTGAGAAGGCGGTTGCTGAATCTAGTGGCGCTGGTAATTGAAATTTAAATTTTGGCATAGCCGATATCGTAAACTTTAACGGGCTTTCAGTCACGAAACTATTCGCTGACCTTATGGACCCCATCGAAAGATCAGTTTTGACTGCCCTTAAAGTTGTGTGAGAACATAGTTCTCTATGAAATTCGTCAAAGATCTTAAAAGAACCGATTATGCAGGAAGTTTAACGTCGAAACACATCGGCCAAAAAGTCGTTTTGATGGGCTGGGTCAACTCCCGCCGCGACCATGGAAGTCTGGTCTTTATCGATCTGCGAGACCGTGAAGGTCTTGTCCAAGTGGTTCTCGATCCAAACAAAGCAGATACAACCTCGGCTAAAGATTTTCGTGGTGAATATGTTGTCGCCCTCGAAGGAGTCGTCCGGGCACGTCCTGACGGAATGCGAAATACTAAACTGAAAACCGGTGAGGTCGAAGTTGAAGCCCTCCGCTGCGAGATTCTTAATTCTGCGGCCACGATACCTTTCCAGCTTGACGACGAAAATGTGAATGAAACTTTAAGATTAAAGTATCGATACTTGGATTTGCGCTCTCCAAGGTTGCAGAACAATATAATCCTTCGACATAAAGTCGCCTACTTGGTGCGAGAGTTTTTAACCAAGCAAGGCTTTTTAGAAGTCGAGACCCCCATCCTATTTAAGTCGACGCCTGAAGGCGCGCGCGATTACTTAGTTCCGTCTCGCGTAAATCCGGGAAATTTCTACGCGCTTCCACAGTCGCCTCAAATATTGAAACAACTTCTGATGGTATCTGGTTACGACCGCTACTTTCAAATTGCCCGGTGTTTCCGTGATGAAGATTTGCGGGCCGATCGCCAGCCCGAATTTTCGCAAATCGACATGGAGATGTCCTTCATTGACGTTGAAGACATCATTGAACTAAATGAAAAAATGCTTCGTCACATCTGGAAAGAAGTAAAGGGAATGGAGATTCCAAAACTTCAGCGTATGACTTTCTTCGAAGCGATGGATAAGTACGGGTCCGATAAACCCGACACTCGCTTCGGTTTAGAAATTCAAGATCTTTCCAAAGTTTTAACAAATTCAGGATTTAAAGTTTTTGACGATGCCCTTTCGCGCGGAGGCATTGTGCGCGCGCTGAATATCCCTGGCGGCGGCAGCTTTTCGCGAGGGCAATTTGACAAACTAACCGAGACCGCAAAGAAAAATGGCGCAAAGGGATTAGTTTGGATGAAGCAAGAAGCTGATGGAAATATCGCGTCGCCGATTTCAAAATTCTTTACTCCGGAAAAATTGAAAGAAATTTTTGCTAAAGTCGGGTGCGGACCGAAAGACTGCGCGCTGATAGTTGCCGATGATTACGATCAAGCCTGTTCGGCGCTTTCGGCCCTACGGGTACAAATGGGTCGTGAATTAAATCTAATCGATGCTAAACAATATAACTTTTTATGGGTCGTAGACTTTCCTTTGCTTGAGTACTCTCCTGAAAATAAACGATGGGTTTCCCGGCATCATCCGTTTACGTCACCCACCGATGAATTTTTTGACGACATGATCGCGAACAACGAAAAGGCCTATCCCAAAATGTTAGCGAAGGCCTACGACCTTGTTTGCAACGGCTACGAGATGGGTGGCGGTTCGATTCGAATCTACCGTAACGAAATTCAACAGGCCATCTTTCGACTACTGGGCATGACCGAAGAAGAAACTAAGGCTAAATTCGGATTTTTCTTGGACGCCCTAAAATACGGAACGCCACCTCATGGTGGTATCGCATGGGGTATGGATCGCTTAGTCATGTTGCTGGCTGAAACCGATGCCATCCGTGACGTCATTGCCTTTCCGAAGACCGCGAAAGCTTCAGACTTGATGAGTGACTGCCCTAGCCCAGTTAGTCGTGATCAACTGGTCGAAGTCGGCGTTCGCCTGAGCGCGCAGGCCGAAAAGGCCCTGGAAGAGCCAAATAATAAATAGGCCCGGAAGGGTTTTATCTATTTACTTCGAACTAAAATTAATTTTTTCAGAATGAGTGCAATCAGGGGTAGCTGAACTCCGCAGGTCACTATCAAGATCAAATTATTTTTGGCTACGCCAAAAAGAAACCATTGTAATATGGCTGCCGAAAAAAATAACAGGCCCAAATTTGAATTTAAAAAGAGGCTGCCTTCTTTATGCTGCGCCTCACGAAATAAAAAATAAGTCGCGATCGCTGAAAGCGCGCAAGATAGAAATGAAATGACGTTGCAAAATCCAATGCCATTAAAAAAGCATAAACTTAAGTTTTTCGGTAATCAATCCAAATTTTGTATAATTAAGCCTTGTTCTTCGAGCGAGGTAATTTCGTAAATACCTTGCAGCCTTCTAATGCCATTCACTTTTTCGATAACGAATATGTTTTGAACCGTCATCGCCATTAGTTTTCGAATGGAATGGAGGGTCCATTGCGGGGCTCCCATTTGGATGAGCATTTCCAAACGTGAAAGCGCTTCTGCAGCTGTTCGCGCATGTAACGACCCAAAGCTTCCGTCATGGCCGGTGGCCATCGCCATCAATAAAGACTTTGCTTCGGGGCCACGAATTTCGCCAATAACCAAACGATCAGGACGTAGCCGCAAAGCCCGTTTTAACAAATCGTCCATCGTAACGTCACTGACCGAGCGACTTGGATCTTGCCTGGTCAATAGCGAAGTGCTGACCTTGTTTGGAGGTCGCAATTCTTGAGTGTCTTCGATAATTACACTTCGTTCCAGTTCGGGCAGATGTTGAAGCAAGGCCTGCAGAAAACTGGTTTTACCGGTACCGGTTCCACCTACGACTAGAAAATTCTTTTTCTGTGCCAGGACGTCTCGTATAATTTGAAGTTGCCGATCGCTGCACCATTCGCGCTTTTTGAATTCATCCAAAGTCCACGTAGCTAAAGGCTGTTTTCGAATCGACGCAAGGCAAGTTCCACGCGAAAGTTCCGAAAAAATCAAAGTGATTCTAAGATTCCCTAGCTGGGTTTCAACAAATGGCTTATCACGATTCATATAAGTGTTGCAGCTTTGCGATAGTCGATCGATAAATGCTAGGTAAGATGCTTCAGAAAAAAAATGATCATCGTACTTGAAAAGCCTGCCTGCTTTTTCGTAAAAGATTTGATCAAAAGAGTTAACTAGAATTTCGGTGACCTGATTATCTTCAACCAATTCGGCAACGGGCCCTAATCCGTTTAGTTCCGCATCGATTCGGGATTTGATGGCCGGTTGGTCGCATGCGGTTTCTTGATCTATAATTTTTTGAAGATCGCTCGCCAGGGATAAGGTTTTATCTGGGTCTTCGAAATCAATCCGCGATAACTTATTTTGTTGCTGAAAAATATTTTCAATTTTTTTGAATATTTCGAGATTCATATTTTACTCATTTTCATTTTTTAATAGTTCTGGGGTCACAAAAATAATGAGTTCGGACTGACTTTCTCGGAAGTTATGACTTGAAAAAAGTCGGCCCAATATTGGAATTTGCCGCAGGAATGGAAGGCCTTCGCTGCTTTGACCTTGTTCATTTTTAATAAGTCCTGATAGCGCAATGGTACGACTTCTAATTAAATCGAACGTACTAGAAACCTTATGAGTCTGAATACCCGGAATGCCATCAACCTCGGTGCTTTTATCGATGGTAGAAACTTCGGAATCGATTTGTAGACTCATTTGACCAATGGAATCAATAAGGGGTTTGATCTTTAGCCCAATACCGTATTTTTTCCAGACAACGTCGTTCACTTTGAAATTCAGAATGCGAATGGGAAATTCACCGCCGGCAAAAAATTCGGCTTCTTTTCCGCTTCTGCATACTAGGTTGGGCGAAGCCAATACTTTTATATTACCTTCGTTTTCGTTTGCATTGAGCGAGATATCGAACGGAATCAACTTAACGGTTTTTTCGTCAAGCACTTGTGCGGAATAAGCCCCGGGATACTTTATTCCCAAGGTACGTCCAAACTCTTTTTTAACTTCGGTGACTTGAATTGAAACTTTAATGTTATCGGCGATCTCAAACTTCTGTCGACTTTCTAAGGCCATGATGCCGACGCGGGAAAGTTCTGATTTATAGTCGGCGCCCGTTTCTTTATTTCCAAACTGAACTTTCCACGGAGTTGCAAAAACAACATGTAAAGGGGTAAGGCCTTTTTCACGCTGATATTTTTCTAAATAGGATTGGACGGCTGGAAGAATGGCCGGATGAACATCAAACGCGAAATACAACGAAGAAGAATTCTCTTTCACTAATTTAATTACTTTTTCAAACTCTTTAAGTTGATAAACTTTACCTTTTAAACACACCACTTCTTCGCAAAAATCCACTTTGAGGTCGATAAATTTAGCGCTTAACTTTCGCCAGTCTTGAAATGTTTTTAGCGATCCAATCGGCACCACGAAAACCTTTAAAGTTTCATCATTGACCCTTAACCTTGTTTGCCCCAGGAATAAAGATTTCAGCCGAATGCCTTGAGGTATCGATTCAGCCGCCACTATCTTAGAATTTTCTACCCATACACGCGTGATCGTTTTTTTAATAACGTAGTCTTGACCAACTTCGATCAAGATATCGGTTGAAGCTGCGAGTGTAAGTTTTGTTCCGAGTAATAGGATCATGAAGATTGTTTTCATGAACAAGGGCCCTTCAAAAATGGGGACTTACTTGTAAGCTAAAGAAACAAGATCATGCGCGGGTACCGGACGTGTCCGGTTTAGCGGAAAAGCAGTTCGACGACTACGCCATCTTCGATATTTGTGACTTTCAAATCGCCATTTTGAACCTTCATCAGTGTCTGGCAAATTGTAAGACCCAAACCCATCCCGATCGAATGGTTCATGATATTTTCGTCAAGTTGAAATGGTTTCATTATCTTTTCAATCGTCTGGGCGGATATCTGCGGTCCGGAATTTTGCAGCCTAATGGCCAGTCGGTGAGTCGGTGAATTGGTCACATCAATATTGATATCCGAATTTGCGGCAGCAAATTTAGTGGCGTTGTGCAGAGCACGCATAAAAGCCGTCTTTGTTAGTACCGGATCGACCTCGATCGAATCAAAATCGCTTTTCATTCGGATCGTTTGATTTTTAGTATTAGCTAACTGAGTGATATCGGCCGGAATTTCTTTCAGAAGCCAGTCGGCACTGACATTGTCTTTTCTAACGGGAATAAGTCCGACTTCGCCTTTTACGATTAACAGAACATCATCAATAATGCTTTTTAGTTTTTCGGAAGAACGAACGATGCGATCCGTAAATAACTTTTGTTCTTCGGAAAGGGAAGTCTCTTTCATTAAGGACGCGAAACTCATGATCGTCGTTAGCGGCGTTTTAAGCTCGTGATTGATCAAAATCATGAACTGATTCTTTGCCTTATCTAATGAACGCAAATCATCTAGTGCCTTTTCGAGGGCACGGTTTTTTTCTTTCAGTTCATTTTTTAAAGTTAACTTTTCGTGACCTTGATCGACCGAATTTAGCAAATCAACCGGATCCCAGGGTTTTGTTAAGTAACGGTAGATCTGGCCCTTATTGACCGCGCCGATGACCGATTCGATATCGGTATAGCCGGTCAGCAAGATGCGAACGGCGTCCGGGTGGGACATAATTGATTTTTCCAGAAACTCGACCCCCGTAATCAAGGGCATTCGCTGGTCCGAAATGATAACCGCTAAATCTGGATAATTGTCTAGGACGTTAAAGGCTTGCTCAGGAGTGACGGCTTTCAGGACGTTATACTTTTTTCGAAACACGCGCTCAAGGGCATCAAGATTATCTGGCTCATCATCAAGACATAGTAAGGTCGGTTTTTCCATAGAGCTGATAGGATAGCGATTCTTTTTGCCTAAGGTCTAGATTTATATGTCAACTCTGACCTAAGGCCATTTTTGGATACAGAAACCAAGACGAAGTGTCGAAGAGTGATACGATGAAAATAGTAGGAGATAGCTATGTTATCTAAAAA
>CAXSEH010000064.1:0-14786 GCA_964236345.1 uncultured Bdellovibrionales bacterium
GAAGTGCGGTCGATGATGTACGTCGCCCTTTCTTACGATCACCGTATTATCGATGGAAAAGAAGCGGTTAGCTTTTTAGTTAAAATCAAAGAGGGCGTAGAAGACCCTGAGCGATTGCTTTTAGAAATATGAGTTACGCATTAATTACCGGGGCTTCTTCCGGCATCGGTTTAGAATTAGCTTCGGTCTTTGCGCGTAACAAGCACGATGTAATTTTGGTGGCCCGCTCGACCGATAAACTAAACGCGTTGAAAAAAGATTTAGAAAAATCTTACCAAGTCGATGTTCGGGTGATTCCTGCCGATCTATCATTCCACGGATCCGCGCAGAAACTTTTTACCGAAGTGCGGGCACAGAATTTAAAAGTCGACCAACTGATTAACAACGCAGGCTGTGGTGATCACGGCTTATTTGTAAATGCAGAATTGTCAAAAATCACGCAGATGATTCACGTCAATGTTACGAGCCTGACTGAACTAACTCACTTATTTTTACCCCAGATGATTCAAGGAAAATTCGGACGCATCATGAATGTGGCCAGCACGGCCGCCTTTCAACCAGGACCCTTGATGAGCGTCTATTACGCGACCAAGGCTTTCGTTTTGTTTTTTAGCGAAGGTCTATTTGAAGAAACGAAGGGGACTGGAATCACCGTTACGGCCCTGTGTCCTGGTCCTACGGCTTCAGGATTTCAGCAAATAGCGGGAACCGAAAGCGTTCCGATCATGAGCAGTCTGAGCCTGCCTTCATCGGCCGAAGTCGCCGAATATGGTTACGTCGCCATGCAATCCGGGAAAGCCATTGCGGTACAGGGATTCATGAACAATATTCTTTCTTCAGCGGTCAGTTTTTTACCGCGCTCGACCGCACGCAAGATGGTTCGAAAATTACAAGAAGCCAAAGTTTCGAAAAAAATTTAAAACACGCAATCCTGTACAAAATAATCGCCCGGTGCTAAATTTATTCTTTCACCAGGAGTTATCATGGAAGCTTTTGATTTAGTCGTAATCGGATCCGGTCCAGGCGGTTACATTGGCGCGATTCGCGCCGCGCAGTTGGGTTTAAAAACAGCGGTTATTGAAAAAGACCCAACGTACGGTGGTACCTGTTTAAACGTGGGCTGCATTCCTTCAAAGGCTTTACTACAAAGTTCTGAATATTTACACGAAGCCCAGCACGATTTTGCGGGTCACGGAATTAAGATCGAAAGCATTAAGTTAGATCTTGCGGCCATGATGAATCGCAAATCAAAGATCGTCAGCGACTTGACCGGTGGAATAGAATATTTATTTAAAAAAAATAAAATTACGGGCCTTAAAGGTTACGGAAAAATTTTATCCGCAAACACCGTAGAAGTTACGGATGCGAACGGAACCAAAACTGAAATTCAGGCGAAAAATATCATGATCGCGACCGGCTCGGTTCCCGTAGAACTTCCTTTTTTAAAATTTGACGAGAAGAAAATTTTATCTTCAACCGGCGCCTTAGCCTTGGACTTTGTTCCAAAAGAAATGCTGGTCGTTGGCGGCGGCGTGATCGGCTTAGAGATGGCTTCCGTTTGGGCCAGACTGGGTTCGAAAGTAACCGTCATCGAATTTGCGGATCAGATTTGCGCCATGATGGACCAAGATTGCGTCAACGTCCTTTTACGCTCGATGAAAAAACTAGGGGTCACCTTCATGACATCCACCAAGGTAACGGCATCTCGTTCCGTGGGCGGTCGTGTAGAACTAGATTATGAAGCACTTGGTGATGGCAAAAAATCTTCTCTACAGGGCGATGTCGTTTTAGTTTCGACCGGTCGTAAGGCGTTCACGAAGGGTTTGGGCTTAGAAAATGTGGGCATCGAAACCGATGATCGAGGCCGCGTGAAAATCAACGATCACTACCAAACTTCGACCCCAAATATTTACGCTATTGGTGACGTCGTGACCGGACCCATGCTGGCCCACAAAGCTGAAGAAGAAGGTGTCGCGGTTGCAGAAATCATCGTGACGGGGCACGGGCACGTTAATTACGAAACCGTACCTTCCGTCATCTATACGAATCCAGAAATTTCTTCGGTTGGGATGACCGAAGCCGACGCAAAAAAAGCTGGCATTGAAGTCGCCGTCGGTAAATTTCCATTTTCGGCTAACGGCCGCGCGAAGGCCCGGGGCGCAACCGAAGGCTTCGTTAAAATTGTGACCGATAAAAAAACCGATCGCATTATCGGCGGTCACATTGTCAGCGCCAATTCATCCGAGCTTTTAGGTGAGATTATCGTGGCTATGGAATTCGGCGGTTCAAGCGAAGACTTGGGACGCAGCTTTCACTCGCATCCAACAATGAGCGAAGTCATTCGGGAAGCCGCCCTAGCCGTCGATAAACGCCAACGCCAGGGGTAGAATTTAGGCGATAAATGTTACTGTCAAAATTGTGGCCACCCCAAGTGCCACTGTTTTTTTCCTAAGTTCTTCGGCAAAGGCACATGAATTGAATCATAAATCGTATGAACAATATTTTGTGGCTAACGTTTATTCTGGTTGTCTCATTTCGAACCAGTGCGGCTCCGACTTGCGAATCTTTTTTTCTAACGAAAAAAGAATTTCGCCAGGCTTTTGACCCCGAGGTTTTATCAAAAAAACAAAGTAAAAAAATGTTGGAATCTACGGTTCCGGAAAAAAAAGCAGGTTCGACAACGGCCGACCGAGCCGAATTCAAGTTCACTCTAACTAAAGAATCAATGCTGAATAAAATTCGCCAGTTTAAAAAAGCTATCGAGCTCGAAATCGCGAATTTTACTTTGGTTAACCGCGATGTATTAACCGCGGGTTTTAAAAATGTGACTTACACCGCCTATTCCAATCGATTCAAATTAACACTAAAAAATGGTGAAAAATTAACGGCTAAAATTCGCGTGCGAAAGTACGGCCTTATTGCAAATGAATTAGAAGTAAGTAAGGAAAATTTCAACGCAATCGAAAGCATGAAAGACATATCATTTTTTGAATTTAAAATTGAAAATCCAGACTTTGACAATTCTGTTTTAAAACCAAGGATGAAAATCAAAGATAGCGACGCAGACGCGTTGTTGAACCCTAATCTCACCAAAGATCAATACGCCGAAATACGCCAGCGCTGTATTGAACTTAACAAAATGGATTCTATAGAAAAGCAAACCACGATGGAAGAGACAATTACGTTGATGTTAGCCGCCATTCGCGGAATCCATAAAAAGGAAAGCTTTTTTGCCCCGGAATACGAAACGATCTACGAGCGCGTCTCGTACAAGATTCCCTTAAAGGACTTAGAAACTGGGAAAAGTTACGAAGTGCAAATCACCTTAGACGATGACATTTCTGCGACATCGGTTGGTCTGAATTACACAACACCTATGTACTCGTCACAAATCGAAAAAGTGACCGTTGGAGAAGTAAAATTACCCGTCCCATTACTTCAACTTTTGAGTAAGGGTGGTAACGCTGCCGATTTACAGCAGTTGGCAAAAACATTGCGGGCCAGCGATTTCGAGCGTTACCCAGGGCTAAATGCGGTCATGAATTTACTGCAGTCACTTAGTTTTAATGGACTTAAGAACTTCCAAGAAAATCACGGAAAACTTTTTCACTTAAGACAGAGCATTCAGGACGATTTTAAACCTTAAACTTTCATCAACTCGCAGAACTGAAGGATACATATGAAAAAAACGATTGTAACGATGACCCTAATTTCGACTTCGGTTTTTGCCGTGGATAGAAATCAAATCGTAAAAAAATTTTCTAGTCCCAATCAGGTCGTCGAGCAGTGCGTGTCCATTGAAAAATTGCCCCTCGGTGCCTACGGCGAAAAAGATTTAGCCGAAGAAAAACGACTATGTGATCTTAATTTTTACGACGACACCTTAGCCCTATGCCCTAAGACGTGGAGCACAAGTCCGGGTACCATTGTCCATAGCTTTAAAAATGTAAATGGTAAGAACTTAGCGAACAGTTCTTCAGAGGCAGAAAGATTATGTAACGGTAAAAATACCGCTATGAATTCTGAAGCCAAGTTCAAACAAACGATGAACCAGAACGACACTTCAGGGACTTTTTCAGCTTCTTCCATTTTATACTATCATTTTTCGCGGGCGCTTGATGCTAGCGTGAACGTTCCGGTTGCGGTTTACCGATCGATGGATAAGGACATGCACCTTTCACGTGTTTCCAGAATCGCGAATCCTTCTGAAAATGCAAAAATGAATGTGGCGGGATGGAACTGGATGCGTCAGGCCGAATCAAATCCGGCTTCTTACGGGCGCGCCGCCGATTTATTTACAAAAGATCGAAAGCAAATTTACGGAGTCCTCCTAAAAGATAAAGGTGAACGTTACGGAAAAGAAATCAACGGCACCCAAGAAAGCGGTTGGGGCAAAGGACAAAACTTTGACTTCCAAAAAACCCCCGCCTTCGCGGCGTTGAAATCTAACGAAACGGATTTAGTTTCGGCCATTAACGACGGTTACCGGTCGGCGCTACAAAACTCTTCGATGAAGAAGGCTTTTCCGACCGCGCCGAACCAGGCCCAGATGGTTCTTTGGATGAACGAACTTTCTGAAATCGCCGTATTAGATTTTATTTTTAGCCAGCAAGACCGCGTAGGTAATGTTGATTATCGCTGGTATTGGACATACGTGGATGAAAAAGGCGAAGTGCAAAAACTACGCGTTGAAGATTCGCGATTTGAAAGTTTACCCCGCATTAGTATGGCTAAGATTCCGGTTCCTGCAGAGATCGCCGGCCGTAATCCCCTCCTGATACAAGTCACCCAATTAGGTGACAATGACGCCGGCGGTTTAGTTGAATATGCAAATTACACGAAGGCGACCGGAATGCTGAACGGCGTACCGGGTATGACGAATCCAATTAAACATTTAAACAAGGAAACTTACCAACGGTTGTTAAAATTAGCGCGCGATTTCAAAGCAAAGGGCGAAAACTACCAGGTTCTGAATCGCGAAGTTCGCATGCTGGGGTACACTGATGCCGGTGATCGCCGTTTCAACCAATTAATTGGAAACACCATAACGGCTGCGGGAATTTTTGAAAAAAATTGTCGTGAAGGGATTTTACAACTTGATCTTGTTTCGTTTAAAAAAGCGATGTTAAATAATTTCGTGGCGGAACAAACGAACTGCGAAATAGAATAGGCAACTTTTTGAAAAAGATGTTTCTCATCCTGCTGTTAAGTAGCGTGGTCCACGGCGAAGAACCGAAGACCAACTGGGCCATCGCTATCGAAAAAACAAAAAACTATTACAAGCTGAATGACCTTTATGAAAAAAAAGTAAATAACAAAGGTGAGGGTTTCGAGCCCCTTTCGGACCTGCGGAATTTTCGGGTTGTTTTGCACGGGGTTCTTTATCGAAGCGGTGCCAACAATGTTTACTCTAAAAAAAATAAACGCGAAAATGAAAATCCGCTACCGGCGCAAGGGTTAAAAGCTTTGTGCGAACAAAACTTTTCAACCGTCTTTTATCTTTATAAAAAAAATTATGATTCGAATACTAAGGATGTCAGTTGCAAAGATAACGCGATGACTTACCAGCAACTTTCCGGACTAGATGCGAAGAATGAATACCAATTTTTAGAAACCATTTTTAAAAATATAAAACAACGTCAAGGAAAACCGATCCTGGTTCACTGTTGGAATGGGTGGCATGCTTCGGGTTATATTGCGACGCTTGCCTTAAGGCAGTTCTGCCATTTCGATAAAGAAGAAGCCAAGGCTTACTGGATTAAAAATACCGATGGCAATAGCAAAGGATACGACAAACTCGTCAAAAGAATTCAGAGTTTCGAACCGAAAAAAGAATTTAAAATTTCCGACGAAGTCATGACCGAAATCTGCCCCGTAGTTGGATCAGCGAAAAACTAAAAAATTTGGATCAGAACAGTAATCGGGATCGATGCCTGAACCCGTAAACACTTCGCGTAGTTCACGGTTTTGATCGGCTACGTACGACACGTATCCCGGCGCTCCGTACACGCTGTAACGCGAAATCTGTTTTCCGTCGTAACTATTCGCATTCAGCGCTAAAAATTCCGGAAAGGATTTTAAGTAAGAAGAGGCCCACTCTTTAGGAAGCTGTTTTCTTTTTCGTAATTTGATGGCCCGAGCCGGAGCTTTATCTTTTCTTGAAATAAAAGAGGACATCACGAAGCTCCGCGCGACATCGATCGCGTTTTTTTCGGTACCATCACCGTAGACGTCCTTGACGAGGCGAACTTTATTAAAATTGAAGTCATCACTGGTTAAGGGCTTTTTCGCAAGCTTTCGTTTTTCAAGATATTTACTAAATAATCGAAGCGCGGTTGGACTTCCCATATTGTAACTTGCTAGCGTGATCACATCTTTGAAAAAGTGCATGTTAGGTTCTTTAATTCCAAGCTGTTCTAGCGCTTCCTTGTAACCGTTTGCTTTGGCAACCCCTTCAAACTCGTCTTTGGCATCATTTGTGACGGGAACTTCAACCGTACCGTGTTCGATAACATCCTGCCCGGCAACGAACTTAACCCCCGAAAAATGATCCATGTTGGCGCGGTTAAAAATACCCAAGTAAAGGATATTTCGTAAAGGGTTTTCAGGTAGACCAATCATCGAACATCTTTGCTCAGGCTTCGCCGACGCCTTCGTCAGTAATGATTTGTACTTCATGATGCGCGCGCAGGAAGGTTTCGTTGATGCCGCTTTTTCAATTTCATTTAAGTATTTTGCATAATCGTTATTGACCGCTTCAATCGCGATTCCGGTTAATTGTCCGATTCCGCCATCTTTTCCTGCTCCGTAGGCATTAATTAAAAACCCACTTTCACGGGCAATTTTAGGTAGGAATAATTTTGGATTTAGGTTCAAACATTCCATGACGTCCACAAAGGAATTATAAGTCATGTTGACCAAATTTTCCGTGACGCAGGGCTTTGCGCCGGGAATGCGAACGCTACCCGATGAGCTTGCGCAGTAACCGGTACTTGATTTTGCAAGACTCATTTTGTTCATGATGTGGGTCACGCATTTTTTTGGAAGGATCGGGCTTTCCGAAGGTTTATTGGCGATCATGTTCCGCAAGAGCGAAGAAGATGTAATCTGTTTTTCGTAATACAATCGCGCCGGCGCACAAACTTTTGGGTCTTTCGCATCTTCGAACTCGACCTTCAAACCGTCGTCACTAATCTGCGTGTAAACGGGAAGATCTTCTTTGTATTTAGGATTATTGTAAATTTTTTGGTCGATCATTTCAATTTGTTCGGGGTTTAAGGCGTACGGCGACTCGTCCATTTGCAGGGTGCTTTTCTCAAGCTGACTTAAAAGCTCGGTGTCTGGTAGTAATTGCAAAGCATTGAAATTGGTATCCGATAATTCAGCAAAAGTAGCTAATGATGACATCTCGGTTTTTTGTACTTTAAACCTTGCGAACCCGTATCGCTTAATCGCAATGCTGAAAAGCCAACGAAGAACCAGAAGATAAAAAACCCAGAATAGCCGCACCATTTTACAATTTTTGGTTTTCGCAAGAAAGCTCCTTCGGTGGTGATGCCACGAAGAAATTATCGCCAGAAAACTTCGGTTTCACCACACGACTTAAGGCTTATTATTGTCAGTTAGCATCTCCGGGCATCAGGCGCTGGGGAAGGTCGGCCGAGGTCGCTCGACCTTTGTCATCAAAGCGAAGAACCCACATCCGATCGAACACAATCGGGTTCCATTTATTTCCGGGTGCCGATCCTAAGCGCTTCGCTAATCCTGGAATATTTGAATGCGTCCACGCGATTAAGATGAAGCGATTATTGTAAAGGGGATTGGATAAAATTTCGTCGGCCAATTGAGCGTAATCATCCGTTTGAAATGGGGTCGCAACCGCAAGGTTTAGCGAGGTCGCTAGTGGCGCAACCGTCTGGTAACTACGATTGCTAGTTTCGCCGGGTAAATACTTGGCCGCGAAAATAAAATCTGGTGGTCCGTTCTCGGCAAGGTCGGGATGCAGATCAAATATTTTAACGAAAGCTTCCGCGCGCTTGAAACCGACGGGCGAAAGGTTATCGGATTTACCTTCGGGTTTTTCGGCGTGACGAATAATGATAACTTTAGACGGGAATGCCATGGCCATTTTAAAAAAGATGCAAAAGCTTAAAGCCAGCAACTTTTCACATCTTTCTTTATGGCCGTTTCCCGCGCCAATTCGTATCCCGCATCAAGGTGGCGAAACACGCCCATCGCCGGATCTGTGGTTAAGGCGCGCTGAATTCTTTTCGCCGCGGCATCGGTTCCATCCGCCACGATGACCTGTCCGGAATGTTGCGAATAGCCCATGCCGACTCCGCCCCCGTGATGAAGTGAAACCCAAGTAGCGCCACTAGCCACTAATGCCATAGCGCTTAACATGGGCCAGTCGCTGACCGCGTCGCTTCCGTCTTTCATCGCTTCGGTTTCACGATTGGGGCTAGCCACGCTTCCACAGTCTAAGTGATCCCGTCCGATAACGATCGGAGCTTTCACTTTCCCTTCTTTTACGAGCTGATTAAACAACAACCCGGCCTGCGCGCGCTCGCCGTATTCGAGCCAGCAAATCCGGGCGGGTAAACCTTGAAACTTAATTCTTTCTTCGGCCATATCGAGCCAGCGAAGCAAATCTTTTTTGTGGGGAAAAAGTTTTCGAATAGCATCGTCGGTGACTTTGATATCGTTCGGATCACCCGATAAGGCGACCCAGCGAAATGGACCACTGCCCTTACAAAATAATGGCCGAATGTAGGCTGGTACAAATCCCGGGTAATCAAAAGCATTTTTGACGCCCGCCTCTTGCGCGCGTGCGCGTAAATTATTTCCGTAATCAAAAGTGATCGCACCGCGCTTTTTCATTTCAAGCATGCCTTCGACGTGTTTCGCCATCGCTTTATAGGCCGCCTCTAAATACGCCTTCTGATTTTCTTTCCGGAAAACCGATGCGGTTTCAACCGAGTAACCTTCCGGAATATATCCTACGAGCGGATCGTGCGCCGAAGTTTGATCGGTTAATAAATCAGGTGTAAAATTTTTCGCGATCAGCTGATGAATGACCGTGGCCATATTTCCCTGAACCGCCACCGACTTGGCTTCGCCATTCGCCGCATATTTTTGAATTCGCGCGATGGCGTCGTCCAAATTATCGGCGCATTCGTCAACGTATTTCGAATCTAATCTTTTTTGAATACTAATAGGATCAACTTCGACGATTAAGACGCAAGCGCCGGCAAAAACCCCGGCTAAGGGCTGCGCGCCGCCCATGCCGCCAAGTCCGGCGGTTAAAATTATTTTTCCGGTGAGGTCGCCGTTAAAATGCTGCCGACCCGCTTCCACAAAAGTTTCGTAAGTTCCCTGGACGATTCCTTGCGTACCGATATAGATCCAAGAACCTGCAGTCATCTGTCCATACATCATCAAACCTTTTTTATCCAGTTCATGAAAGTGCTCCCAGGTCGCCCATTTCGGAACTAAGTTTGAATTTGCAATTAAAACCCGCGGCGCATCTTCGTGCGTTTTTAAAACGCCGATGGGTTTTCCGGACTGCACTAAAAGAGTTTCATCATTTTCTAAATTTTTAAGGGCTTCTAAAATTTTATCAAAGCAGTCCCAGTTTCGCGCGGCTTTCCCGATGCCGCCATAAACGACCAGGTCCTTTGGATTTTCCGCGACCGAAGGGTCTAAATTATTTTGGATCATGCGGTAAGCGGCTTCTTGCAGCCAGCCCTTACAGGTTAAGGTCGTTCCCGTCGGGGCCCGAACAACGCGGGGTGAACTCATAAAGCCTCCAGGTAACCGGTTACTTTTTCAACGGCATTGATTAATTCGCCATTCAGCAAAAGCTGACGAATTTTTTCGACATCTTTTGCGAACACCCGATCTATTTTTGCAAAGGGAACATGTTCACGAATTTTGCCGTAAGCCACTTTCACTCCGGCGGCAGGTTGTAACGGCGCGATCAGATCAAGGGCCTGCGTGCCCGCTAAAAATTCCATAGCCACAACGTTCTGCGCATTTTTTAAAATCTGCGTAAATTTGCGGGCGGCAATCGTCCCCATAGAAACGTGATCTTCTTTTTCTGCAGAGGTCGGCATCGAGTCAACGCTTGCGGGATGAGCCAGCACCTTGTTTTCACTGACCAGCGAAGCGCTGGCGACTTGCACGATCATGTGGCCCGAGTTAAGCCCCCCGTTCGGCGCTAAGAACGGCGGTAGGCCGCTCATCTGAGTGGAAATAAATTTAGAAATACGTTCGTGGGAAATACTGGCGAGCGAAGAAATCGCGATCGCCGCAAAATCCATGGCGTGGGCCACCGGCATGCCGTGAAAATTTCCGCAGGATAAAATTTTTCCTTCATCAACGAAGACCAGCGGATTATCCGTGCTAGAATTGGCTTCGGTTTCAAGAACCCCGACGGCATATTGAATGGCCATCTTGACCGCGCCATGCACGGCCGGCATACAACGTAGCGAGTAAGCGTCTTGCACGCGGTCATCAACGCTCGCGGAAAAATGACTGTCGCCAATTTCGCTTCGTTCTCCCATCACCAGCAATAGATTCCGTGCGGTGGGGGCTTCGCCCGCATGGGGTCGAGTGGCCGCAACCAAAGGATCAAAAGGTTTTCGGGATCCGCGTAAACCTTCGATCGACATGGCTCCGGAAATGTCTGCCAGTTTAATCAATTGCTTCGCTTCGTACAGTGCCAGTAATCCAATCGCGGTCATCACCTGACAGCCGTTAATCAAAGAAAGGCCTTCCTTCGCTTTTAACTCTAAGGGTTTAACCGCAACCAAACTTCCGCCCCACACTTCGCCCTCACCGATCAAGGCCAAGGCTAAATGAGATAGCGGCGCCAGATCTCCACTTGCGCCCACACTTCCCTGCGACGGAATCACCGGAATAATATCATTATTTAAAAATTCTAAAATTTTTTCGACGACCGCCGGCCGCACGCCGCTGTGACCACGGGCCAAAGCGTTCGCGCGTAAAATCATCATGCCCTTCGATTGTTCGCGCGTGAATGGTTCGCCAATTCCGACCGAGTGCGACCGAATTAAATTTTTTTGCAGCTGTTCGATTTCGGAATCAGAAATACGCACCGAAGAAAAGGCGCCGAAGCCCGTGTTCACTCCGTAAATCACTTCGCCATTTTTAATGCGACCTTCAATATAGTCTCGCGATTTCTGCATCTTTTGGCGAGCACCGTCGGCCAATTTAAAATTGGAATCTTTGGTCGCTACCATTTCGTAAAAAGAATTAAGGGAGATGCTTTGGCCGTTGAGGGTAAATGTCTTCATAGGCGACATACTAGACGAAATTCAAACCCCGTGTCGAGAGCTAGCTGTTTGTCTTATTTCTTTTTCTTCGGGGATGGCACCCATAAATTGAGACAACGTTTACTGCTAACTGGCCGTCCTTCGATAGAAGGCTGAACCATTTTGAAGTCGTAGAATTTATCGCGGTTCGAGGTGTAATGCTTAATGCCTTCTAATTCGGCTGTCTTGATTTCGAACTGCTTAGGAAATAAGATCGCCTCAGTGGCCACTTTCAAAGTGTTTTTCCAAACGGCCGTCAAATTTTGATCGGGCTTTGCCCCGGTGTAACACTGACCTTCGGGGTCAGACGGAGGGCAAAGGGTATGCAGTAATCCAGAATTATTCTTTTTATAAAATAGTTTTGAATCCGGGTCGGCTTTAATGTTTCTATTCGCTCTTGCGTTCGCCTTTGCCGTGTGCCTCTTACTGCGCAATGCGCCCGCCCGAGATTCACGGGCCGCCTTCAAGGCGGGAAAATCGATGACGTCCTTATTCCATGCACTGAATAACACCGGCGAAGTGGCGGCTTTGGATATCAAACTTTTTACTTGATCATGCTCGTTATTATTTTTTATGAATTCCGTAACTGACTTGGCGTTTTCGATCATGGCCATTTCGCGGTTACGGATCACACGGGCCACCGCCATTGGATATTGCGCGCCAATCGGCGTGCAACTAGCCATCTCCGCAAATATAGTTCTGGCCAAAGCATCGATATCGAGTAAGTTTTCACGACTGAGCTCTTTACCGTCTTCGTTTTTGACGCCCAAAGGGAGCGGAGTCGACTTTATCGCAGGTAGCGCAAACTTATCATACGCAATATTTCCTTCAAAATCCCCAGGGGCTTTGTTTGGTGGACTCAATACGCACTTTCCCACGGCGATGGCCAACCCCTCTGCCGTTTCCGAAACGGTTTTTCGTTCTTTATTCTTAACCTCGATATTTTTTTCGATTGCTTCCGCGGTTTTCGCAATGTCTAAAATATTTTTATTTGCTGCCCGCGGAAGCGCTAACGGTGCGGACGCCTTAGGCGAATGTGTACACATATCTTCATATTTCTTTGCAATCCAATTTTTTGCCTGTCCCCATTTTTCTACAAAAATTTCTTTATACGAAGGGTTTACAGGTTTCACGGAAAGAAAATCGTTGGCGATCCAACCCGTTCCCTTGCGGGTACCCATTCGTTCATATTTGAATTTGACTTCAACGTATGTTTGCAAAACCACATTACCCTCTTCGTCCTGAGCCTCGACGAACTCAAGCGCACCGGTCGGGGTAATCTCCGCTTTGTTATCGGGCCAACCGATCCCGACACAGGGAACGGTTTTGCTTCGTTCTTTTTTGGTTGTCAGGGCTTCCGTATCCGCCATGCATTCTTCCGAACTAAAGATTCCCGCCTTATTGTAAATAGACGAAAACATTCCATCTTCCAAATCTAAATTTATTTTTGTCTTGGCGGCGCGTGCTCTCATAAGTTCTTGATACCGTTTAAGTATCACCGTGGCTTCGGCTCGCAAACCTTCCCGAAGTGTAGAAATACCTTTCTCGGTCCCAGGAATGGCAAAACCATACGGACCCAAAAAAAGAATAAAAAAAACTAGGTAAAGTTTCACGTTTTTTTATCGGCTATTTAGACGGGAAACTGTGCGCGATCTTGGTCCTACTTTCTTAATAGGTCAATGTTTTTACGGTAATTCTCAACGGTCTTTTCCCCATTAAACACCGCACTGCCCGCAACCAGGACGTCCGCACCGGCGGCGATACATTCAGAGGCCGTGACTTCTGCCACGCCACCGTCAACCTCGAGCAGGTAATGACCAAGGCCCTGTTCGCGCCACGCCTTTAACTGACGAATTTTTTCCACTTGTTCCCGCATGAAACTTTGGCCCCCGAAGCCCGGCTCGACGGTCATGACAAGGACAAGGTCGACCAGATTAAGATAAGGCTTTATCAGGTCTAAAGAAGTTTTTGGACGCAACGTGATCCCCGCCTTGCAGCCAAGGTTACGTATTTTTTCAAGTGCGGACTTCATCGCGGTGGATGATTCAACGGCTTCAACGTGCAAAGTGAGGTACTGCGCCCCCGCTTCGACGAATTGTTCGATGTAGCGTTCCGGTTTTTCAATCATCAGGTGCACGTCCAGCGGAACGCGTGCGTGTTTTTTTAAAGATTTGATGATCGGCATGCCCAAAGTTAAATTGGGAACAAAATTTCCGTCCATCACGTCGACGTGTAGCCAATCGGCGCCGGCCTCGGTCACCTTTGTCATTTCGTTACCGAGTTCCGAAAAATCGGCCGACAAAAGACTTGGCGCAATCAACACTTTAGACAAAGAGATCCCCTTTTTTTACAGACACGGTTTTCAAAAAATCTTGAATGGGTAGTTTTGATTTAGATTCGGGCTGAACTTCCAGCAAGCTAAGGAAGTCTTTACCAGTTTCAATCAGAAGTTCGGTGGCGCTAATTTCCTGAATACGCGAGGGCGAATGGGCCGTACCTTCCACCACTTTCGTTTTGTGAATTTTGAGTCTTTTACCTTGAAACATAACGTAAGTGCCGGGGTCCATCGTGAAGGCGCGCACCTTATTGTGAATTTCCGTCGCCGACTTCGTCCAATCGATTTTGCTTTCTTCTTTTTCTATTTTTGCGGCGATCGTGACTTTCGCTTCGTCCTGCTCGACCGGAGTTATTTGGCCTTTGAGGTAAGCTAAAAGTTCGTTTTCTAATAGTTCGCAACCTAAGTGCGCTAATCTTTCGTAAAGTTCGGTTGCATTGATTTCATGATCGAGCACGATTTTTTTTTCGCCGATCACCGCGCCGGCATCTAATTTTTTAACCATACGCTGAAGGGATACTCCGGTGACGTTGTCTCCGAATTGAATCGATCGTTGAATGGGGGCCGCGCCTCGCCACAACGGTAAAAGACTTCCGTGAACGTTCACCGCACCAAATTTAAAACTGTCTAAAAATTCTTGCGACAAGATCTGACCAAAAGCCACGACGACCGCAACGTCGGCGTTTAACGCTTTGATCGCATCGAACTGGACGGGCTCTTTCCGTAAATTTTCGGGAGTAAAAACTTTCAAATCATTTTCGAGAGCGGCAGATTTAACGGGCGAAGGGGTCAGTTGCATCTTGCGCCCCGCCGGTCGGTCGGGCTGGGTAACCACGCCGACCACTTCGTAATTTTTATTTTTCAACAAAGTTTGCAAATGCTTGACCGCAAAGTCAGGAGTTCCAAGAAAAACCATGCGGAAGCGCGCATTCATTCGCTTAAGCCCGCGTCAGTTCTTTTTTCTTACTGATTTCGGCCTTCTTTTTTTCCCGCTCTTCTTCCATTTGTTCTTTGGTGGGATAGCCGCTTTTTTTGATCGTGTTTTTTATTTTGTTACTTTTTGTGAAACTGATGTGGTCGATGAAAAGCATTCCTTCAAGGTGATCCATTTCATG